>NZ_JAVDSL010000002.1:0-300000 GCF_031455295.1 Leifsonia sp. 1010
CCACACCCCCGCCGCGCGCGCGCCGCGGGGGGGCGCGCCGGGGCCCCCCCCCCCACTCGGAACCGGTCGGGTTGTGGTCACCCCCCCCCCCAAACCCCCCCCCCCCCACGAATCTGGGGGTGACCTCAGGGAGGAATCGGGGGGTACCCCGATAGCGCGGCAGTGGCGCGAATCGGTTGGATGGAGACATGACCACCACCACCACCACCCCGTACCAGACCGCCACTCCCGACCGCACCCTCAGCATCACGAGCTTCGCGCTCGGACTCGCCTCGATCGTCTTCGGCTGGACGCTGATCGCCCCGGTCGCCGGCCTCGTCGTCGGCATCATGGCGCTGAAGCGCGAGCCGCTGGGCAAGACCTTCGCGGTGTGGGGCATCGTCCTCAACGCCGTGATGCTCGCCGGCGCCGCGTTCTTCGCCCTCCTCGCCCTCGTGGGTATCGGGTTCGGCGTCCTGGCGCTGCCGTTCGCCTGGCTGTAAGTCGACAGGGGACAATGGGGGGATGGAACCATCCCCCCTCGTCCGGCCGCGCAGCTTCGTAGTGCGCGGCCGCAAGACCGAAGCCCAGTCGCGCGCGATAGACGAGCTGTGGCCGAGCTTCGGCGTCGACTTCGACGGCTCGCCCCTCGACCTGGACGCGATCTTCGGACGCACGGCGCCCCGAGTCGTCGAGATCGGCTTCGGCAACGGCGAGAACCTGCTGACCCTGGCGGAGCGCCACCCCGACCGCGACTTCCTCGGCATCGAGGTGCACGGCGCGGGCATCGGCCGGGTGCTCGGCGCGATGCGGGATCGCGGACTCACGAACATCCGCATCGTCCGGCACGACGCGGTCGAGGTGTTCGAGCGCGGACTGCCGGCGGGTTCGGTGGATGAGATCCTCGTCTTCTTCCCGGACCCCTGGCCCAAGGCCCGTCATCATCGGCGCAGGCTCATCCAGCCGGAGGTCGCCCGGCTGCTCGTCGCTGCGCTGTCCCCGGATGGCGTGCTCCGGCTCGCGACCGACTGGGAGCCGTACGCCGAGCACATGATCGAGGTGCTCGACGCCGAGCCGGGTCTCGTGAACCTCGCGGGCGAAGCGCGCTTCGTCCCGCGCCCGGACGACCGTCCGGTCACCAAGTTCGAGCGCCGGGGCGAGCGCCTCGGCCACGCCATCTTCGACCTCGCGTACCGTCCCGCCCGCTGACCCGCCTGCCCGACCCGTCCGTCCGCCCGTAGACCCCAGTCGCGCGTCCGCGGCGCGCAAAGGGAGGTCATCCGATCCCGCGCATCGCCGGATCGCCTCCGTTTCCCGCATCAGGACGGCGTGTCGACGGGAATCACCTCCCATTCCGTCCGGCCACCGCGGAGGGCGGAAACGGAGGAGATCCGCATCCCCGCCTCGGCGCGTTGCGCGAAACGGAGGGCCGAGGACGGCCGCCGGCACCGGATCGCCTCCCTTTCGGGGGCGCACGCCTCCGGCCCGACGGACCGCCCGTATTCGTAGGATGGGCGCATGACGCATGCGCGCACGGTCGACGAGCTCCGGTCCGCCTTCGAGCGAGGGGTCACCAAGCCGCTCGCGTGGCGCCTCGGCCAGCTGCGGGCGCTGCGCCGCATGCTCACCGAGCGGTCGGCGGAGTTCGAGGATGCGCTGCTCGCCGACCTGGCGAAGAGCCCGACCGAGTCGCAGATCGCCGAGCTCGGGTTCGTGGTCGGCGAGATCGACCACACGCTGAAGCACCTGCGCCGCTGGCTGCGGCCGCGCCGCGTGTCGGTTCCCGGAGCGCTGCTCCCGGCGCGTGCGTCCACGATGCTCGAGCCGGTCGGTGTCGTGCTCGTCATCGCGCCGTGGAACTACCCCGTGCAGCTGCTGCTCGCCCCGCTGGTGGGCGCGCTCGCGGCCGGCAACGCGGTCGTGCTCAAGCCGAGCGAGCTCGCCCCGGCGACCTCTGCGGCGATGGCCCGCCTCATGCCGCAGTACCTCGACACGCGCGCCGTCGCGGTGGTCGAGGGCGGCGTGGAGGACACCACCGACCTGCTCGCCCAGCGGTGGGACCACATCTTCTACACCGGCAACGGCCGCGTCGGCCGCATCGTCGCCGCCGTGGCGGTCGAGAACCTCACCCCGGTGACGCTGGAGCTCGGCGGCAAGTCACCCGTCTACGTCGATGCCACGGTCGACATCGCCGCTGCCGCCCGCCGCATCGCGTGGGGCAAGTTCATGAACGCGGGGCAGACGTGCGTCGCGCCGGACTACGTGCTCGCCGAACGCTCCATCGTCCCCCGCCTCGCCGATGCCCTGCGCGACGCGGTCCGCGACCTCTACGGCGACGACCCGGCGCAGAGCCCCGACTACGGCCGCATCGTCAATGACCGCCAGTTCGAACGGCTGACCGGGATGCTCGGCTCGGGCACTGCGGCGGTCGGCGGCGACCACGACGCCGAGACCCGGTATCTCGCTCCGACCGTGCTTACCGATGTCGCGCCCGAGTCGCCCGCGATGGCGGAGGAGATCTTCGGCCCCATCCTCCCGATCCTTCCCGTCGACGGCCTCGACGACGCCATCCGCTTCATCCGCGCGGGGGACAAGCCGCTCGCCCTGTACGTCTTCACCTCGAGTGCGACGACCCGCCGCCGCATCCTCACCGAGACCAGCTCCGGCGCGGTCGGCTTCGGTGTTCCGGCCGCGCACCTCGCGGTCGCCGGACTCCCGTTCGGCGGGGTTGGCGAGAGCGGCGCCGGCGCGTATCACGGCGAGCGATCGCTGCGGACCTTCAGCCACGAGAAGGCGGTGCTGAGCAAGCCGCTCAGCCCCGACACCCTGCAGCTGATCTACCCGCCGTACACCGAGGCCAAGGACCGCTTCGCGCGCGGTCTGCTGCGCAAGCTGGGCTGATCCCTCGACGCTCGACGGCGATGGACACCGTGTCGAAGGAGTGTGGAGATGGGCGACAGGTCGTCCAGTGGGCCTCACAGGCCCGGGGGTAGGCTCGGCACTGCCGGAGGCCACGAACGTCCGGCGCCAGAAAGACATGCCAACGCACAACGAGAGGCAACGGTGCCAACCGTGAACCCGACAGCAACCATGGACGACTCGAAGACAGCCCCAATCCCCGTCGTCACCCCGTCCGGACTCGTCGTCACCGATGCGTCCGAGAACGTCTCCGACGTTCCTACCCCCAGCGCCGAGGGGCGCGCGACACGCGTCGAGACCGACTCGCTCGGCAGCCGCGAGATCCCCGCCGACGCCTACTGGGGCATCCACACCTCGCGCGCTCTGGAGAACTTCCCGATCGCCAAGCGCCCGATCTCCGTCTACCCGGACCTCATCGTCGCACTGGCCAGCGTCAAGCAGGCCGCCGCGCGCGCCAACGCCGAGATCGGCGTGCTCGAGCCGCGCAAGGCCGAGCTGATCGACCGCGCCTGCCAGCTCATCATCGACGGCCGCTACCACGACCAGTTCGTGGTCGGCGTGATGCAGGGCGGCGCCGGAACCTCGACCAACATGAACGCGAACGAGGTCATCGCCAACATCGCGCTCGAACTCGACGGACACGAGAAGGGCGACTACTCGCACCTGCACCCGATCGACGACGTCAACCGCAGCCAGAGCACCAACGACACGTACCCGACCGCCATCAAGATCGGCCTCACCTTCGCGCTCGGGCACCTGCTCGACGAGCTCGCTCTGCTGCGCGATTCGTTCGCCGCAAAGGCCGCCGAGTTCCGCAACATCCTGAAGGTCGGCCGAACCCAGCTGCAGGATGCCGTGCCCATGACCCTGGGCCAGGAGTTCCACGGCTTCGCCACCACGCTGACGGAGGACCACGCGCGCCTGACCGAGACGAAGTGGCTGCTCGCCGAGATCAACCTCGGAGCGACCGCGATCGGCACGGGCATCACCGCGGACCCGGGCTACGCGGCCGCCGCCGTGCGCCACCTGAACGCGATCACCGGCCTGAATCTCGAGACCGCCCCCGACCTGATCGAGTCGACCAGCGACGCGGGCGCGTTCATGTCGTTCTCCGGCTCGCTCAAGCGCAGCGCGATCAAGCTCTCGAAGATCTGCAACGACCTCCGCCTGCTCTCGTCCGGACCCCAGGCAGGGCTCGGCGAGATCAACCTGCCGGCGCGCCAGGCCGGCTCCAGCATCATGCCCGGCAAGGTCAACCCCGTCATCCCCGAGGTCGTCAACCAGGTGGCCTTCTCGGTCGCCGGCGCGGATGTGACGGTCACCATGGCGGCGGAGGGCGGCCAGCTGCAGCTCAACGCCTTCGAGCCCGTCATCGCCCACTCACTGCTGCAGAGCATCACGTGGATGGCGCAGGCGTTCCGCACGCTGCGCATCAACTGCGTCGACGGCATCACGGCGAACGAGGAGCGCCTCGGCGCGATGGTCGGCTCGTCCGTCGGCGTGATCACCGCACTCACCCCGCACATCGGCTACGCCGCCTCGGCCGCGCTCGCCAAGTCGGCTCTCCTGACCGGACGCAACGTCGCCGACCTCGTCGTCGAGGCGAAGCTGATGAGTCGCGAGGAGGTCACCCGGCTGCTGTCGCCCGCCCGTCTGAGCGGCCTGGAGGTCGTCACCACGGCCATCCCGGTCATCGAGGCGGATGCCATCCGCGAGGCACGCTCCGATACCGAGTGAGCGACGGGGTTCCTCAGCCCCGTCATCGAACGCAGACTCGTTCGTCTACTCCTATGGACGGATGCTCGCCTTCCCGCTGGCCCAGCGGGCTCCAGGCGGCTCCGCCGGAAGGAGCGACGGATGCCGCGAGGCGAGAGACGGATCGTGGACCGCTTCCTGCGGTCGCTGGAACGGGCGCCGGGCATCCACGTCGTGGACGCCGACGCCCTGCTGCTGCAGGTGCTGACCCCGGACGATCGGATCGTGGAGGTGCGGGTGGAGGAGGACGCCCTGCTCGCCAACGCCCGCCTGGTCGCCGACGATGCGGCTCTGCACGGACTGTCCGGGACCGACAGCGTCGAGCGGTCGTTCACGCTGTTCTTCCTGCACATGCAGACGGCGGTGCGGTCCGGGCCGCCGCAGGGGGCCCGCCGGCTCCGTTACACCGCTCAGGGCGTGGTCCGGGATGGGCACGCGGGAACGGGGAGCACGCCGCGCATGCAATAGCGGACATTGCTGTCTAGGCTTTTCGCCCCCGACCCGGGCAGGGTGAGCTTAAGCCCGCATAGAGGTCGTTATGCCCGACATAGCGACAAGGGTGCCGGCACCGGGGAATCTCGCTGCGCCGAGTGCCGGCACCCGACCTTTTCCGCCTGGCGTCAGTCGGACGGCGAGGGACCGGCGGCCGGAGAATCGTCCGCCGGGAGTTCATCCGTGCTCTGCGGCACGGTGCATTCGAAGTCGTACACCGCGCGGGGCGGAGTGCCCTGCAGCGCGGAGAACGCGTACACATCGACGACGGCGGCGCCTCCGAGGTGGGAGGGGCGGCGGATGCGCGTGGGCGGCGTTCGGGAGAGGGAGGGCACCGAGAGGGTGGTCTCGCTGCCGTCGCGGGCGACCAGGACGCAGGTGAGCATCCATCCGTCCGCTTCGTCGGGGATCATGCGACGACCCTAGGCGGTGCGGCCGCTCAGGTCGATTCCCCCGTCGAGGGGGAGAAGAAATCGGTGCCGTCCGCGGGGCCGGTGTGCGGCCCGGCGGACGGCACCGGAAGAGACTCAGTTGAAGGGCGCCCACTCGTCGAGGTCGTACTCGAGCTCGATGCCGTCGTAGAGGCGGACCCGCCAGACCTTGCTGTTGCCGCCGACGTACTGGCCGCGGGCGGTCTCCATCGACCACTCACCGTCGCCGATGCGCTGCCAACGGATCATGCCGACGTGTTCGCGGAGCCGCGGCGCGTGCGGCGGGTGAAGGAAGTCGTCTTCAGACATTTATCCATACCGTCCCCCTCGCTGCCCTCTCATCGTGGCCCAGCGTCGAGACGAGTCACTACCCCCAAATGTGGGGTCTAGGCTTTTCGCTCACCCGGCACGTCGGGATCGCTCAGCGTTCGCGCGCCTCGGCCTCGTGGAAGAGCGCGATCATGTCGCGGCCCAGCTGGTGCGGGGCGGTCTCGCACGGGCTGTGCCCGGTGCGGTAGACGGCGAGGCGGGCGCCGAGGGCCTTCGCGTTCGCGGCGTGCAGGTGCGTCGGCCAGAGGTCGTGATCACCCGTGACGACGAGGAGCGGGATGCCGCTGGCGGCGACGCGCGAACGCACATCCGGGACCCGCTTCATCAGTCCGACGATGTCGTCGACGCTGGAGCGGCGGGTGAGTGCGAACCGCGACCGTACGAAGGCCAGTCGACTGTCGGAGACCTTGTTCTTGTTCGTCGTGATGCCCCAGATCATCAGGCTCGCGCCGATGTGGGCCGTCGCGAACCAACTCAGCCAGCCGATGATCCGCACGCCGCGGAACGACTGCCCCGGCTCCGGCGGGGCCGTCAGGAGAGTCAGCGACCGGAACAGCTCGGGATGCTCCACCAGGGCCAGCTGCGACAGGATGCCGGCGAAGGAGTAGCCGAGCACGTGCGCCGGGCCGCCGTCGCGCAGGAAGGCGACGACATCGGCTACCAGCAGTCCGTAGGTGTAGTGGCCGCCCGGGACCGGACCGGCGTCGGCGGACTCGTACTGCCCGGCCAGATCGAAGCTCTGCACGTAATAGCCGGCCGCCACCAGGATCGGCGCCAGGAGATAGAAGTCCTCCTTGGAGCCGGTGACCCCGGGAATGAGCACGACGCGGGGATCGGCCGGGTCGCCGAGTGCGGCGACCGCCAGCTCACCGCTGGGCGCGCGGAAGCGGGAGAAGACCGTGCCGACGGGCGCGACCGACCAGTCGATATCGGGCAGGGCGGCATCGAGGCGCGCAGCCTCGTCGTCCCCGCCCGTGACCGGGCGCCGCTCTCCGATCGACACAGGCATACGCTAACGCACCGCGGCGCGCCCGGTGGGTCAGGTGACGCGGCAGTACGTGGTGAGGTAGCCGATCCCGCCGATGGAGACGGTGACGGTGGAGCGGTCGCGGAGGAAGACGGGAGGGGTGCGCGAGTAGCCCGCGCCGCCCGGGCTCCCGGTCGAGATCAGTGTTCCGGGCGGGATGGTGGCCGAGCGCGAGAGGAACTCGATCAGCTCCGGGACGCTGCGGACCATGTCGGCGGTCGACGCATCCTGCAGGATGGCACCGTCGACGTTCGTGGTGAGCCAAAGGTCTTGCGGGTCGGGGATCTCGTCGGCCGTGACGACCACGGGCCCGGTGGGGGTGAAGCCGTCGAACGACTTGCACCGCGACCACTGCGCCTCCGAGAACTGCAGGTCGCGCGCAGTGATGTCGTTGACCACGGTGTAGCCCCACACGTAGTCCAGGGCGTCCTGCACCGGGACGTTGCGCGCCGGGCGCCCGATGACGACCCCCAGCTCGGCCTCGTAGTCGACCTGGGTGGAGAGGTCGGCCGGCCAGGTGGTGGTTCCGCCGTGCCCGGCCAGGGAGTTCGGCCAGAGGTTGAAGACGGTCGCCGCCTTCTCGCTCCGCAGTTTCAGCTCGGACGCGTGCGCGGCGTAGTTCGCGCCGATCGCGATGACGTGCGGCGGGCGGAGGATCGCGGAGGCGTGGCGCAACTCGTGCACCGGCGGCAGCTCGCGGCCGGCGGCTTCCGCCTCGGCGACGACCGCGCGCACCTCGGCGAGGCCGCTCTCGCCGCGTTCGATGAGCTCCTGCAGGTCCCGCGGCGGCCGGTCCATCACCTCGTCGAGGAAGAGGGCTCCGTCTCCGATGACGGCGGCCAGGCGGGGCCCGGGATCTGCGGCAGTGCTGAGGTGCGAGAATCTCACCGATCCAGGCTATCGGTTCAGGCGACGGCGCCCGGCGCGTCCCTCTCGCGGTCGTGCGCTTGACGGCGCCGGGTGATGCGGCGGCGCCAGGGCGACTGGTCGGGTAGGTGCATGCTCAACGTCGTGTACGCCCAGCGCAGCCGGCGCCCGAAGCCGCGCCAGGTGGAGAACGGGCGGGCCGAGATGCCGACCGTGAGCCGTTCGTCGTAGCGGACGGCGGTGTCGAGGCTCAGATGGAAGGCGAGGTCCAGATCGTCGTGGATGTCGCTGCGGTCGCGGTGCACCCGCTCGCGCACATCCAGCCAGACCTCGCGGCGCATCGCGAAGTTGGAGCCGAAGATGGGCGGGTTCCCGAGCCACAGCCCCATGGACCAGAAGTAGCCGCCGATGTAGAGCACCTGTCCGATTCCGGCGACCACGGTGTTGCCGTCGTAGAACACGCCGGGGCCGGTGAGCACACCGACCTCGGGCGCATCGACGAACTCGGCCTCGATGTGGAGCAGCCAGTCGGCCGGCGGCCGCGAGTCGGCATCCAGGCGCGCGATGATGTCGCCGCTCGCGGCGTCGTACCCGGTGGATGCGGCGGGCCAGATCCCGCGATGCGGCTGCTCGACGACGGTCGCCCCGGCCGCGCGTGCGACATCGGCGGTGCCGTCGCTGCTGCCGTTGTCCACCACGATGATCTCGTCGGCGGGACGCAGCTGCGCAGCGAGGTCTTGCAGACAGCGGGCGAGCATCTCGGCGTCATCGAGGGCCGGGATGACGACGGACAGGGAGGGCACGTGTCGATCGTACGCGGCACCGGGCCTGGTTTCAGGCCCGCCACAGGTGCAGCCCGGCATAGCTGCGCCAGGGAGCCCACCGTGCACCGTGCTCGGCGAGCCCGCGCGCATCCCCCGGGAGCCCGAGCCGCGCGGCACCCTGCCGGAGTGCCAGATCGCCGGTGAGCAGGATGTCGGGGCTGCCCAGCACGCGCAGGGCGACGTATCCGGCCGTCCACGGGCCGATGCCGGGCAGCTCCACCAGCCGGCGTTCGAGCTCGTCACGCGACTCGCCGACGTCGATGGTGAGGCGACCGTCGGCCAGCGCCTCGGCCGCACCGACGATCGCGTCGATCCGGCGCGACGGCCCGCGGAGCACCTCCCGCCCGCGCTCGGCGATCGCGGCGGCGGTGGGGAAGAGGCGGGTGAAAGCGCCCCCGCCGGGCACCGGCAGGTCGATGGATTCGCCGAGGGCGTCCGTGAGCCGGGTGAGGGCGGTCCGCGCTGCGGCGACAGACACCTGCTGCCCGATGAGCGCACGGAAGACGATCTCCTCCGCATCCACCGCTCCGGGCACGCGCAGGCCGGGTGCCGCGGCGACGCTGGGCGCCAACGCGGGGTCGGCGGCCAGGACCGCGTCGATGGCCTCGGCGTCCGCGTCGAGGTCGAGCAGGCGTCGCACGCGCGCCACCAGGGGGGCCAGATCGGCCACATCCGCCAGGGAGGCGTCGCACTGCACCGCGGGGGACGTCGCGGTGCCGGTGAGAGTCAGCCGCACCACCGCGGGCCCGTGCGGGAGCCGGAGCGCCCGGGCGTACCCGATGTCGCCGGAGCCGTGGGCCGCGCCGGGAGCCTCCATCCCGTCAATCGCGCGGGCTGCGAGGAAGGACAGCACCGACGCGCCGTCGAACGGCGCACGGGCCGGCAGCCGCAGGCTCAGCGTCACCGTGCCGGGCTCGCGGTGTGCGGCGGCGGGGGAGCGGCGGGCGGCGGTCCGGATGGCGCCGGGCGTGAGCCGATAGACCTCGGCCATGGTCTCGTTGAACTGCCGGACGCTGCTGAAGCCTGCGGCGAAGGCCACGTCGGTGATCGGGAGGTCGCTGCCGGTCAGGAGCAGCCGCGCCGTCTGCGCACGGTGGGCGCGGGCGAGAGCGAGCGGTCCGGCACCGAGTTCGGCGGTGAGCACGCGGTTCAGGTGCCGCGGGGTGTAGCCGAGCCGGTGCGCGAGGCCGGGCACGCCCTCCCGCTCCACCGTGCCGTCGGCGATGAGGCGCATGGCGCGTGCGGCGAGGTCGTCGCGCACGTTCCATTCGGGTGAACCGGGCACGGCATCCGGGAGGCAGCGCTTGCAGGCGCGGAGCCCTGCCTCGTGCGCGGCCGCCGCGGTGAGATAGAAGGTGACGTTGCCGGGCTTGGGTGTGACAGCCGGGCAGCTCGGACGGCAGTAGATGCCGGTGGTGTGCACGCCGGTGATGAACTGCCCGTCGAAACGCGCATCCTTGGCGCTCATCGCCCGGTAGCGCTCGGCGAACACCGGGTCGGTGAGGCGGCCGTCGGCGCTGTCCGCAGGGGTGCTCGATGCGCCGGACCGGGGATGCTGCAGCGTGCTCATGTCCACCAGCGTGACACCCGCCGCCGACATCCGATAGCGGAAATCGGACATCACCGCGAGGCCGCCGGTGCCGCCGATCGCTAGCCTGGGGGCATGGACGTACTCGACTGGCTCGCGGCCGCGCTCGGCGAGGAGGCCGCCGACGCCGGCGTGCTGACGACCGACCCCGCTCTCCTCGACGCCGCCCGCACCGACCGGTCCGGATGGGTGGCCCAGGGCCGCCCGCTCGCGATCGTGACCGCGCGGTCGGTGGCGCACGTGCAGGCCACGCTGCGGGCGGCGAGCGAGTTCCGCGTCCCGGTCGTGCCCCGGGGTGCGGGCACCGGCCTGGCGGGCGGCGCGAACGGTACCGACGGATCCATCGTCCTCGACGTCTCCGCGATGAACCGCATCATCGAGATCTCGGCCGACGACCAGCTCGCCGTCATCGAGCCCGGCGTCGTCAACAGCGACCTCAACGCGGCACTGGAGCCATACGGCCTGTTCTTCGCGCCCGACCCGGCGAGCAAGGCGATCTCCACCGTCGGCGGGAACATCGCGACCAACGCGGGCGGGCTGCTGTGCGCGAAGTACGGCGTCACGCGCGAGGCCGTCCTGGGGCTGGAGGTCGTGCTCGCGGATGGACGCCTCCTGCGCACCGGGCATCGCACGGTCAAGGGCGTGACCGGCTACGACCTGACCGCCCTGTTCGTGGGGTCGGAGGGGACGCTCGGCGTTATCGTGGGCGCCACCGTCCGAGCCCAGCCGATCCCGCCGGGCGAGCCGGTCACCCTCGGCGCATTGTTCTCCGACGTCACCTCGGCGGCGCAGGCCTCGGCCCGCATCACCGCGGCACGGCTGCGTCCGGCCGTGATGGAGCTGCTCGACGCCCCGGCGCTCGAACGCATCTCCGCGTACCTCGGCTCGGCGACGATCGAGGATGCGTTCGGCGCGACGGGAGGCGCGGCCTACCTCCTCGTCCAGTTCGACGGCGCCACCGCGGCGGCCGACGCCGCCGCTGCCGGTGAGCTGCTGACCGAGACCGGGGGAACAGTCCGGGTCGCCGCGGATGCGGAGGAGGGGGAGCGCCTGCTCGCGCTCCGCCGCGCGTTCCACCCGGCGCTGGCCTCGTCCGGCGAAGTGCTCATCGAAGACGTCGCGGTGCCGCGCTCACGGATGCCGGAGATGTTCGCCGCGATCGAGCGCATCTCCGAGCGGTACGGCATCCCCATCCCGACCGTCGCCCACGCCGGCGACGGCAACCTGCACCCCAACTTCGTCTACACCGGCCACACGGTGCCCGACGCCGTGTGGGATGCGGCGAACGACCTGTTCCGGACCGCCATCGCCCTCGGCGGCACCCTCACCGGCGAGCACGGCGTCGGCGTGCTCAAGCGTCGCTGGCTCGCGGACGAGGTCGGACCCGACTCCTACGAGTTGCAGGTGAAGCTGAAGTCGGTGTTCGACCCTCTCGGCATCCTGAACCCGGGCAAGGTCTTCGGCGGCGCCTGACTCCGTCTGGGGGCGCGTGTGCGCCCTTAACAGACTCGACCCCCGGTGGTGCGGCGATGCCTGCAGCGCTCCCGGGGGATCGAGTTATGCGTCAAGGATGCCCCCGGCGCGCAGCGAGCGCAACCCCCGATCGCGGCTGCGCGGTGAGCGAACGCGCTTTGACGCCACACCCCGGCACCGGTTGGATGGGAGGCATGGCAGAGAACACCAACCAGAAGCCGGAAGTCGACGCCCCCGAGGGACCGGCTCCCGAGACCCTCGAGATCGTCGACATCGTCGAGGGCACCGGCCCCGAAGCCACCCCCGGCGCGAAGGTCGACGTGCACTACCTCGGCGTCGAGTACGAGACCGGCGAGGAGTTCGACTCCTCCTGGAGCCGTGGTCAGTCGATCAACTTCCCGCTGAACAACCTCATCAAGGGCTGGCAGGAGGGCATCCCCGGCATGAAGGTCGGTGGTCGCCGCAAGCTCACCGTGCCGCCGGCGCTCGCGTACGGCCCCGCCGGCGGCGGTCACCCACTGTCGGGCAAGACCCTGATCTTCGTGATCGACCTGCTCGGCGTCAGCTGAACGCATCACCCGAACGACGAAGCGCTCCCTCGGCACGGCCGGGGGAGCGCTTCGTCGTCTGGGGTGTCCTGTGCCGTGCGCGTCGGAAACGGAGGAGATCCCGGCCGCGGCCGACATCATCCCCTCCATTCCCGGCGTTCAGGGCGATCACCCGCCGGATCTCCTCCGAATTGGTCGACCATCCCCCGCCGCTCGACCGGTCCGAAAAGGAGGAGTCCCGCCGCCGACACGCCGCGGAACGCCGGGAACGGAGGCGATCCGGCGGGCTGCGGCGGAGATGTCCTCCGTTCCGGACCGGCCCAGGCGCCCGTCCGCCGCTCGGCCGAGACGACGGCCTACAGCGCGGGCGGCTGCATCCGGGTCGGGATGGCGATGCGGTTCCAGATGTTGATGGTCGCAATGGCCAGCAGCACGTTCGCCAGGCCCTCCTCGCCGAACTCGGTCAGCGCGCGCTGGTACAGGTCGTCCGAGACGCCGTCCTCGTGGATGAGGGTCACGGCCTCGGTGAGCTCCAGCGCGACGCGCTCGCGATCGGTGAACCACGGAGACTCGCGCCAGGCGGAGACGGCGAAGACCTTGCGGAGCGGCACGCCGCGACCCTGCAGGTCGACCGAGTGCATGTCGACGCAGTAGGTGCAGCCGTTGATCTGTGAGGCGCGCAGCTTGATGAGGTCGCCGAGCGGCTCCTCGACCTTGCCGCCGACGTAGCCGTCGAGGTTGATGACCTTGCGGTAGCCCTCGGGCACGATGGTGGGGAGTTGGATGCGTTCTGTCATGTCCTCCACGCTAGGAACACGATTGGCTGCGGGTAAGATCCATTCCGATCGATTCTGATCAGGCCATTCGTCGAGGCTCGGAGGGCATCCTGGACCTGCATGTCGCCATCGACGGCCGGGGCGATCGCGCCGACCGCATCTACCGCCAGCTGCGCGACGCCGTGGTCGATGGGCGCCTGCGGCGGGGGGAGCGGCTGCCGGCGACGCGCGAACTCGCCGAGCGGCTGCAGGTCTCGCGCTCGACCGTCTCGACCGCGTACGAGCGGCTGACGGCGGAGGGGTACCTCGCCGCCCGGGTGGGCGCGGGCACGTTCGTCGCCTACACGGGCGCACCGGCCCGCCCCGGCGCTGCGGACACCCCGCGCGGCGCCGCCCGCCCGAACGCGACCTGGGCCGAACTCGACGACCCGCTCTGGACCGAGCCGCGCCCGATCGCCTACGACTTCAGCATCGGCTCACCCGATCCCGCCCTCTTCCCGCTGGAGACCTGGCGGCATTACGTCACCGCCGAGCTCCGCGGCGGCTTCGCCCGCTCGGCCCTCTACGCCGACCCGGCCGGTGTCGACCGGCTGCGCGAGGGGATAGCGCGGCACCTCGGCCTCGCACGCTCGGTGGCCGCGGGTCCCGAGGACGTGCTGGTGACCAACGGCGCGCAGCAGGCGTTCGACCTGCTCGCCCGTGTGCTGCTGACGCCGAGCGACACCGTCCTCGTCGAGGACCCCGGATATCCGCCCGTCCGGCAGCTGTTCGAGACGACGGGCGCCCGGGTGCTGCCGGTCCCGGTGGACGAGTTCGGGCTCCGTGTCGACCTGCTGCCCCCGGCACGGCTGCTGTATGTGACCCCCTCCCACCAGTTCCCGCTGGGCGGCGTGCTCCCGCTGGAACGACGGGTCGCCCTGCTGGAGTGGGCGGCCCGCAACGACGCGGTCGTCATCGAGGACGACTACGACAGCGAATACCGGTTCGGGGCGCGGCCGCTCGATCCGCTCCAGCGACTGGATGCGGAGGGGCGGGTGGTCTACGTCGGCACCTTCTCGAAGACGATGGCACCGGCGCTCCGGCTCGGATTCGTCGTCGCCCCGCCGGGCCTCCTGCCCGCTCTTCGGCATGCCAAGCGGCTGAGCGACTGGCACAACGACGCGGTCACCCAGCGCGCCATGGCGCGCTTCATCGACTCGGGCGGTTTCGCGCGTCACGTGCGCTCGGCGACCCGCGTCTACGAGCAGCGGCACGACGCGCTCGTCCGTGCGGCGCGAGGGCTGCTGCCGGGCCTCCGCCTGGTGCCGTCCGCCGCCGGGCTCCACCTGGCGCTGCTCGCGGACGGGGCGGACGGCGACATCGACGGCCGCCGGGTCGCTGAGCGGGCCGCGGTCGCGGGCGTCGCCGTGCAGCCGGTGTCGCGGTTCCGGGTCGGGGAGGGGCCCGACGGCCTCCTGCTCGGCTTCGGCGGCATCCCGGTGGAGCAGATACCGGACGGCCTGCGCACGCTCGCCCAGGCGGTCGAGCGTGCCCGGGCGTCGGCACCGGGCGAAGCAATGCGATGATCGGAGGATGACCTCGCCGGATGCGCCCGCTCCCCGCCGTCGTGGCCGGCCGGCCGACGTCGACCCCGAGCGGGTGGCGCTGCTCGCCCTTCGGCATTTCGACGAGCACGGGTACGAGCAGACCACGATGGACGACATCGCCCGGGTGGCGGGAATCGGGCGGCGCACGCTGTTCCGTTACTTCCCGAGCAAGCCGGCACTGGTGTGGGGCGGCGTCGAGCCGGTGGTCGGGCGGATGCACGACGTGCTCGACGCAGCGGAGGACGACGAGCCCGTGCGGGATGTGCTGGCGCGCGCGGTGACCGAGTCGCTGACCCTGAGTCCCGAGGCCGAGGAGGCCACCCGCCGGCGCATGGCGCTGATGGGTACGCACCCCGCACTCGTCGGATTCGGTCTCACAGCGATCGCGGCGAACCGCGGCATGCTCGTCGATTTCCTCGCCCGCCGCCTCGGAGCCGAGCCGGACGGACTGCGCGTGCAGGTGCTCGCCGACACGATCGGGTCGGCCGACTTCTCGGCGCTCGTCTGGTGGGCGCGCCACGACGACGGACCGCCGGGCCCGGTGGTCGCGGCCGCACTGGACCAGGTGCTGCGCGGCATCTGACCGCATCCGGCTGTTCGACGCCGCTGGGATGGCTCTCGCCGCGCTGCCCGGCGACGAGTAGCGTGAGCCCATGCCGATCGAAGACGCATTCCCGCAGGGCACGCCCGTCTGGGTCGACCTCCAGAGCCCCGACCACCCCGCCGCCGCCACCTACTACCGATCGCTGTTCGGATGGGATGTGTCGGCGCCGTCAGCCGATTCCAACGGTTTCGCGCTGGCCAGCGCACGCGGTGTCCCCGTCGCCGCGCTCGGCCCGCTCCCGTCGGACGATGTGCCGACGAGCTGGACGGCTTACTTCTCGGTCGACGATCTGACCGCCGCGGCGCAGGCCGTGACGGCCGCGGGCGGCTCGGTGCTGCTGGAGCCGGGAGAACCGGTCGCCGGCATCCGGCTGGCCATCGTCGCCGATCCGGCCGGAGCGGTCTTCGGACTGTGGCAGCGGAAGGACCAGGGCGACCCGTGGCTGCGCGACGAGCCGGGCGCGGTGGACTGGCTGGAGCTGGTGGCCGCCGACCCGGCGTCGACGTTCCCGTTCTACGAGTCGGTGCTCGGCGTCGGCATCAGCGAGATGCGTGTGGGGGAGGAGCCCTACGGGCTGTTCGACGTCGGCGAGACGAGCGTGGCGGGCGCCTACCGGTCGGACGGTGTCGAGCCGGCCCACTGGCTGGTGTACTTCAACGTGGCCGATCTGGATGCGGCGATCGTGCGTGCGACGGAGCTCGGCGGGACGCTCCGCACCGAACCGCTCTCCGCTCCGGGCGTCGGCCGGTGGGCCGAGATCGTCGACCCGCAGGGCGCCGGATTCGCGCTCCTCGAGCCGGAACCGGAGCCGTCCTGAGCGGTGGCCGCGGGGCGGGAGCGCCCCGGATGCTCTGGTAGACTCTTCCAGTTGCCGTCTAACGGCCGCGGATCAAGAGAGCCCAGGCATCAGGCCCCGGGCACCGCGCAACGAGCAGAAAGGGGATCCCTCTATGGCGCTGGATGCAGACACCAAGAAGGCGATCATCGAAGAGTACGCAACCCACCCCGGTGACACCGGATCCCCCGAGGTGCAGGTCGCGATCCTGACCAAGCGGATCAAGGATCTCACCGAGCACCTCAAGGAGCACAAGCACGACCACCACTCGCGTCGTGGCCTGCTTCTGCTGGTCGGTCAGCGTCGCCGCCTCCTCGGCTACCTCTCGGACATCGACATCAACCGTTACCGCTCGCTGATCGAGCGCCTCGGTCTGCGTCGATAACCGCAGCCGGAAGCCGGCGTCTTCGATAGACACCGCGAACTTCTTACAGACGGGCCGTCACCTTCGGGTGGCGGCCCGTTCTGCGTTGCCGGCACCGATCACGATTTGCGCCAAATCTCGGTTACGGCGCGCCCATAACCGCGATTTGCGCCAAATCTCGCTCATGGCCGGGATGTGGTGCTTTCATGCTCTTGGCGGAACGTTTACAGCGCTGTAGCGTTGGGCGCACGTCCCGTCTCGAAGGAGAGCTGTGATCCCGCGCCGATTGTCCCTGTCCATCCTCTCCGCGATTACAGCGCTGGCCTTTTCAGCGGGAGCGATCGCGGCAGCGCCCGCGCATCCCGCCGCCGCGCCGGCGACGTACAGCAACCCGCTGCCCCTCGACCTGGGCGGCGGGAAGCTCGCCGAGCAGTGCGCCGACCCGGACGTCATCCGCTCGGAGGATCCGGCCGATCCGGCGTGGTACCTGTACTGCACGCGCGACGTCATCGACTCGTCGCTGCGCAACCCCGACGGCTCGCTCGTCTTCTCAAGCATCCCGACCTACCGCTCCACCGATCTCGTGCACTGGTCGTTCGTCGGCGAAGCGCTGCCCACGAAGCCCGCCTGGATCGGCGACGGCGACATGTGGGCGCCCGACGTCGCGTACGTCGACGGCCACTATCTGCTGTACTACACGGCGACGAACACCGTGGCGCCCGGCGGCGGCTCGGCGATCGGTGTCGCAACCAGCGACAGCCCCGCCGGGCCCTGGGTCGACTCGGGCGGTGCGGTGGTGGAGCCGATGCCGGCGCCGGGGAGCGCGGACCCCGCCGACCGGAGGTGGGTGTTCGACCCGGAGTTGATCACTGTCGCGGGCGAGCACTACCTGTACTTCGGCAGCTACTACGGCGGACTCTCGGTGCGGAAGCTCTCGGCCGACGGTCTGCACTCGGACCCGGCCAGCCAGGTGCAGGTCGCCATCCCGAATCGGTACGAGGGTACTCACGTCATCGAGCACGACGGCTGGTTCTACCTGCTCGGCTCGGCGACCAACTGCTGCTCGGGGCCGCTGACGGGATACGGCGTGTTCGCGGGACGCTCGACGTCGCCGACCGGTCCGTTCGAGGACCGGACCGGCGCACTGCTGCTCGACCCGCGCGTCGGCGGCACTCCGGTGCTGCACCAGAACGGCAACCGCTGGATCGGTACCGGCCACGTCACGAGCGCGGTCGATGCGACCGGCCAGCGCTGGATGCTGTACCACGCGGTCGACCGCACCGACCCGTACGTCGCGGGCGGTGGCACGTACACCAAACGTCCGGTGCTGATGGATGCGCTCGACTGGAAGGACGGCTGGCCGGTGGTGCGGGGCGGGGCGGGGCCGTCGGACTCCCCGCAGCCCGCCCCGGTGGTGACGGCGGGTGATCCGGCGGCGTACGCGCCGACGTTCGTCGCGCCGCCCAGCCGCGGAACGCTGCTTCCCGCGTACTCGGACGAGTTCGACGGCGCGGAGATGGACCCTGCTTGGACGTGGGAACGCGATCCCGGCGCGACGACACGATCCCTCTCCGGGGGTGCGCTGCACTGGGACACCCAGGCGGCCGATCTGGGCCCCGACGCGGGAGCCGCCGGACTTCCCCTCCGGGCTCTCCCGAGCGGTGACTACGTCGTCGAGACGCGGGTGTCGAGCACCGTGCCGAGCGAGGGATGCTGCCAGAACTACGCGCAGGGCGGCCTGGTCATCCACGAGGACGACGCCGACTTCGTAAAACTCTCGGTCACCTCCATCTGGGAGACCCGGCAGACCGAGTTCGGCAAGCGCGAGACGGCGGAAGGCCCGGGGTATCCCACGTACGGAAACGCCGTCGGCGGACCGGTGGCGGAGGCGACCGTTCTGCGGCTGAGCAGAACGCACACCGCGACGGAGAACGTCTACACCGCATCCACCAGCGCGGACGACGGCGCGACGTGGGATGAGGCGGGCGCCTGGACGACACCGCTGCAGGCGACGCCGCCCCGGTTGGGACTTGTGTCAATGGCGGCGGGAGGGTTCACGACGACGTTCGACTACGTGCGGGTGTACGGAGGGGTCGCCGCGCCCGGGACGGGAGAACCCGGCGGCGGGGGAGGCACGACGGATTCGGCGGCGCTGAACCCGACCACGGAACTCGCCGCGAGCGGTTCGACCGCGGACGCCTGGGTCGCGGGACTCGCGGCGCTGCTCGTCGCCGCCGGCGTCGTGGTGCGGATCAGCGGTGCTCGGGGTCCGCTCCCGGCCGGACCTTCGCGTCGTCGCGGACGTCGATCCGGCGGCGGCCCTCCGAGCCCTCGCTGACCTCGATCCGCGGGTCGGCGTCGCTCTCGTCGGCGGAGGGGGCGGTGGTCAGCTGGTCGGCGCGGTCGTCTCGGTGGCTCATGCCACGACTCTCCCGCGCCCACCGCATCCCGGCAAGGGCTCTGCCTCCCCGTCGCCCCGCACGATTTGCGCCAAATCATCGTTATGGCGCTCACATGACCGAGATTTGCGCCAAATCTCCGGCAGCCCCACCCTCGGTAGGCGCGGGATTCGTGCCGAATGTGCGTTATGGCGGCGCCATAACGCACATTCGGCACGAATGTGGGGAGGTCAGTCGTGGGGTGCGGGAGGCGCGGGCGCGGAGGAAGTGACGGCACCGCGGCGCGCCGCGACGGCCCGGTCGAACAGGGTGACCGCGACGAGCGCCGCCGCGACCAGCGCGATCCCGATGGTGACGCCGACGAGTCCGATCACCGGCGACGCCAGTGGGAGGAGGAGCACGAGGGCGATCGCGACGAATGTCTTCACCGGCCGGATGACCACCTCCGATACCAGCGGAGCGTGCAGCACGTAGAGCATGAAGAGGAACACCGCGACCGGAACGGCCATCGCGTACTCCACCGCCGTGTTCGACGCCTCCGAGTGCGCGGCGCCCGCCTGCACCGCCACCTCCAGCCCGGCCCCCAACGCTGCCAGCGACGCGAACACGAAGTAGTGTCCGTACCCCCAATAGAACGACCGATTGCGTCGTGACCGCAGTCCCTCGGCGGCCGGCTCCAGGAAGTACAGCCACCACAGGGCGAACAGCAGCACCAGACCGGCCACCGCGATACACACCAGAGCAGCGCTGAATCCGGACTGGGCGAGCGCGTTCTGCACACCGATGGCCGACGCCGACACCGATTCGCCGAGCACGATGATCGTGAACAGCCCGTAGCGCTCCGCGATGTGGTGAGGATGCCAGCTCGTCATCCCGGGCCGCTCCGCCCACAGCGGCACCGCCAGTTCGAGCAGCGCGCCGAGAACGAAGGTCGCGACGGCGATCTGCGTCGGCAGGAACCCCCACGCCACCCACAGCACCTGGACCGCCGAGACGCCGACGGCATACCGGATCGCCGTCTTGCGCCCCTCCGGGTACTCGATCGCCGCGCGCACCCACTGCCCGACGAGGGCGAACCGCATGATCAGGTAGCCGACGATGATCGCCGTGAAGTTCTCGTGGTCGAACGCAGCGGGGACGCCGGCCGCGAGCACCAGCACTCCGCCCATCTGCACGAGGGTCATCAGCCGGTAGGGCACGTCGTCGGTGTCGTAGGCCGAAGCGAACCAGGTGAAATTCATCCACGCCCACCAGATGGCGAAGAACACCATGAGGTAGAGGGGCAGGTGGTCGAGGATGGTCCCCTCCTCGCCGGCATGCGCCAGCTGCCCCGCCACCTGCGCGATCGCGACGACGAAGGTCAGGTCGAAGAGCAGTTCGAGCGGGCTCGACACCCTGTGGCGCTCGTCGGTGGAGCGGCCGGTCATCCGGATGCGGAACGCGCTGGTCATGTGCGCCAGCATAGGAGGATGCGCCGCCGTCCCGTGCTCTCCGCCGTCACCGTCGCCTACCTGGCGGTCGTCGCGTGGATCACGTTGAACCCGGCACCCGGCAATCCGGCGGGCAATCCGCTTCTGCGGTCGCTGCTGCGCTTCGTGTCGGCGGTTCCCGGCTTCGGCTGGGTGGACTATGCGGTGGCCGAGTTCTCGGCCAACGTGCTCATGTTCGTGCCGATGGGCCTGCTGTTCACGCTGCTGCTCGGCCGCTGGCGCTGGTGGCTCGCGGTCACGATCGGCGTTGTCGCGACGCTGGTGATCGAGTTCGTCCAGCTGTTCCTGCCGGCGCGCTTCAGCGACCCGAGCGATCTGCTCGCGAACACGCTCGGCACGCTCATGGGCGTCGGGATCGCGTTCCTCCTTCCCACGCGCCGAGGCGGTCGTAGGGTGGCCGCGTGGAGACGGTGACGAAGGAGCGGGCGGACGCCCCCGACGGGTTCTTCGAGGCGGAGGCCGCCGGCCTCCGCTGGCTCGGCGAACCGCAGGCGGACGGGGGAGCGCGCGTGGTGCGGGTCTCGGCCGTGAGCCGCGGACGGATCGAGCTGGAGCGCATCCGCGAGACGCGTCCGACGGGGGAGGCCGCCCGGGCGTTCGGCGCCGCGCTCGCGCTGACGCACGCGGCCGGGGCTGTGGCGTTCGGTGCGCCACCGGACGGCTGGGACGGCCCGCTGTTCATCGGCAAGCGCCCGCTCCCCATCGCGCACGAGGCCGGCTGGGGCCGGTTCTACGCGCGCGACCGCGTGCGGCCGTACCTGGAGATCGCGGTGGATGCCGGGAGCGTCACCACGGATCAGCTGGCGGTGATCCGTGCGGCCGTCGAGCGCGTGGAGTCGGGGGAGTTCGACGACGAGGAGCCGCCTGCGCGCATCCACGGCGACCTGTGGAACGGCAACCTGCTCTGGGACGCGCGCGGCGGCGTGCTGATCGACCCGGCCGCGCACGGCGGCCACCGCGAGACCGACCTCGCGATGCTCGAGCTCTTCGGCGCACCGCACCTCGACGACATCGTCGCCGGCTACGACGCCGCCCGGCCGCTGCGTGCGGGCTGGCGGGACCGCATCCCGCTGCACCAGCTCCACCCGCTCGCCGTGCACGCCGCCGGCTACGGGCCGTCCTACGGCCGGGCGCTCACCGACGCCGCGCGCGCGACCCTCGCGCTCTGAGCAGCACCCGGATCAGGAGGCGGGCGTCACCGTCAGGTCGACGGAGGCGAAGGGGAACGGGAAGACGTACGTCGCGCTGCCGTTCCACGACTCCAGCGGGATCAGGCCGAACCACACGACGCCGATCAGCAGGCTGACCCCGGCGATCGCGGTGCCGACGAGCGCAGCGCGATCGAGGATGCGGAGGGCGTCCGCCTCGGTGCGAGCACGCCGCAGCACGCGCCCGATCGCCACGAACACCACGAAGGCGAGTGCCGCGAACACGAACGGGCTCGGGTGGAGCTGAAGGCTGACGCAGCTGTCGGCCGCCGGTCCTGCGCCCGGGCAGAAGGCGCGGGTGCCGTTCGACAGGAAGCCATAGCCGACGGCGACGAGCGCGGTCGCACTGATCAGCCGCCGCACCCGGATGAGGATCGCCGCGCCGGGAACGGCGGGCAGCAGCGCATCCCGCGAAAGAGTCGACGCGTGCGCCGACCGTGGTGTCTCGCCCATCGGAATCCCCCTCGTCCCGGCTCGCTGACGGCCTCCGTCCATCCTGGCACGGGCTGCGACTGATAGGATGCTGGTGGTCGGCCGAGCGCCGTCCATCCAACTCAATACCGAGAAGGAACCCGGAGCAGGCTGGCAGAAGCTGGTCCTCGGTGGTGGTATCCGGATGCGGTGGCAGCGAGAGCGGCCCGCAACCGTGTATTTCTACTGATGGCCAGACGGGCTCAGCCCACGCGATCCGCATGGGATGCCGCGTACACACGACGTGTCGAACTGCCTGTTCCTGCTCCTTGAATGACAGTCGCGTCCACACGGGACAGCGACGTTAAACAAAGGAGACAGACCTCTTGGAAGGTCCTGAAATCAAATTCGCCGAAGCCGTTCTCGACAACGGCCGCTTCGGCACCCGCACCGTCCGGTTCGAGACCGGACGCCTCGCCCAGCAGGCGCAGGGCGCCGTCGCCGCGTACCTCGACGAGGAGACCATGCTGCTGAGCGCGACCAGCGCCAGCAAGCACCCGAAGGACAACTTCGACTTCTTCCCGCTGACCGTCGACGTCGAGGAGCGCTCGTACGCCGCAGGCAAGATCCCCGGCTCGTTCTTCCGGCGCGAGGGCCGCCCCTCCACCGAGGCGATCCTGGTGTGCCGCCTGATCGACCGCCCGCTGCGCCCGTCGTTCGTCGACGGCCTCCGCAACGAGGTGCAGATCGTCATCACCGTCCTGAGCATCGCTCCGGACGAGTTCTACGACGCGCTCGCCATCAACGCGGCCAGCGCCTCCACGCAGATCTCCGGTCTGCCGTTCTCCGGCCCGATCGCCGGTGTGCGCCTCGCGCTCATCCCCGGCAACGGCACCCACGAGGACCAGTGGATCGCCTTCCCGAAGGCCGAGCAGCTGAAGGAGGCCGTGTTCGACCTCATCGTCGCCGGCCGCGTCCTCACCAACGAGGACGGCTCCGAGGGCGACGTCGCGATCATGATGGTCGAGGCGGAGGCAACCGAGAACAGCTGGAACCTCATCCAGGGTGGAGCGGTCAAGCCGAACGAGGAGATCGTCGCGCAGGGCCTCGAGGCGGCCAAGCCGTTCATCCGCCAGCTCGTCGGCGCGCAGAACGTCATCGCCGAGCAGGCCGCGAAGGCCATCGCCGACTACCCGGTGTTCCTGCCCTACTCGCAGGAGACCTACGACAACGTCGCCGGCCTCGCCTACGACGAGCTCGTGAACGTCTACCAGATCGCCGACAAGATCGAGCGCCAGAACGCCGACGACGCCCTCAAGGAGCGCGTCAAGGTCGCCCTCACCGAGAAGGTGGAGGCGGGTGTCCTCGACGCCGAGGTGCTGTCGCAGTTCTCCGCGGCCTACAAGTCGGTGTCGAAGGTCGTCATGCGCGGCCGTGTGCTCCGCGAGGGCATCCGCATCGACGGGCGTGGCCTCACCGACATCCGTCCGCTCGACGCCGAGGTGCAGGTCATCCCGCGCGTCCACGGTTCGGCGATCTTCCAGCGCGGGGAGACCCAGATCCTGGGCGTCACCACGCTGAACATGCTCAAGATGGAGCAGCAGATCGACTCGCTCTCGCCGGTGACGCACAAGCGCTACCTGCACCACTACAACTTCCCGCCCTACTCGACCGGTGAGACCGGCCGCGTCGGGTCGCCGAAGCGTCGCGAGATCGGGCACGGCTTCCTCGCCGAGCGCGCCCTCGTGCCGGTGCTGCCGAGCCGCGAGGAGTTCCCGTACGCGATCCGTCAGGTTTCCGAGGCCCTCGGGTCCAACGGCTCCACCTCGATGGGCTCCGTCTGCGCCTCCACCCTGTCGCTGCTGAACGCCGGTGTGCCGCTGCGCGCGCCGGTCGCCGGCATCGCCATGGGCCTGATCTCCGACGTCGTCGACGGTGAGACCCGCTACGCGGCGCTCACCGACATCCTGGGCGCGGAGGACGCGCTCGGCGACATGGACTTCAAGGTCGCCGGAACCAGTGAGTTCGTCACCGCGATCCAGCTCGACACGAAGCTCGACGGCATCCCGTCGTCGGTGCTCGCCGGCGCGCTGAAGCAGGCGAAGGACGCCCGCACCACCATCCTGAGCGTGCTCAACGCCGCCATCGACCGTCCGGATGAGATGGCCCCGACCGCGCCTCGCGTGATCTCGGTCCAGATCCCGGTCGACAAGATCGGTGAGCTGATCGGCCCGAAGGGCAAGACGATCAACGGCATCCAGGACGAGACCGGCGCCGAGATCTCCATCGAGGAGGACGGCACCGTCTACATCGGCGCCACCGACGGCCCCTCGGCCGAGGCGGCCCGCGCCCAGGTCAACGCGATCGCGAACCCCACCAACCCGGAGGTCGGCGAGCAGTTCCTCGGAACCGTCGTCAAGATCGCCGCGTTCGGCGCGTTCGTCTCGCTGCTCCCGGGCAAGGACGGCCTGCTGCACATCTCCGAGGTCCGCAAGCTCGCCGGTGGCAAGCGCGTGGAGAACGTCGAGGACGTGCTCGGGGTCGGACAGAAGGTCCTGGTCGAGATCACCAAGATCGACGACCGCGGAAAGCTGTCGCTCGCCCCGGTGATCGCGGAGGAGGCCGCTGAGGCCCCCGCCGAGACCGCCCCCGTGGAGGCTCCCGCCGAGGCGTAAGCTCTCGCACCTCACCGAAGGCCGCGTCGACTCTGTCGGCGCGGCCTTCGTGCGTCCCCGGCCCGGCGCCCACGCCATCCGTTCCTGAGTTTTTCGGCCCGGATGCGGCGTGTCGGCCCGAAAAACTCAGGAGCTGATGGCGTGTGTGGGTCAGGCGTCGCGCGTGAGGAGGGGGCGGAGGCGGTAGGGGATGAGCTCGCCCATGTCGAGGGATGTCTCGGCGCGGTCGACGCCGTCCGTCGACTGGATGATGCCGGTGATGCGGAAGAGGTCCTCCGCGTCGACGCACACGACGCGCAGCAGCAGGTCGGACGGGCCGGACAGCCCGTGCGCCTGCACGATCTCGGGGATGGCCGCGAGACTCTCGACGACTGCCGCCAGCCGCTGCTGCCGCACGTGCACATTGACGAAGGCGGCCAGAGGGTAGCCGGCGACGCGGGCGGAGATGCGCCGCTCGAACGACAGGAACGCTCCGCTGCGCTCCAGCTCGGCGACCCGCGCCTGGACCGTGTTGCGGCTCAGGCCGAGACGATCGGCGAGGGACACATTGGTCGAGCGGGGGTCATCCGCAAGGGCCAGCAGGATGCGGCGGTCGGTGCTGTCGAAGCTGCGCATAGTGTGAAACCTAGCAGTCGTCGACTCTGCCGGATAGTGCATCCTGCACGGTCGACACGCCGATGGTTGTGCGCGCTGATCGCGCAGCGTAGCCTTCCACCTAATTCTGGCGAAGGGGCCGGAAGCCGGTCGTGCGCGCCACAAGCAGCGTCGGCCGGGCGCGAGAGTGAAGGTTGCGTGAACCGTGACGATCGACAATCAGCCCGCCACCCGTCGGGGCGGCTCCCACACGGACCTCGGTGCCATGGACGAGCTCCGGCTCGGCGGAGCCGGACTCGGTGATCTCGGCCTCGTACGCCTCCTCGATTCCGACGGCGTCCGTCACGAGGACGACCGCTACGACGCCTGGGTCTCCGACATCGGAACCGACCAGCTGCTCGCGCTCTACGAGGACATGCAGGTCATCCGCCGCATCGACGCCGAGGCGACCGCGCTGCAGCGTCAGGGCGAGCTTGGGCTCTGGCCGCCGCTGCTCGGCCAGGAGGCCGCCCAGATCGGCTCCGGGCGCGCACTCCGCACCGACGACTTCGTCTTCTCCAGCTACCGCGAGCACGGCGTCGCCTACTGCCGCGGCGCCGGCCTGGTCGACCTGCTGCGCGTCTGGCGCGGCACGACCCAGAGCGGCTGGAACCCGTACGACATCAACATGGCCACCCCGCAGGTGATCATCGGCGCGCAGACCCTTCACGCGACCGGATACGCGCTCGGCATCCAAGCCGACGGCACCGACGCCGTGGCGGTCGCCTACTTCGGCGACGGCGCCACCAGCGAAGGGGATGTGAACGAAGCGCTGATCTTCGCGGCGACGTACGCGGCACCCGTGATCTTCTTCTGCCAGAACAACCAGTACGCGATCTCGGAGCCGGTGTCGCTGCAGGCGCAGCGTCCCATCGCCGACCGCGCTCCCGGCTTCGGCGTCCCGAGCGTCCGCGTCGACGGCAACGACGTGCTGGCCGTGCTCGCGGTGACGCGCGCGGCACTCGACCGTGCCCGTTCGGGCGGCGGCCCCACCTTCATCGAGGCGGTGACGTACCGGATGGGTCCGCACACGACCGCGGACGACCCGACCCGCTACCGCGACGCGTCGGAGCTCGACCTCTGGCGCGGCAAGGACCCGCTGGCCCGCGTGGAGGCGTACCTCGACGCGCAGGGAGCCCTCACCGACGACCGCCGAGCAGCGATCGCGGCGAAGGCCGACGCCGTCGCGGCCGAGATGCGCGCAGGCATCACCACCCTCGCCGACCCCGACCCGCTCACCGTCTTCGACAACGTGTACGCCGAGCCGCACACCGGCCTTGCCCGCCAGCGCGACCACTACTCGCGCTACCTGCGCACCTTCGTGGGGAGCGACGGACGATGACCTCACTGAGCATGGCCAAGGCCATCAACGCCGGGCTCCGGCGTGCACTGGCCGCCGACGACCACGTCGTCCTGATGGGGGAGGACATCGGCACCCTCGGCGGCGTCTTCCGCGTCACGGACGGCCTGCAGACCGAGTTCGGGCCGCGCCGGGTGATGGACTCGCCGCTCGCGGAGTCCGGCATCCTCGGCACGGCGGTCGGAATGGCGTACCGCGGGTACCGGCCGGTGGTGGAGATCCAGTTCGACGGCTTCATCTATCCGGCTTTCGACCAGATCGTGAACCAGGTCGCGCGGATGCACTACCGGACGCAGGGCGCTGTGCGCATGCCGATCGTGATCCGGGTGCCGTTCGCGGGCGGCATCGGGTCGGCCGAGCACCACTCGGACTCGCCGGAGGCGTACTTCGCGCACACCGCCGGGCTGCGAGTGGTCAGCCCGTCCGATCCGCAGGACGCGTTCACGCTCATCCAGCAGGCCATCGCGTCGGACGACCCGGTGCTGTTCTTCGAGCCGAAGCGCCGCTACCACGCGAAGGGCGAGGTGGATGAGGACGCCCCGCTCGCCGACGCGCGCCCGATGGGCACAGCGCGGGTGCTGGCGCAGGGCACGGACGTGACCCTGGTCACGTACGGCGGACTGGTGCAGCTCGCGCGCGACGCGGCGGTGGCCGCGGGCGACGAGGGCGTGTCGGTAGAGGTCATCGACCTGCGCTCGCTGTCGCCTCTCGACCTCGACACGGTCGTCGCGTCGGTGAAGCGCACCGGGCGTCTCGTGGTGACGCATGAGGCGGCGCTGTCGGGAGGGCTGGCCGCCGAGATCTCGGCGTCCATCACCGAGCGGTGCTTCTACCACCTGGAGCACGCGCCGGTGCGTGTGACCGGGCACGACATCCCGTACCCGCCGGCACGCCTGGAGTCGGCGCACCTGCCGGACCTGGACCGCATCCTGGACGGCATCGACCGCGCCATGGACCGACCGAACTCGCTGAGCGGGGTGGAGGACTGATGGCCGTCCGCGAGTTCGCGCTTCCCGACCTCGGCGAGGGACTGACCGAGTCGGAGCTGGTCGCCTGGAAGGTCGCCGTCGGCGACACCGTGCAGCTCAACCAGATCATCGCCGAGGTGGAGACGGCCAAGGCTCTCGTCGAGCTGCCGGCGCCGTACGACGGGCGCGTCTCCCGCCTGTTCGTGGAGCCGGGGGTCACGGTGGCCGTCGGCGAGCCGCTCGTGGCGTTCGAGGTGGATGCGGGGGAGTCGGAGGGGGACGCGCCGGCGGCTCCTGCTGCTCCCGCGTCGGAGACGGGTCCGTCGGCGTCGCCGGACGGGCGCGAGCCGACGCTGGTCGGATATGGCGCGCGGCCGGAGTCGGGTGCGCGCCCGGCGCGGCGGGCACGGCCGGGGTTGGCCGTGGCCGGAAGTGCGGCTGCGGGCGCCGGTTCGGTCGCGACGGCCCAGATGGTCCAGACGGCCCAGATGGCCGAGACGGCTGCGGCTGCGACTGCCTCAGCTGCCTCGCCGGCCCCGAACACGGGCGCGACGGCGACCGCGCTGGCCGAGCGCCCGCGCGCGACCCCGCCGGTGCGCAAGTTCGCGCGCGAAGTCGGTGTCGACCTGGCGTCGGTGACCGGCTCGGGCGACCGGGGGCTGATCACGCGCGGAGACGTGCAGCAGTACGCCGAACAGCGCGAGGGCGGCTCCGTGACAGCGGCCGGCGCGGCCACGGTGGATGCGGGAGCGCGCGAGAAGCGCATCCCGATCCGCGGGGTCCGCAAGGCGACCGCCGACGCGATGGTCCGGAGCGCGTTCGGTGCGCCGCAGGCGACCGTGTTCCTGACGGTGGACGTGACGCCGACGATGGAGTTGGTCTCGCGGCTGCGCGCGCTGCCCGAGCTGGCCGAGGCGCGGCCGGGGCTGCTGGCCGTCGTCGCCAAGGCGCTGCTGCTGGCGGTGCGGCGAACCCCGGAGGTCAACTCCCGGTGGGACGACGCCGCGAACGAGATCGTGCAGGCGGAGTACGTGCATCTCGGCATCGCCGCGGCGACCCCGCGCGGGCTGATGGTGCCGGTGATCCGCGACGCGGAGGGCATGACCCTCGGCGACCTGTCCGGCGCGATCCGCGGCCTCGCCGACACCGCGCGGGGGGGTCGGACCGCCCCGGCGGACCTGAGCGGCGGCACGATCACGATCACGAACGTCGGCGTGTTCGGAGTGGATGCGGGGACGCCCATCCTGACGCCCGGAGAGGCGGCGATCCTCGCCGTGGGCGCGGTGCGTCGTCAGCCGTGGGAGCACGACGGCGGCATCGCGCTCCGCCAGGTGCTCACCCTCGCGCTGACGTTCGACCACCGGATCGTCGACGGCGAGCAGGCGTCCCGCTTCCTCGCCGACATCGGCCGCATCCTCGCCGACCCCGCCTCCGTCCTCACCCTCGTCTGACGAGCGTCTGGTTGACGCGACACGCCGTTCCCGCTCTCGGGCGGACGGTGTGTCGCGTCAACCGCACCGGCGTGGACCGTCTTGGCCGGCCCGGGGCTTCAGCGGTGATCTTGTAGAAACCGTTCCCGTTCGCGGGACTGCTCTCGCTGCAGGTCTTCGTATTGCTCCTGGTACCGGGTCACGACGCGGTCCGCCTCGTGAGCCGCTTCCTCGTGCCGGTCGGCGAAACGCTGGAACTCGTGGCGGAAGTCGGGGTCATCGGCGGCACCATGCTGAGCGACGGCCTGGTAGACGCTCTCCTGGATCCGGTAGATCTGCGACCGGTAGTGCATGAGATGCTCTTCCGCGTCTTCCAGTCGGCGCCGGGCAGCTGCGCTCTCCTCGTCGTGGGCGCTCTCGAGTTCGCCGAGCGATCGATACGTCACCATG
This sequence comes from Leifsonia sp. 1010, assembly GCF_031455295.1. Taxonomy (NCBI): domain Bacteria; kingdom Bacillati; phylum Actinomycetota; class Actinomycetes; order Micrococcales; family Microbacteriaceae; genus Leifsonia; species Leifsonia sp. 1010. The sequence goes on from NZ_JAVDSL010000002.1 coordinate 29,423, forward strand.
TGATGCTGTTCACCGCCTTGCCGTAGTCGCTGTCCGCTTTCAGCGTGTCGATCCCCTGGGCGACCTTCTTCGCGACCTCGCCTCCGAGCACGGTGTTGCTGAACGCGGCGCCACCGAGGGTGAGGCCGATACGGCCGCTCGAGGCGGAAACGACCGCCAGGGCGGCCGCCTGCACCGGTACCGAACCGGCCCGGACGATTGTCGGGAGGGCGAGGTTCAGCAGGTCGACCGCCGCCCGGTGCAGGATCTGATCGACGTGAGTCAGGGTTTCGACCGCGTCCGAGGCGGTCCTGAGGGCGTCATCCAGCACGTCAGCAATGGTGCTGGACGAGATCTCCGGTAAGAACGACACGAGCGTCTCCTTTCAGCGCAGCGGTGAGAAGCGGGACGCCCACTGGCCATCCTGCTCCAGGGTGTGAACGACGGCCTTCACGACCCCTTCGGACAATTGGGCGACCAGGAGCGTGTGAGTGTCGACGCGCCGGTCCACCTCTGCGACCGCGTCGAGGTCGATGCGCTGGTGCGGATTCAGCCGGTGGGTGCTGATGCATTCCTCGACATCCGTCGGAGTGACGAAGGGGATCATCGACACCGTGCTCCTGCCGGCATCCAGGACGGACTGCAGCTGACCGGGAAGCCCGGCGTTCGCCGCCTTGATGGCCTCCAGGGAGATGCCCAGCGAGCCGATCGAGGAGGCCAGGTCGAGCGCGGCCACGGTATCGACCAGGACCGTGGCGCCGGAGGCGATGGTTCCGACGAACTCTCCGACCAGGGGCAGGCGCAGACCTCCGTACAGGCCGGCGATGATCGGCGTGAACTGAGGCTGCAGGCCGGCCGGGAGTCCCGCAACCTGGTTCTGGCTGATCCTCAGTCGCTGCGACCCTCCACTCCCAGACGCTCGAGCGAGCCGTCGGCGTTGAACTCGTAGGCCGTCTCCAGATCGTGGTGACCGAATGGTCCCTTTCCCCGCGGACCGCCGACGTACTTCGCGGCCCCGGTGCCGTTGCCCGACAGGTTCCCGATCAGGTCCCACTCGTTGACATAGTTGACCAACGGGTTACGGCCGGCGTCCCGCTGGCTCTGAAGCCATTCCTTCGCCCGCGGAGAAAGGTTGTTCCAGGGGTCCGGACCATTGAAGGACACTCCGGCCCAACCGAACTCCGCCGCGACCAGCATCGCCTGCCACCCGCCGAGCGAATGCCCCACCGTGGAGTACGACGCTTCGGGGTGCTCTTTCTTGACGCTCTCCCGGACCCGTCGGGCGAACTCCATCGCCTCCGACGCCTGCGTACCGGGCCCGGTGTCCCCGCCCACGACCGACATGGTGTCTGCGAGGATGTCCGCCCGATGCTCCGGGTTCGTGCCGGCGAATGCGATCGTGACGTGCGAGAAGTCCGGCTTGCCTGCGACCACGGGCACCACCGCCATGCCCTGGAATCCGGAGACCGGATCGTGGTGGGAGTCGTAGACGAGGTACTCGACATCGTCGGGACCTACCTTGAATCTTGAGCCTGCGGTGTACGGAGGGTCCCGGGCCAGCGGGTCGACGAGATACGCCTCTTTGGCGATGTCATGGTCTTCCTTCTGCGTCGTCATTCGAAGACCTCCGATGTGCCGTCGCTGTAGAACACGGTCATGGCGATGCGAGGTACCGAAGGGGGAAGAGTGGGCATCATCGGAGGCGAGTCTCCTAGCGGAAATCCGAGCGTGTCGGGGCCGATGATCACCTCTATCTCCTCCCCGTCGAGGGTGGCGATCGCGTTGACGCTCCAGGCCGCTCCGAGTCCCGGCTTGCCACCTTCGCGCTTGAACCGGATCTCTTCGACATTCGCCCATCGCGAACGGAAGTGAAGAGCCGACTCTCGTTGGTACTCGAGATTGGACTTCGGTCTCTCGGTCGACTTCCCGTACAGAATGCGGTCTCCCATCTCAGCGCACGCGGTCGTGCCCGCGAGCAGCGCACCAGCGACCGCCAGCCCCGCAACAACCGTCCAAACTTTGATCATCACTCTCAGAGACGATGGGAGTATCAGATCATGACGTGACACGCACGCACTGGCATCAGTCGATGACCTCGGTTGACCCATCGCTGTAAGTCACCGTCAGGACCACGGGCGAGGCTGTCGGGGGCAACGTCGGCGTCTTGGGAGGTGGATCGGTATGCAGAACCGCCAGCGCGTGCGGGCCGATGATCACCTCGTAGTCCTTGCCCTCGATGGTGGCGACAGCATTCGCGCGCCACGAGGCACCGAGGCCTGGCTTGCCGCCCTCCTCCGTGAAGCGAATTCGTTCCACGTTCGCCCACACCGTGCGGAACTCCACTGCCGACTCCCGCTGATACTCGTGATTCGACTTCGGCTTCAGTGTTCCGTACAGAATGCGGTGCCGGACGTCACCGCATCCGGTCGTGCTCACGAGCACCGCGCCGACGACCGCCAGCCCGGCAACAGCCGTCCAAACTCTGCTCATCACCCTCAAAGACGAGGGGCGGCGTCGGATCGTGACGCGAGTGCGCCGCGTCGCTACGCACCTCGACGGCTCCGGTGAGGGAATTGAGGCGGAATGAGATGTCCGGCTTGCCTGCAACCGCCGGCACCACCGCCATGCCGTGGAATCCGGAGACCGGATCGTGGTGGGAGTCGTAGACGATGTATTCCTGCTCGTCCGGGCCGATCGTGAACTCAGTGCCTTTGGTGTATGGCGGATTCTGTTTCAGAGGGTCGACGGAGTAGACCTCATCGGCCAGGTCGTATTGCTCTTCTTGACTCGTCATTCGATCACCTCGGACGATCCGTCGCTGTAGGTCACCTCCAGCACCATCGATGGTGTTGACGGGGGCAACGTCGACATCTTGGGTGGTGAGTCTCCGAACGGGAAGCCCAGCGAATTGGGGCCTATGATCACCTCGTAGTCCTTGCCGCCGACGGTGGCTACCGCATTTGCTCGCCACGTGGCACCGAGACCGGGCTTGCCGCCCTCCTCCTTGTAGCGAATGCGTTCCACGTTCGCCCACACTGTGCGGAACCGCAGGGCCGACTCTCGTTGGTACTCGAGATTCGACTTCGGTCTCTCGGTCGAGTTCCCGTACAGGATGCGGTGCCCGACCTCACCGCATCCGGTTGTGCCCACGAGCACCGCGCCGGCGACCGCCAGCCCGGCAACAGCCGTCCACACTCTGCTCATCACCCTCAAAGACGAGGGGCCGCGTCGGATCGTGACGCGAGGGGGCAGCGGGGTTACGCGTGGAGGGCGGCGTTGAGCTCCACGCCGGTGCCGTTGCGACGGAGGACCTCCACGGCGCCCGTGAGGGAGTTGCGGCGGAACAGCAGGCCCGGCTGGCCGGAGAGCTCGGCCGCCTTCACCGTGCGGGGGCGGCCGTCGGCAGTCGGCGCCTCGCCGACCAGCACGACCTTGGTGCCGGCAGTCACGTAGAGACCGGCCTCGACGACCGAGTCGTCGCCGATGGAGATGCCGATGCCGGAGTTCGCGCCGAGCAGGGCCCGCTCGCCGATCGAGACGCGGTGCGTCCCGCCGCCGGACAGCGTCCCCATGATGGATGCGCCGCCGCCGATGTCCGAGCCGTCGCCCACGACGACGCCTTGCGAGATACGGCCTTCGACCATCGAGGTGCCGAGTGTGCCGGAATTGAAGTTGACGAATCCCTCGTGCATCACGGTCGTGCCCGGGGCCAGGTGCGCGCCGAGGCGCACCCGGGACGCATCGGCGATGCGCACGCGCTCCGGCGTCACGTAGTCGAGCAGCCGCGGGAACTTGTCGATGCCCGACACCTGGATGCCCGCGCGCTGCAGGCGCGGACGCAGCCGGTCGAGGTCGGCCGGGTTCACCGGTCCGGCGTTCGTCCATGCGACGGTGGGAAGGTGCGCGAACACGCCGTCCAGGTTGAGGCCGTTGGGCTGAACGAGCAGGTGCGACAGCAGGTGCAGGCGAAGGTAGGCGTCGGGGGTGGAGGCGGGCGGCGCATCCAGCTCGATCTCGACCGTCACGATGTCGACGCGCACGGCGCGGCGGGGGTCGTCGCCGGCCAGCTCCTCGAGTTCGGCCGGGGCGATCCAGCGGTCGCGGCCCGCCGGGAGCCGGCTGAGCTGGGGCTCGGGGAACCAGGTGTCGAGCACGGTTCCGTCGGCGGACACCGTCGCGAGCCCGTAGCCCCAGGCAGAACGGACGTCGGCAGAACGGACGTCGGCGGAGCGGGGCGCGGCGGAATTTTCAGGCACGGCAGAGGGCATGCCCCTAGGTTAGTAGGGTGCAGATCAGCAGTGTTCCCCTCGACCTGACCGCCTCGTCCATCGACCTCACGCGCCAGCTGTGCGACATCGAGTCCGTCTCCGGCGGGGAGGGCACCCTCGCCGACGCGATTGAGGACGCGCTGACCGGGCTGCCGCATCTGGAGGTCATCCGCGACGGCGACGCGATCGTCGCCCGCACGAACCTGGGACGCGGCCGCCGCGCGCTGATCGCCGGGCACATCGACACCGTCCCGCTCAACAACAACCTTCCGACGCGGTTCGAGGAGCACGACGGCATCCGCTACCTGTGGGGCCGCGGAACCGTGGACATGAAGGCCGGCGTCGCCGTGCAGCTGAAGCTCGCCGCCGAGCTGACCGATCCCTCCGTCGACGTCACGTGGATGTGGTACGACCACGAAGAGGTCAACGCCGAGCTGAACGGCCTCGGCCGCCTCGCCCGCAACCGGCCCGACCTCTTCGTCGGCGACTTCGGCATCCTCGGCGAGCCGAGCAACGGCGTCGTGGAGGGCGGCTGCAACGGCAACCTCCGCGTCGAAGTGCGCACCTACGGCCTGCGCGCCCACTCGGCCCGCGGCTGGGTGGGCGACAACGCCATCCACAAGGCCGCGCCCATCCTGGACATCCTCGCGGCCTACCAGGCGCGCGAGGTCGAGGTCGACGGGCTCGTCTACAAGGAGGGCCTCAACGCGGTCGGCATCTCCGGGGGAGTGGCCGGCAACATCATCCCGGACGAGTGCATGGTCCACATCAACTACCGCTTCGCTCCGTCGCGCTCGTCGCAGGAGGCCATCGAGCACATGCACGAGCTGTTCGGCGACTACGAGATCACCGTCGTCGACCGTGCAGACGGCGCCCGCCCGGGATTGGATGCGCTCCTCGCGCAGGAGTTCGTCGCCGCGGTCGGCGGTGTGGCGAAGCCGAAGTACGGGTGGACCGACGTGGCCCGGTTCAGCGCCATGGGCATCCCCGCGGTCAACTACGGTCCCGGCGACCCGCTGAAGGCGCACGCCGACGACGAGCGCGTCGACGTCGAGCAGATCGTCGCGGTCGAGGAGGGGCTGCGTGCCTGGCTCACCGGCGCCGGCGCCCGCTGAGTCGACGGCGCTGCCGGATGCGGCGCTGCCGGATGCGGCGGTCGCCCGCGGCCCGTGGTGGACGCTGTGGTGGGTGCGGGTCCTCCTGATCTATCTGGGGGCGCGCGCGGTCACGACCGTCATCCTCCTGAGCTTCGCCGCCGCGGAGGGCGCGAACGCCTGGACGAGCGCGGCGCCCGACTACTTCTCGTTCGCCAACCTCTGGGACGGGCGCTGGTACGAGATCGTCGCCGGCTCCGGCTATCCCGCCGGCCTTCCGACGACCGACGGTGTGCACGTCGCCGAGAACGCGTGGGCGTTCCTCCCCGGCTACCCGGGGCTCGTCGACGCGGTCATGTTCCTGACCCGGCTGCCCTGGTCGATGGCCGCGGTGCTGGTGTCATTCCTGGCCGGCGCCGGGGCGGCTCTCGTGTTTCATCAGCTGATGCGCCGCGTGGGCCTGAGCGCCTCGACCAGCCTGTTCGCCGTCGTCCTGTTCTGCGTCGCGCCCGTCTCGCCGCTGTTCCAGGTCGCCTACGCCGAGTCGCTGTACATCCTGCTGCTCACGACCGCATTGCTGCTGCTCGTCGAGCGGCGGTACGCGTGGCTGTTCCCGGTCGTGCTGGCGATGGCGTTCACACGTCCGTCGGGACTCGCATTCGCCCTCGCCCTGGTGCTGCACGTCGGCTACCGGTGGATGCGGCGGCGCGACGACCCGTTCCCCGTGCGCGAGCGCGTGCTCAGCGTCTCGCTCGCCGTCTTCAGCGGCCTCGCCGGACTCGCCTGGCCGGCCATCGCCGCGATCGGGACGGGCTCGCTCACGGCCTACACGGACACCGAGCTGGCCTGGCGGTCGGCGTACATCGGGTACACGCATTTGGTGCCGTTCACGCCCTGGTTCCAGGGCGCCGACTGGTGGGCGAGCGCGATGCTCGGCATCCCCGGCTGGGTGGGCATGGCCGCGCTGGTCGTCATCGTCGCGCTGTTCGGCATCCTGCTGTTCTCGCCGGCCGTGCGGAGGCTCGGTGTCGACCTGCGGTTCTGGGTAGCCGCGTACTCGCTCTACCTGCTCGCCGTGTTCTTCCCGCAGTCGAGCACGTTCCGGCTGCTGATGCCGCTGTTCCCCCTGCTCGGAGCCATCGCCCTGCCGCGCAGCAGGGTCTACCGCGTGGCGATCGTCGCGCTGTTCATCGCCCTGCAGGTGGGCTGGGTCGCCGTCTGCTGGTTCATCAACGGATACGACTGGTCACCTCCGTGATCCCTCCGATTTCCTCACGTCGGCAACGATGTCGGATAATAGGAGGACATCCACGAAAGGGGAGCTGCATGGCGGCCATGAAGCCGAGGACCGGGGACGGGCCGATGGAGGCTGTGAAGGAGGGACGGCTCATCATCGTGCGTGTGCCGCTCGAGGGTGGGGGACGACTGGTGGTCTCCGTCAACGATGCGGAAGCCAAAGAGCTCCACGACGCGCTTGCCAGCGTCGTGACCTCCGCCTGACCATACGCTGTACCGAGAAGGGCCCCGATCGACTCGATCGGGGCCCTTCTCGCATGCGGTGTGCTGGTAGGCGGGCCGCCTACGGCGCGAGCTTGGTGATCTGCAGCAGCCCCTCGCCGGCCGGCGACAGGGCGCTGATGACGGCACCGGACGCCGACGTCTCGGTGATGAGGGTGCGGAAGCCGGTCGCGACCTCGTCACGCGCGGCCGGGTCGGCGACGCGTCCGCGCCAGAGCGCGCGGGCGACGAGCACCGTTCCGCCCGGTCGAACCAGGCGCAGCCCGTGCTCGACGTATTCGATCACCGACTGCGGGTCGGCGTCGATGAAGACGATGTCGTAGGAGTTCTCGTTCATGCGCGGCAGCACCTCGAGGGCGCGGCCGGGGATGAGCCGGACGCGGTTCGACGGCAACCCCGCCTCGGTGAAGAACGCGCGGGCGTGCTGCTGGTACTCGACCTCCACGTCGATGGAGGTGAGCTGCGCATCCGTGCCGCCGGTGAGGAGCCAGAGGCCCGAGACGCCGACGCCGGTTCCGATCTCGACCACGTTCTCGGCACGCGTCGCCGCCACCACGACGGCCGCTTGGGCGCCGGTCGCGGGCGAGATGGGGTCGATGCCCAGTTCGAGCGACTGCTGCCGTGCCCGGGCGATCACATCGCTCTCGACGACGATGTCGTCGGCGAATCTCCAGTTCGAGTCCTTGTCTGACACTGCACTCCCGTCGATCGGCCTCGGGCGCGGGCCTCTTCACAGGATACGGCGGGCTCATGCGGCATCCGTGCAGGCACCGCCGCGATACCCTGGAAACGTGTTCGGGCTGACCTTCGACAAGCTGCTGATCGTGGCGGTGATCGCGGCGTTCGTCATCGGCCCCGAGCGCCTTCCCGCGTACGCCGCGAAGCTCGGTCAGCTGGTGCGGTCGCTCCGCGACTTCGCCAACGGCGCGAAGGACCGGATGCGGGATGAGATGGGCCCCGAATTCGACGACGTCGACTGGAAGAAGCTCGACCCCCGCCAGTACGACCCGCGCCGCATCATCCGTGAGGCACTGCTCGAGGACGGCCCCGAGGCCGCCGGCGCGATCAAGCCGGTGACGCAGTCCGCGTACGCGCAGCGGAAGCTGCCGCTGACGGCCGGGGCGATCCCGCCGTACGACACCGAGTCCACCTGACGCGGCGCGGCGGGCTGCGCGGGTGCGCATCCACTACGCTGCGGACATGATCGCAACGGAGCAGTCGCTGAGCAGGGCGACCGTCGCGCGGTACGCCGTCGGGTCACTCGGAACCGGCGGCTTCGCGACCCTTCCCGGGCTGGTGCTCGTCTACTACCTCACCGACTCGCTGGGTGTCGCCGCGATCGTCGCGGGCGTCGTCGTCACGGTGGCGAAGGTGTGGGATGTGGTGATCGACCCGGTGATCGGCGCCCGGAGCGACCGGATGCTCGCCGTGCGCGGTTCCCGCCGTCCGATGATGCTGCTCGGCGCGGTCGCGCTGCCCGTGTTCTTCCTGCTCACGTTCGCCGTTCCGCCCGGGACGCCGGCCGCGGCCGCCGCCGTCTGGGTGCTGCTCGCGTTCGTGCTGACGGCCACGGCGTTCAGCCTGTTCCAGGTGCCGTACATCGCACTGCCGGCCGAGCTCGCGTCCGGGTACGACCAGCGCACGCGCCTGCTGACGTGGCGGGTGGTGGTGCTGACCTTCGCCATCCTGCTGTTCGGGGCGGGCGGCCCGGCGCTGCGGTCGCTGGGCGGAGGCAACGCCTTCGCGGGGTACTTCCTGATGGCGCTGGTCGCGGGAGTGACCATCGGCGCCGGGATGCTGGTCTCGGCGTTCGTCGCACCGCGCGGACTGCCCGCTGCTGAGCCGCCCGCGCGCGAGAGCGTCGTCGCGACCCTCCGCTCGAACTACGCCGCGGGCGTGCGCGTGCTGCGCGACAGCCAGCCGTTCCGTGCACTGCTGCTGACGTTCCTCCTGCAGGGGCTCGCCACCGGTCTGATGCTCGCCGGAGCGAACTACGTCGCGACGTGGGTGCTCCACTCGGAGGACGCCGTGACGTTCCTGTTCGTCGCACTCATCGGGCCCGCCCTCATCGTCACGCCGGTGTGGGGCGTCATCGCGCGGCACATCGGCAAAGAGCGCGGGTTCGTGATCGCGAGCGTCCTGTTCGGGCTGGCGGCCCTGTCCATGATCGCGCTGCTGTGGGCGCCCGGCGCGTGGGTCTACGCCCCCGTCGCGCTGGCGGGAGCCGGGTACGCGGGCATGCAGTCCCTGCCGATGGCGATGCTGCCCGACGTCATCTCGCACGACGCGCGGCGCAACGGCGAGGGCCGGGCGGGGACCTTCGGCGGCATGTGGACGGCGGGGGAGACGACGGGCATGGCGCTCGGCGCGACCGTGCTGAGCATCGTGCTCGCGGTGAGCGGCTACGTCTCGCGCAGTGCGGCCGTGGCGGAGGCGGGCGCGTCTCAGCCGGCCGGCGCCGTCGCCGGGATCGCCCTGAGCTTCAGCCTCGTGCCCGCGATCATCATCGCGATCAGCCTGGTGCCGCTGGCGCGGTACCGGCTCCGGAAGGGAGACATCGATGTCGTCGTTTGACGCTGCGGCCATCCTCGGGCGCCTCGCCGCCCTACGCGAGGCGGACGCCCCGACGCACGGCGGCCGGGTGCTGAGCTACGTCTACGACTCGGGGATGCCCGAGATCGACGAGCTCGCGGCCGAGGCGATGCGGCTGGTGCAGCCGGTGAACGGCCTGGACCCGACCACGTTCACCTCGGTCGCGGTAATGGAGCGCGAAGTCGTCGGGTTCGCCCGCGAACTGCTGCACGGCGGGGACGACGTGGTCGGCTCGGTGACCTCAGGAGGCACGGAGTCGTGCCTGCTCGCCGTGAAGGCCGCGCGCGACGTCTGGCGCGGCGCGGGCGGCGCGGGGACGCCCCGGCTGCTCGCACCGGTGACCGTGCACGCGGCGTTCCAGAAGGCGGCGGCACTGTTCGACCTGACGCTGGACCTCGTGCCGGTGGATGCGCGGACCGGGCGGCTCGACGCATCCCGGCTGATCGAGCGCATCGGTCCGGACGTCGCGCTGGTCGTCGTCTCGGCGCCCTCGTACCCGTACGCGACGCTCGACCCGATCGAGGTTGTGGCCGCCGCGTGCGACGACGCGGGCGTGGCCTGCCATGTGGACGCCTGCATCGGCGGATGGATCCTGCCGTTCTGGCGGGCGGCGGACGGATCGGCGCTTCCGGCGTGGGACTTCCGGGTGCCCGGCGTGACGAGCGTCTCGGCCGACCTCCACAAGTACGGCTACGCGCCGAAGGGAGCCAGCGTCCTGCTGCAGCGCGGGCGCGACCGGCAGCGGCGCCAGTACTTCGCGACGACCGGCTGGCCGGGGTATCCGGTCGTCAACTCCACCCTCCTCGGGTCGAAGTCGGCCGGGTCGCTCGCCGCATCCTGGGCCATCATCCAGGCGCTCGGAGCCCGCGGCTTCGCCGGTCTCGCCGAGTCGTGCCGCCGCGCGACCCGCGGGCTGCAGGACATCGTCGGCGACATCGAGGGGCTGCGCGTGCTCGGCGACCCGACCGGTCCGCTGCTCGCCGTCACGACCGACGACGCGGTGCCGCCGGAGCGCCGCGTCGACCCGCACCACTGGGCCGACCGGGCGCGCCGCCGCGGCTGGGTGCTGCAGCTGCAGCCGGGGCTGGTGCAGCCGGACGGCACGCGCCTGCCGCACACCACCCACCTCACGATCACGCCGGTCACGGAGGCTCGGATCGACGAGCTGGAGGCGGCCCTGCGCGGTGCCGCGGACGAGGCGCGCGGTGTGCCCCCGGTGGACGGGGATGCGGTGCTCGCCGCCCTGCCCGGCGACCTGCTGGCGGGGCTCGCGGCGGGCGACGTCGAGCTCGACTCGGCGACGGCCGCGCACATCCTGGGCTCGATCGGCCTCACGGGAGGCGCGACCCCCGGCCTGCCCGACGATCAGGCGCCGCTGCTCGCGCTCGTCTCGGCGCTGCCGCGTCCGGTCACCGAACGCCTCCTCACCGAGCTGCTCGCCCGAGCCGTCGAGCCCCCCGACGCCTGACCCCGCCCCAAGCCATCAGCTCCTGAGTTTTTCGGGCCGACACGCCGTTTCGGGGCCGGAAAACTCAGGAGCTGATGGCTGGGGTCGTCAGCGGACGGAGAGGCCGAGCTTGCGGCCGGCGAGGCCGCGGGAGCGGGTTGCCAGGCGGTCGGCGACGGCGCGGATCGCGGCGGCGGCGGGGTCCGCAGGGTCGGTCACCACGATGGGCGCTCCGGTGTCGCCGCCGGCCCGCAGCGGGATGCTGAGGGGCACGCTGGCGAGCAGCGGCACCTCCTCCTCCTGCCCGGTTGACAGCCGACGCGCGACCTCCGCGCCGCCGCCGGAGCCGAACAGATCCAGCACGCTGCCGTCCGGCTGCACGAGCCCCGCCATGTTCTCGATGACGCCGATGACCCGCTGGCCGGTCTGCCGCGCGACGACGCCGCTGCGCTCGGCCACGTCGGCCGCGGCCGGCTGCGGTGTCGTCACCACGAGCACCTCCGCGCCGGGCAGCAGCTGGCCGACCGAGATCGCGACATCCCCGGTGCCCGGCGGGAGGTCGAGCAGCAGCACGTCGAGGTCGCCGAAGTACACATCCGACAGGAACTGCTGGATGGTGCGGTGAAGCATCGGCCCGCGCCACGCGACGGCCGCGGAGGCCGAATCGACGAACATCCCGATCGAGACGACCTTCACGCCGTAGGCGACCGGCGGAAGGATCATGTCATCCACGCGCGTCGGCCGCGGCGCGACGCCGTTCTCGTCGGTCAGGCCCAGGATGCCGGGGATGGAGAAGCCGTGCACGTCCGCATCCACGATCCCGACCCGTAGCCCGCGCTCCGCCAGGGCGACCGCGAGGTTGGCCGTGACCGTCGACTTGCCGACTCCGCCCTTGCCGCTCGTGACGGCGTAGACGAGGGTGAGCGACTCCGGGCCGAACTGCTGACCGCGCGCCGGCCGGCCCGCCCGAAGGCGGTCGGTCAGAGCACGCCGCTCGGCGGGGGTCATGACGGAGACGTCGACGGCGACCTCGGTCACACCGGGGACGGCGGCGGTCGCCGCGCGCACGTCCCGTTCGATCGCGTCGGCCGCCGGGCAGCCGACGATGGTCAGCTTGATGCCGACCTCGGCACGGCCTTGCGCATCCACCTCCACGCCGCCCACCATGTCGAGCTCGGTGATCGGTTTGCGGATCTCGGGGTCGAGCACCGCCCCGAGCGCGCTCCGGACGGCAACCGCGAGATCGACTCCCGCGCTGTCCGGCTCAGGCACGGGCCTGCTCGCCCTCGCCTGCGTCGCCCCTCTCGAGGTCCTCGAGCAGCGAGCGGAGCTCGGCGCGGATGAAGTCCTTCGTCGCCATGTCCTTCACCGCGAGCCGCAGGGCTACGACCTCGCGCGCCAGGTACTCGGTGTCGGCGAGGTTGCGCTCTGCACGCTGCCGGTCCTGCTCGATCTGCACGCGGTCGCGGTCGTCCTGACGGTTCTGCGCGAGCAGGATCAGGGGAGCGGCATACGACGCCTGCAGCGAGAGCACGAGCGTCAGCGCGATGAACCCGAGGGCCGCGGAGTCGAAGCGCCAGGCGTTCGGGGCGAGCGTGTTCCACGCCATCCACGCGAGGACGAAGACGGTCAGCCCCAGGATGAACCACGGCGTTCCCATCGCCCGCGCGATCCACTCGGTGAACCGGCCGAACCGGTCGCGCGACTCCAGCGGGCTGCGCCGCAGCACCGGCGTCCGGAGTCCCTTCGGGGCGTCGAGCCCCGCGTCCTGCCTACCTCCTGCCACTTCCGCCCCTCCTTCCGTTCACGATGCGGATGCTTCCGGTCTGGTCGGACGGCGCCGTGCGTTTCACGGGCTCGTCCTCGTCTTGACTTCGCCAATCGTCGGGGAGCAGATAGTCGAGGATGTCGTCGATGGTCACCACCCCGACGAGACGATGCTTGTCGTCGACCACGGGGACCGAGACGAGGTTGTACGAGGCGAGGATGCGCGAGACCTCGGCGGCGGACGTGTCGGCCGTGACCGGCTCCAGGCTCGGGTCGAGCAGGGTGCCGAGCCGCACGTGCGGGGGATAGCGCAGCATCCGCTGGAAGTGCACGACGCCCAGGAATCGGCCGGTCGGCGGCTCGTACGGCGGCAGGGTCACGCACACCGCGGCGCCGAGCGCCGGCGCCAGCTCGTGGCGGCGGATCAGGGCGAGGCCCTCCGCCACCGTCGCGTCGGCCGAGACGATGATCGGCTCGGTCGTCATCAGACCGCCCGCGGTGTCCGGGTTGTAGCTGAGGAGCATGCGGACGTCGTCCGCCTCCTCCGGCTCCATGAGCTCCAGCAGGTGCTCGCCGCGCTCGTCGGAGAGCTGGGCGATCAGGTCGGCTGCGTCGTCCGGCTCCATCTGGTCGAGCACATCCGCGGCGCGGTCGTCGTTCAACTGGGCGAGGATCTGCACCTGCTCGCTCTCCGGCATCTCCTCCAGCACATCGGCGAGACGGTCGTCCGGCAACTCCTCCGCGACCTCCAGCATCCGCTGCTGAGGGAGGTCGAGGAGGGTGTTCGCGAGGTCGGCGGGCTTCAGCTCCGAGTAGGTGGCGATGAGCTGCTCGGCCGACTGCGCCTCACCGAGCTTCTGCTTCTCGCGCACCTCGTTCCAGGTCACGAACGTCGTCGCGCCCTTGGCGAAGGGGGAGCCGCCGGCCTTGGGCTTGCGGACGAACAGCTGGCTGACCGCCCAGTCGCCGGTCTCGGTCTCCTCGATCGCGACGTCCTCGATGGTGGCCTCGCCACCGCCGTCGGCGAATACCACGCGACGGCCGAGGAGCTCGGCGATCACGCGCACCTCGCCGCCGCGCTGCTCGAAGCGGCGCATGTTGATGATGCCGTTCGTGATGATCTGCCCGCTGCCGATGCTGGTGACCCGCCCGATGGACAGGAACACGCGGCGCTTCCCGGGGATCTCGACGATCAGCCCGACGACGCGGGGCGGGTCGTTCTTGCGGTACACGACCAGGACGTCTCTGACCTTGCCGACCCGGTCTCCGACGGGATCGAACACGGTCGTCCCGGCGAGGCGGGCGACGAAGACTCTGGGCGAACTCACCCTGTTAACCTAGCCCTCGCAGGTGAACGACGGCTGTTTCCGTGCCCTCTCGGAGCCTGGATGGAACAATGGGTGGATGAGCACACCTGGGCTGAACAACGGGCGCAACCGTATCCTCTTCCCGACCCTGCCGCGAGGCGAAGTGGTCGCCACCTTCGAGAGCTACCCGGAGGCGCAGGAGGCGGTCGACGTGCTGGCCCGCGCCGACTTCCCGGTCGACAAGGTCTCGATCGTCGGCAGCGACCTGAAGAGCGTCGAGCGTGTCACCGGCAAGCTGACCTGGGGCCGCGTCGCCCTTGCTGGGGCGGCGTCCGGTGCGTGGCTCGGCATCTTCTTCGGCCTGCTGCTCATCATCTTCTCGCCGTCGGTGAGCCTCGCGTTCGTGCTCGCCGCGCTGCTCCTCGGTGCGGGATTCGGGATGCTGTGGGGCATCGTCTCCTACGCCATCAACCGGCGTCGGCGTGACTTCACGTCGATCCAGCAGGTGATCGCGACCAGCTACTCGGTGCTCGTCGACTCGGAGCTGGGCAACCGCGCGCGCAACCTGCTCGCGAGCGGGGGAGCGGAGGAGCCCGCCGCAGCTCCCGGATGGACGCCGCCCGCGCAGCCGCAGCACCCGTCCGACCCGCCGCCCGCGCCTCCCGCGTCGGCAGGCGACGAGCGTCCCCCCGCGCCCCCCGCCTGACCACCTCCGCCGAAGTGCACGTCGTGGCGGCTATTTCGCGCGCGAAACAGCCACGACGTGCACCTCAGCGCCGCGAGAGCCGCCGCACCCACGCCTCCACATCGTCCGCGGTGCGCGGGATGTCGGCGGAGAGGTTCTCGGCGCCGTCCTCGGTGACCAGGATGTTGTCCTCGATGCGCACGCCGATGCCGCGGAAGCTCTCGGGCACGGTGAGGTCGTCCGGCTGGAAGTACAGTCCCGGTTCGATCGTGAACACCATGCCGGGCTGCAGGACGCCGTCGAGGTAGAGCTCCCGGCGTGCCTGCGCGCAGTCGTGCACATCGAGCCCGAGGTGATGGCTCGTCCCGTGCACCATGTAGCGGCGGTGCTGCTGGTTCTCGACCTCCAGGGCCTCCTCGGCGCTGACCGGGAGCAGCCCCCATTCGGCGGTGCGCCGCGCGATGACCGCCATGGCGGTCGCGTGGATCTCGCGGAACCGGATGCCGGGCCGCACGATCGCGAACGCCGCGTCCGCCGCCTCTCGCACCGCCTCGTAGATCAGGCGCTGCGTCTCGGTGAAGGTGCCGTCGATGGGGAAGGTGCGGGTGATGTCGGCGGTGTAGTAGCTGTCCAGCTCGACGCCCGCATCCAGCAGGATGAGATCGCCCGGCACCACGGGGCCGTCGTTGCGCGTCCAGTGCAGGATGCACGCGTGCGGTCCGCTCGCCGCGATCGTGTCGTAGCCGACCGCGTTGCCGTCGGCGCGGGCGCGGCCGTAGAAGACACCCTCGACGAGCCGCTCGCCGCGCGGGTGCGCGGTGATGCGCGGCAGGTCGGCGATCACGTCGTCGAAGCCGCGGGCGGTCGCCGCGACGGCGGCGCGGAGCTCGGCGATCTCGTACTCGTCCTTGACGAGGCGCAGCTCGGAGAGTTCGCGCGCCAGCCGGTCGTCCTCATCGTGGTCCTCGGGGTCGACGCCGGTGCCGGTGCCGATGCCGTCGCCGTCGCCGTCGCCGTCCGAACCCTCTGCCAGCAGCAGGCGCGCCGCATCCACGTCGTCCGTGATGGCGCGGTCGGCCTCGCGCAGCACGACGGTGTCGCCGTCCACCGCGTCGAGCACCGAACGCACCTCGGCGATCCCGCGGGTGGTCAGCGCGAGGTCGCTGGCGACCTGCGCGAGCGACGGGCGGGGACCGATCCAGAACTCGCCGATCTCGGGGTTCGCGTAGAACTCGTCGGAGTCGCGGCCCGCGCGCTCCCGGAAGTACAGGGTCGCCTCGTGTCCCGACGCCGTCGGCTCCAGCACCAGGGCGCTGCCCGGCTCGGAGTCCGAACCCCAGCCCGTCAGGTACGCGAACGCCGAGTGCGCGCGGAACGGGTAGTCGGTGTCGTTGGAGCGCTGTGCGAGGCGCCCGGCCGGGATGATGAGGCGCTTCCCCGGGAACAGCTCGGACACGCGCGCACGGCGGGCCGCGGCATACTGCGCCTGGCGGCGCGGCTCCGGGACGACCTCCGCACGCTCCGCCCATCCCGAGCCGATGTACTCGCGGAACGCGTCGGAACCGGGCGTCGTCGAGCGGTTCTGCGTCGCGCGCGGAGCCTCATCGGACTCGGCGGCGGCAGCCGTCTCGGTCGTCGTGGCGACCGCTGCGGCGGTCGGGTCGTCGACGGTGTCGGTCGCGATGTCGGCGTCTGCGGTGGCTGGCGTTGTCGGCTGGGAGGACATGGCGTCCATTCTTCCACCCGCTGGGCGTCATGCGCCCGGCCGGTCAGCGCCCTCCTAGGATGGTCACCATGGCTGATGCGCGGCGGTTCCGAGGTCCCGTCGACCTGCACACGCACTCCAGCGTGTCCGACGGCACGGAGACCCCGGCCGAGCTCATCCGCGCCGCCGCCGACGCGGGGCTGGGCACCGTCGCGCTCACCGATCACGACTCGACGGCCGGGTGGGCGGACGCCGCGGCCGAGGCCGCACGCGTCGGCATCACGGTCATCCCGGGGATGGAGCTGTCGACCCGCATCGAGTTCGCCAGCGTCCACATGCTCGGCTACCTCTTCGATCCGACCAACGAAGCGCTCGTCGCAGAGACCCGCCGCATCCGCGAGGGCCGGATGCGACGCGCCGAGGACATGGTGCGCCGCATCTCGGAGGACTACGACATCACGTGGGACGACGTCCTCGCGCAGGCGACGGAGGGCGCGACCGTCGGCCGGCCGCACATCGCCGACGCGCTCGTCGCGCGCGGGCTCGCCTCGGACCGCAGCGCCGCGTTCGCCGGGATCCTGCACTGGCGGAGCGGCTATTTCCAGCCGCACTACGCGCCGGAGCCGCTGACCGGCGTCCGTCTCATCCGCGGGGCGGGGGGTCTGCCGGTACTGGCGCATCCCGCGACCGGCGGCCGGGGGCGCGTGATCCCGGAGGACCGGCTGCGGCGCCTGGTCGACGCCGGGCTCTTCGGACTGGAGCTCGACCACCGCGAGAACACCGCCGACGGCGTCGAACGGCTGCGGGAGCTCGCGGCCCGCTACGGCCTCCGCATCACCGGATCGAGCGACTACCACGGCGCAGGCAAGCCCAACCGGCTGGGGGAGAACACGACCGATCCGGCCGTCGTCGACGCGATGATCGAAGAAGCGACAGGCGCGGCGCCCTTCTACGCTCCGTGACCACCAGCACGTAGCCTGGACCCCGGACATGACGTCGGGGCGAGAAGGATGCGAGGTGCGCGAGTGAGACGGTTCTGGCGAGGATCGGCGGCCGCTGCCGCCCTGACGGCCGTCCTCGTCGTCGTTGCGGGCGTCACGCCCGCGAACGCCGACAGCTACCCGTCGTGGGACGACGTGCAGGCCGCGAAGAACAACGCCAGCGCGGCCCAGGCCGAGGTCGACCGGATCAACGGTCTGCTGACGGGTCTGCAGACCGCCGCGAACGCCGCGGGCGACCTCGCCGTGAAGCGGCTGGGGGAGTACGGGACCGCCGAGGCCGCCCTGCAGACCGCGACCGCCAAGGCGCAGGGTCTGGCCGAGAAGGCGCACGAGGCATCGGCCCAGGCGGATGCGCTCAAGGCCCAGAGCGGCAAGCTCGCCGAGCAGCTCACCCGCGCGGGCACCTCATCCGTGTCGCTCCGGTTGTTCCTCAGCCCGAACGCGACGCGCTCCGACTCCCTGCTGTACCAGCTCGGCGCGGTGTCGAAGCTCGCCGACCAGGCCAGCTCGCTGTACGCCAGGGCGAACGCGCAGAAGAACCTCGCCGCGTCGCTCAGCGAGCAGGCGACCACCGCCCAGAAGGTGCGCGATCAGCTCGCGGTGGATGCGAAGAAGGCTCTCGACGTCGCGACCGCGGCGAAGCAGGCGGCCGACGCCCAGCTGGCCGACCAGAAGAAGCACGCCGACACGCTGTACGCCCAGCTGGCGACCCTGAAGAACACCGAGGCGGCCGTCGAGAAGTCGTACGCCGAGGGGGAGGCCGCGAGACAGGCGGCCGAGGCGGCCGCGAACCCGGGCGGCGGGTCCGACGGGTTCGCCCCGCCTCCCGGCATGGTGGTCGATCCCGCGGGCGCCCAGGCGTACGCGGCCAGCCGCCTCCCGGCCTTCGGCTGGGGCGGTGAGCAGATGAGCTGCCTGATCAAGCTGTGGAACCATGAGTCCGACTGGCGGGCGGACGCGTACAACACGTCGAGTGGCGCGTACGGCATCCCGCAGGCCTGGCCCGCCAGCAAGATGGCGTCGGCCGGCCCGGACTGGCTGACCAACCAGAACACGCAGGTCGACTGGGGCCTCGACTACATCAACCGCGCCTACGGCTCCCCGTGCGCCGCGTGGAACTTCGAGATGAGCCACGACCCCAACTGGTACTGAGCGCGTCCCCCTCCCAAGCGCCCCAGCCCCAAGCAAACAGCTCCTGAGTTTTTCGCTCCAATCCGCATGGATCGGGCGAAAAACTCAGGAGCTGTTCGCGTGGGAGGCTGGGTCAGCTGGCGGGGGTGGTGGCGGAGCCGCCGCGCGAGCGACGACGGCGACGACGCGGAGCGCTGTTGCCGTCGCGGTGCTGCGATCCGCCGCCGTCGTGCGTGCCGGCGGCCGGGGCCTTGGCCTCGCCGCCCTCCGACCCGGACCCATCGGGAGCCGTCGAGCCCTGCGATGCGCCCTGACCGGAGCCGCGCGTGCGGCGACGACGGCTGCTGCTCGAACGCTCCCCGCCCTCCGGGCCGGTGGAGTCGGTGCGGCCGCTGCGCGGCGACTCGGTCGCCTTCACGGCCGGGGTGGGCTTGAGCCGGCCCTTGACGCCCTGCGGGATGTCGAGGTCGGTGTAGAGGTGCGGCGACGACGAGTACGTCTCGGTCGGCTCCGGCTGCCCGAACTCGAGCGCCTTGTTGATGAGGGCCCACTTGTGCAGGTCCTCCCAATCGACGAACGTCACGGCGATACCGGTCTTGCCCGCCCGGCCGGTGCGGCCGGCGCGGTGCAGGTACGTCTTCTCGTCGTCCGGGATGGTGTGGTTGATGACGTGCGTCACATCGTCCACGTCGATGCCGCGGGCCGCGACGTCCGTGGCGATGAGGATGTCCTTCTTGCCCGCCTTGAACGCGGCCATGGCGCGCTCGCGCTGCTCCTGGTTGAGGTCGCCGTGCACGGCGGCGGCGTTGAAGCCGCGGTCGTTGAGCTCCTCGACCAACTTGGCGGCGGCGCGCTTGGTGCGGGTGAAGATCACGGTCTTGCCGCGGCCCTCGGCCTGCAGGATGCGGGCGATGACCTCGTCCTTGTCGAGCGAGTGGGCGCGGTAGATCAGGTGCTTGATGTTCGCCTGGATCTGGCCCTCGTCGGGGTCGGTCGCGCGGATGTGCACAGGGCGGGTCATGAACCGGCGCGCCAGCGCGACGATTGGGCCCGGCATGGTCGCCGAGAAGAGCATGGTGTGGCGCGTGGCCGGGGTCTGCGCGAACAGCTTCTCGATGTCGGCGAGGAAGCCGAGGTCAAGCATCTTGTCGGCCTCGTCGAGCACCATCTCCTGCACGCTGCCGAGGTTCAGCAGGCGCTGGCCGGCGAGGTCGAGGAGGCGCCCAGGGGTGCCGACGACGATCTGGGCGCCGCCCTTCAGCTGGGCGATCTGGCCTTCGTAGGCCTTGCCGCCGTAGATGCTGGCGATGGAAGTCGGGCGTCCGGCGGCGGCCGTCTCGAGGTCTTCGTAGACCTGGATGGCCAGCTCGCGGGTGGGCACGACGACGAGTGCCTTCACGCCGGGCTCGGGGTTCGGGCCGAGGCGCTGGATCAGGGGGAGGCCGAAGCCGAGGGTCTTGCCCGTTCCGGTCTTCGCCTGGCCGATGATGTCCTGGCCGGTGAGCGCGAGCGGGATGGTCTGCGTCTGGATGGGGAACGGCTCGATGATGCCCTTGGCGGCGAGCTGATCCACCATGTCCTGGTCGATGTTGAGTTCTGAGAAAGTCACTGGTGAATTGCCTGTCGATTCGATTGGAGTGTCCACGCCCTGTTTCTCTGTCGCAGGCGTAGGGCCGTCGATCCTGCGCCGACGGCGTCCCCAGCCTACTGGACGGTCCCGATACACTGCTGAGCGTGTCGACTTGGTTCACCCGGCGACGGCCTTCCGTCGAGCTCCCGCGCCTGACTCCGCGGGCGCGCACGCTGCCGACCGTCCGCGTCGACCTGCACGAGGTGATGCCGGATCTGCTGCCCTACCTGGGTCAGTCCGCGTACCTCCAGCTCGAGCAGTTCGAGACGCTGTCGCGCGTCGCGGCCGAGGCGGAAGACCTTCACGCGAAGGGCCTCATCTCGGCGGCCGCCGGTCACGCCCTGTCGAAGCATCAGGGGATCGTGGCCGAGATCCGGCGCCGAGGGGACGACCCGGCCGACGCCATGAAGCCGTTCGCGGATGAGATCGAGGGCTTCAGCGCGCTCATCGTCGGCGCGGACTGGCGCGAGACACTGCTCTCCGCCCTCGTGACGGGCGGCCTGCTCGACGACTTCTTCATCCGGCTCGCCGCCGGACTGCCGGGCGACGTCGGACCGCGCCTCGCGCACCTGCTCGGCTCGGAGTCCGGGCAGGAGGGCGTGCTGGAGGTGCTCCGCGCGCAGATCGCGGCCGACCCGCTGCTCGCGTCGCGGCTCGCGATGTGGGGCAGGAGGCTCGTCGGCGACACGCTGCTCGTAGCGCGCTCCGCGCTGCACCTCTCGGGGAACAGGATCGCCGACGATGCGCGCATCGAGCCGATCTTCACGGAGCTGATCGCCGCGCACACGCGCCGGATGGATGCGCTCGGCCTGACCGCCTAGGCCGCGACATTCGTGCCGAATGTGCGCTCAGCGTGGGCGATAACGCACATTCGTGCCGAATGTGCGCTCAGCGCGCGACGGCGCCCTTCGCCAGCGCGTGCAGCATGCGGTCGTCGTTGGCGGCGCGGACTCGGCCGATCAGCAGGTCGGCGACGGCGACGATGAGCGCGGTGCCGAGGAGGGTGATCCACCAGATCCAGCCGCCGTCCCACTTCAGGCCGGCCCAGGTGAGCGCCACCCAGAGCACGGCCGACGAGACGACGCCGACGGCCGGGATGAGCACGGAGCCGTGCGTGTGACGGTTCGGCAGCAGATAGCGTCCGGCCAGGCCGATGATGGCCCCGCCGAGGACGACGAAGAGCAGTTCCACGAGTGGAGGCTAGCCGACGAAGCCGATGCGGCGCGATTCCTCGGTGCCGATCTCGACGTACGCGATGCCCGCGGTCGGGACGACGTAGAGCCGGCCCTTGTCGTCGGTCAGCTGCAGAACACCGGTGCCGCTGGCGAGTGCGCTCTGCACCTGCCCGGCAAGCTCCTCGGCCGACTGCGACGACTCGAAGTTGAGTTCGCGGGGGGCGTTGACGATTCCGATGCGGATCTCCACTGAGGTGCCTTTCGAGTCTGACCGGCGGGTGTGAGTTCAGACTACGGCACACGGCTCGCGGCCCCCGCTCGCGTTCTCTGTCGGCGGACGCCGATACCGTGAAGGACATGATCGCTCGAGGCTTCCGGATGCACCCTGCCGGCACCCTCGCATCCCCTCTTCCAGCAGGTGGCGCGGCGCTCGACGGCTCGCAGTCGGAGGTGCTCCTGCTGCCGGACGGCGCCTCCGCCGCCGTGCTCGGAGCGCCAGGCACGGGCAAGACCACGACGCTGGTGGAGGCCCTGGCCGAGCGCGTGCTCGACCGCGGCTACCGGCCGGATGAGGTGCTGGCGCTGAGCGCCTCGCGCACCGCGGCGACGGCGCTCCGCGACCGCATCGCCCTGCGCCTCGGCGTTCCGACGCAGGGTCCGCTGGCGCGCACGGCGACGTCGCTCGCGTTCCAGCTCGTCGGCGAGCGAGCGCGGCGCATCGGAGCAGAGCCGCCGCGCCTCCTCACCGGAGGCGAGCAGGACCAGATCATCGCCGAGCTGATCAGCGGCCACCTGGAGGACGGAACCGGTCCGGCGTGGCCCGACCCGCTCGTCGAGGAGGTGCGGACACTTCGCGGATTCCGCACCGAGCTGCGCGAGCTCATGGCGCGTTGCGCCGAGCGCGGGGTCACCCCGTCCCGGCTGTCCGAGCTCGGTGCGATCACCGGCCACGACGAGTGGCGCGCCGCAGCCCGCTTCATCGCCGAGTACCAGCTCGTCGTCGACAGCTATCGCGGCGGCTTCGTCGACTCGGCCGAGCTGATCGCGTCGGCGGTCACGGTCATCGCCGAGGGCAGCTCGCTCGACGACCTGCGCGCCGTGTTCGTCGACGACCTGCAGGAGGCCACTGTCGCGACCCTGGCGCTGCTGCGGGCGCTGGCGACGCGCGGTGTCGCCGTGGTCGCGTTCGGCGACCCGGATGTCGCATCCACCACCTTCCGCGGAGCGCAGACCACCGCTCTCGGGCAGCTCGAGGGCCGTCTCGGGGTGCCGGTGACCCGGTTCGTGCTGACCACCGCTCACCGCCAGACGCCCGCGCTGCGCGAGCTGACCGCCCGGGTGACCGAGCGGATCGGCACGGCGGCGGCCGGAGTGCAGCGCATGGCCTCGGCCGGGCGACCTGAGCCGGAGCAGGCGAATGCAGAGCAGAAGGATGCGGGCGGCGTGGATCCGGCCGACCGCCGCCCCGAGATCGTACGGCTCGTCGCCGTTTCGGCCCCCGCGGAGGCCTCGCGGCTGGCCCGCAAGCTGCGCGAACGTCACCTGCTCGACGGCGTGCCGTGGAGCTCGATGGCCGTGGTGGTCCGTTCGGGCGCCCATGTACCCGCCCTCTCGCGCGCACTCGCGGTCGCCGAGGTCCCGACGACGACGAGCATCGCCGGGCGTCCGCTGCGCGACGATTTCGCCGCCCGCCAGCTGATCACGATCGCCGGCGTGCAGCTCGGCGCGATCGAGCTGACGCCCGTGGTCGCCACCGAACTGCTGCTCGGGCCGTTCGGCGGGCTCGACAGCGTCAGCCTGCGGCGGCTGCGCCTCGCCCTCCGTCAGGAGGAGCTCGCGGGCGACGGCAACCGTCCGGGCGACGAGCTGCTCGTGGAGGCGCTGCAGCATCCCGCGCACCTGGCCACCATCGACGCGAGCCCGGCCCGCCGCGCTGCACGCCTGGCCGAGACGCTGCGATCCGGCCACGAGAAGGCGGAGAACGGCGCCTCGATCGAGGAACTGCTCTGGCACGTATGGGAGCGCAGCGGCCTCGCCGCCCGCTGGCTCGAACACTCGGAACGCACGGGCATCGTCGCCGACGAGGCGAACCGGCACCTCGACGGCGTCGTCGCGCTGTTCACCGCCGCCCGGCGGTTCGTCGAGCGCTACCCGGAGCGTCCGGCCTCCGACTTCGTCGTCGAGCTGCTCGGCGCGGAGGTCCCGGAGGACACCCTGGCCGCCCGTACGGCCGGCGACGCCGTACTGGTCTGCACGCCGAGTGCCACCATCGGTCGCGAGTTCGAGGTCGTCGTCGTCGCCGGGCTCCAGGAGAGCGTCTGGCCCAACCTGCGCCTGCGCGGTTCGCTGCTGCACCCGCAGGAGCTCGCGGACGCGGTGGAGGGTCGCACCACCGAGACCGAGGACGAGCGCGCGGAGGTGCTCGGCGACGAGTTGCGGATGTTCGCGCTGGCGGTCTCGCGCGCCCGCGGCCAGGTGATCCTCACCGCGACGGCCAACGACGACGAGCAGCCCTCGCCGTTCCTGCGCCTCGCGGCCGACCTGGCCGTCGACGACGCCGACGACGGCGCCCATCCGCTCTCCCTCCGTGGCATGGTCGGCCGGTTGCGTCGCCGCCTCGCCACGACGGGCGCACCCGACGCGGCCGAGGCGCTCGCCCGCCTTGCGGACGCGGACGTGGAGGGCGCCGATCCCGACACCTGGTACGGCCTGCTCGAGCCGTCGACGACCGAGCCGCTGGTCGATCTGGACGACCCGGAGGCCGTCGTCCGGGTGTCCCCGTCGCGGCTGGAGACATTCGAGAAGTCGCCCCTGGCCTGGTTCGTGGACACGATGGCCGCTTCCCCGAGCGGACTCGCCGCGGGCATCGGCACCGTCGTGCACGCCGTCATGGAGGAGGCGAGCACGAGCGACGATCGCGACCTCAGCGTCGAGCGGCTGTGGCAGGGCATCGAGCGCCGGTGGGGCGAGCTCGCGTTCGAGTCGCCGTGGCTGGAGGAGAAGGAGCGCCGACGGACGCGGACGCTCACGGCCGGAGTATCCGAATACCTCCGCGACTTCGAGCGCGCCGGCGGTGTGCTGCTCGGCTCCGAGGGCGCCTTCGAGCTGCGCCTCGGCCGGGCGCTGGTGCGCGGGACGATCGACCGCGTGGAACGCACCCCCGACGGCACGGTCGTGATCGTCGACCTCAAGACGGGAAACCGCACGCCCTCGGCGGCGGAAGCCGCCGAGCACGCGCAGCTGGGCGCCTATCAGCTGGCGTTGGAGCACGGGGCGATCGAGCAGGCCGCCGACCTGCCGTCCGGTGGCGCGAAGCTGCTCTTCGTCGCCAAGGGCGTCCGCGGGAAGGGCTATCGCGAGGTCGCTCAGGACCGCGTCGACGACGACGGGCTCGAGCGGCTGCGGGAGCGCGTCGCGCGTGCGGCCGACGGTATGGCCGGCGCGACGTTCGCCGGGGTCGTCGACCTGGGCGAACGCGACCCGCACGGAAAGTACGAGTACCGCATCCACCTGGTGCCTGCGGTCAGCGCGGGAGGAGGAGCATGACGGACGAAGCGACGCACGTCGACGACGAGAGCCTCCTGGAGTGGGCGACCGAGCAGGCGGAGCTCGACCTGGTCGAGCAGGCCTTCTCGCTGGCTGAGACGGAGGAGGAGCGGCCGCGCCCGTCCCGCGCGCTGAGCGCGGCGGACATCGCTGAGGCGCTCCGGCTGCCCATCCCGACCGCCCAGCAGCAGGCGGTCATCGAAGCGCCGCTGCGACCGGCGATCGTGGTCGCGGGAGCCGGCAGCGGCAAGACCGAGACGATGGCGAACCGAGTGGTCTGGCTGCTCGCCAACGGTCACGTGCGGGTGCCCGAGATCCTCGGCCTGACGTTCACCCGCAAGGCCGCGGGCGAACTGGCCGGCCGCATCCGCACCCGCATCGAGCAGTTGGTCGCGTCCGGCGTGACGGAGGTGGAGTTCGACCCCTTCGACGCTCCGGCGGTCGCCACGTACAACTCGTTCGCCAACGCGATCTTCCGCGAGAACGCGCTGCTGATCGGCCGCGAACCCGAGTCGGCGGTGCTCAGCGAGGCGTCGGCGTGGCAGCTCGCCCGCCGTCTCGTCGTGACCAGCACCGACGACCGGCTCGTCGAGCTCGACCGGGGCGTCGAGGCGGTCACGACCGCCGTCGTGACCCTGAGCCGCGCGCTCAGCGAGAACGTCGCGGACCCGGACGACGTCGAGCGGATGGTGGAGCAGTTCGCGCGCATCGCCGAGCTGCCGACGGGCAACGGACGCGTGAAGGAGCTGTACGCCTCCGTGCGTTCGGCCGTCGACGCCGTCGGGTCGCTTCCCCCGCTGCTCGACCTCGCCCGCGCTTTCGCCGACGAGAAGCGCCGTCGCGGATTCGTCGAGTACTCCGACCAGGTGGCCCTCGCCCTGGATGTCAGCGAGCGCCTCCCCGCCGTGGTCGCGGACTACCGCCGGCGCTACCGGGTCGTACTGCTTGACGAGTATCAGGACACCTCGGTCGTGCAGACCCGCCTGCTCTCGACGCTGTTCGCCGACCAGCCGGTGATGGCGGTCGGCGACCCGCACCAGTCCATCTACGGCTGGCGCGGCGCGAGCGCCGCCAACCTCGGCCGGTTCTCCGCCGACTTCACCGGTCAGCGGGCGGGGTCGGAGGGCGGAGCGGCCGAATACGCGCTGAGCACCAGCTGGCGCAATCCGACGCGCGTGCTGGATGCGGCGAACGCGCTCGTGGAGCCGCTGACGGCCGCCTCACCGGTGCACGTCGAACGCCTGCAGCCGCGCCCGGGCGCCGTCGCGGGGGAGCTGACGGCGGTGTTCGAGCAGACGGTCGCCGACGAGGCCGAGACGGTCGCGCGCTGGCTGGGCGCTCGTCTTGGCGAGCGCGACGATAACGGCGTCCCGCCGAGTGCGGCGATGCTCTGCCGGTCGCTGAAGAAGATCGACGTGTTCACGTCCGCCCTCGCCTGCCACGGCATCCCGTATCACGTGCTCGGACTGGGCGGCCTGCTGGAGCAGCCGGTCATCGCCGACCTCGTCAGCGCCCTGCGGGTCATGCACGACCCGACCGCCGGCTCCGAGCTGATCCGCCTGCTGACGGGCGCCAAGTGGCGCGTCGGCCCGAAGGACGTTGCCGCGCTGCGCGATGTCGCGTCGTGGCTCGCCGAGCGCGACCACCGGTACCAGCGGCTCGATCCCGAACTGCGCGACCGGCTGCGGCGATCCGTCGCGGGGGAGGAGTCGGCGTCCCTGGTGGATGCGCTCGACTTCGTCGTCGAGGCGCCCGACGACCACGGCCGGTTGGCGGGCTTCAGCCCGGCGGGTCTGGCACGGATGCGCGACGCCGGACGACGGCTCGACCACCTGCGGTCACGGGTGGGGCTCGACCTGCTCGACCTCGTCACGCTGGTGCAGCAGGAGCTTCTGCTCGATATCGAGGTCGCCGCGAACGAGACCGCTCAGCTCGGTCAGGCGAGCCTCGATGCGTTCGCCGAGCAGGTCGCCTCCTACCTCGCCGCGGACGACCAGGCGACCCTCGGCTCCTTCCTGTCGTGGCTCGCGGAGGCGGAGCAGCGCGACAACCTCGCCCCGCGCAGCGAGGAGCCGGAGCCGGGCACGGTGCAGATCCTCACCATCCACGGCGCGAAGGGCCTGGAGTGGGACGTCGTGGCCGTGCCGCGGCTCGTCGACGGTGAGCTCCCCGGGCCGCCGCAGAGCCGCAAGGGCTGGCTGGCGTTCGGGCAGCTGCCGAACGAGTTCCGCGGAGACTCGGCCGAGCTTCCGGTGATCGCCTGGCGCACCGCCGAGACCCAGAAGGACGTCAACGACTCGATCGCGGCGTTCGAGGAGGAGAACCTCGCCCGGCACTTGGACGAGCAGCGCCGGCTGATCTACGTCGCCGTGACCCGCGCCCGGCAGCGGCTGCTGCTGTCCGGCTCGTACTGGTCGACCCAGACCAAGCCGCGCGGCCCCGGCTCGTACCTGCTCGAGCTGCAGGATGCGGGTCTGCTGCCGCCGGACGCCTTCCCGGACTGCGACGAGCCGGAGGAGAACCCGCTCGCGCTGACCGCATCCACCGTGACCTGGCCGCTGGAGCCGCTCGGCGCCCGCCGCACACGCGTCGAGGCGGCCGCCGAAGCCGTGCGCCGTGCGCGTGAACGCGGCGCGGGCGACGGCGGTGTCTACGCGCGCGACCTCGACCTGCTGCTGGCCGAGCGCGCCCGGCGTGCAGAAGAGGCCGGTCTCGTCGAACTGCCCGCCCGCATCCCGGCCTCGCGGTTCAAGGACTACGTGACGGACCCGGCATCGGTGGCGGCGACCCTGCGCCGGCCGATGCCGGAGCGCCCGTACCGCCAGACGAGGCTGGGCACCCTGTTCCACCGCTGGGTGGAGGAGCGCTTCGGCACGGTCGCAGGCGCGACCGACGTGCTCGACGCCCACGTCGCCGAGCTGGACGACCTCGCGGGCGACGTGCTCGAGGCCGAGCGCTTCGAGGACCTGCGCGCAACCTTCGAGCGGAGCCAGTGGGCCGGGCGGCGTCCGGAGGAGGTGGAGCTGGAGATCCACATCACCCTCGCCGGGCAGGTGGTCGTCTGCAAGCTCGACGCCGTCTACCGGGCGGAGGACGGCCTCCACGACTACCAGATCGTGGACTGGAAGACCGGCAAGGCGCCGCGCGACGCGGACGACCTGGAACGCAAGCAGCTGCAGCTCGCGCTCTACCGCCTCGCGTTCGCCCGCTACGCCGGGATCGACCCGGAGCGGATCGACGCGGTCTTCTACTTCGTGGCCGACGACGCGGTCGTGCGGCCGGAGCGCCTCTACGCGGAGGAGGAGCTGACGTCGCTCTGGTCGTCGGCGACCGGCTTCATCCCGCCCGAGCGCCCGTAGCCTGCGGCGTCCGTGCGGTCTCCCGGAGTCCGGTCGAGCATGGCCTCCACATCGCCGATCGCCATGATCGGGCCGGTCGCCGTCGACAGCGGGTTCATCGAGTTGCTGCGGACGCGGTCCACGAGGCCGTCGAGCATCTCCACGGCGTCGTCCACGATCGTCTGGTCGCGCACCTCGCGGCCGTGGAGCAGCCATCGGGCCACCTCGAGCTCGGCGTACAGCATGGCGCGCTGGGTGAACTGGCGGTCGGTGGCGACCTGCCGCGTGGAGGCGTAGGCGCCCAGGGCGCCGTCGGTCGCCTCCGGGTTCATGGCGAGCAGCCAGTGCAGGTCGCGCGCCGGGTCGCCGACGCGGAGCGCCGACCAGCCGAGCACGGCCGTGACGACATCGTCCTCGACAAGGAAGGAGTCCGAGGTGAGGGAGCCGTTGATGACGGTCGGCTGGAACTGCCAGATCGAGTGGTCGGCCGCCGCGTCCCGCCACCGGTCGCGCAGCGCGACGGGCAGGAGACCGGTGGATGCGGCCGATTCGATGACCGAGTTCGCCGCCGTGAGGCACTCGGCCGACGACATCACCGGCAGGCCGGCCTCGCCGACGAAGGCGGTGGGGAGCGCGTGGATGGCCGCGATGGCGTGCCCGATCGACCCGGCCAGGCCGTCGCCCGGCGGCACGTCCTCCACCGCGATGTGCTCGCCGGGGAGGAAGTCGTAGACGACGGCGCGCGTTCCCGCGACCGGTGCCTGGCCGAGGTAGCGGGGCACCTCGAACGGGAGGCGGCTGCGGATGCCGGTGGTCAGCGCGCGCAGCGCGACCAGGTCGGCGCTCTGCTCGGTCTCCGCGATCTGGTTCGTCGGCACGCGCACGATGACGGTGGAGCCGTCCCTCGTCGACAGCAGCGCCGAGTCGAACTCGCCTGCGCCGCTCCTCGTGTAGCTGCGGGCGCCGGAGACGTCGAGGTCGGGAACGGCCGAGGTGGCCAGCGCGGCTAGAGTGAAGTGGGATCTGGCCATGCACCTAGGCTAATTGGACCTCCCTGCGACGGCCGTCCGCCACGCCCCGAAAGGACCTCGATGTCGTCCGCCCCGACTCCCGCCCTTCCCCTCGCCGCTCTTCCGCTCTCGCGGCACGCGACCGATCGCGACCATGCCGCGCGGTCGCGGCCCGCCCTGTTCGACGAGCTCTGGGAGGAGCCGACGACGCGCGTGCTCGCGCTCTGGAAGGGACGGGCGCTGCTGACCGCGGAAAGCGTCGCGGCCGCGACCCCCGCAGCCGACGGCTGGTCGGCCCCGGATGCCGGACCGGCCGAGCTGGAGCTGCTCCCGGTGGACCGCGTCACCTCCGCGCTCATCCGGGTGTACCTCGGCCGCACGACGGTCGCGTCGGCGACCGAGCCGGCCGGCACCGCCGTGGTGCTGCAGGTGCTGACCGACGCCGCCGCGCAGGAGCTGGAGCCGGACGAGGCGCGCTGGGGCAACCTGCGCACCGTCGCCACCGCGCTGAGCGATCGCGACGCGGGACTTTTCACCGAGGCGCTCGCGATGGCGAACTGGCATGCGACGCACACGCACTGCCCGCGATGCGGGTCGCCGACGGTGGTCGAGCAGGCCGGCTGGGTGCGGCGCTGCCTGGAGGACGGCTCCGAGGTGTTCCCCCGGACGGACCCGGCGGTGATCGTGACGGTGCTGGATGCGGACGACCGGCTCCTGCTCGGCTCCAATGCGATGTGGGAGAACTCCCGCTATTCGCTGCTCGCCGGGTTCGTCGAGCCGGGCGAATCGTTCGAGGCGGCCGTGGAGCGCGAGATGTTCGAGGAGGCGGGCATCCGCGTCGTCGACGCCCGCTACAAGGGCTCGCAGCCGTGGCCGTTCCCGGCATCGGTCATGGTCGGGATGACGGCGCGGCTGGCCGACGACCAGGCCGCGAGCGCGCTCGACCCGGATGGCGAGGAGATCCTCGACGTGCGCTGGTTCACCCGGGACGAGCTGTGGGCGGCGCGCGAGCAGATCATCCTCCCGGGCCGCTCGTCTATCGCGCGCGCCCTCATCGAGGACTGGTACGGCGGCCCGCTCGACGAGCCGCCGGCGCCGTGAGCACCGCGCTCTCCGGCCCGGACGCCCTGCTGGCCGGGCTGGATGCGCAGCAGCGGGTCGCGGCGGAGGCGCTGTTCGGTCCGGTGTGCATCCTCGCCGGTGCCGGAACCGGCAAGACCCGTGCGATCACGCACCGCATCGCGTATGGTGTCGCCTCCGGCGCCTATGCGCCCGGTCGTGTGATGGCGCTGACGTTCACCGCGCGCGCCGCCGCCGAGCTGCGCGGGCGGCTCCGTCAGCTGGGCGCCGGGGGAGTGTCGGCGCGGACCTTCCACTCCGCCGCCCTCGCGCAGCTGAACTACTTCTGGCCGCAGGTCGTCGGCGGGCAGCTGCCCTCCGTGCTGGACGGCAAGGGCCGCATCCTGGGGCATGCCGCCGAGCGGCTCAAGGTGAAAGTGGACACGGCCACCCTCCGCGACGTCGCCGCGGAGATCGAGTGGCGGAAGGTCTCGGGCCTGAGCATCGAGCAGTACACGGCCGCCGACCGGCCGACCCCCGGCTCGCTGACCGCGACGCAGGTCGCCGATCTGCTGCAGTCGTACGAAGACCTCAAGGACGAGCGCAAGCAGATCGACTTCGAGGATGTGCTGCTCGCCTGCGCCGGGATGATCGAGTCGGAACCGGCGGTCGCCCTGCAGGTGCGCGAGCAGTACCGCTTCTTCGTCGTGGACGAGTACCAGGACGTCTCGCCGCTCCAGCACCAGCTGCTCAGCCTGTGGCTGGGCACCCGCCGTGACCTGTGCGTCGTCGGCGACGCCAGTCAGACGATCTACTCCTTCGCCGGAGCCCGCAGCGAGTACCTGCTCGGGTTCGAGCACGAGCATCCCGGCGCGACCGTGGTGCGACTGGAGCAGAACTACCGCTCGACGCCGGCCGTGATCGACACCGCGAACCGGCTGATGCGCGGGAGGTCCGGCGCGCTGACCCTGCGCCCGGCCGAGGTCGCCGGTGGGACACCGGCAGGTGACCCCGTCACCGAGCCCGCCGCCTTCGAGGACGATCGGGCCGAGGCCCGCGCCGTCGCCGGGCGCATCGCCGCCGAGCTGGCCGCGGGCGCCCGGCCGGAGCACATCGCGGTGCTGTACCGCGTCAACGTCCAAGCCGCGGCACTCGAGCAGGCGCTCGGCGACCTCGGGATCAGCTACCAGATCCGCGGCTCGAAGCGGTTCTTCGACCTGCCGGAGGTTCGGCAGGCCGTCATGTCGCTGCGGGCGGCCAGCCTCGCGGCCACCGAGGACCCGCTGTTCAAGTCGGTCAGCGACGTGCTGCGCTCGCTGGGATGGTCGGTGCAGCCGCCCGAGGCCCGCGGCGCCGTCCGCGAGCGCTGGGAGTCGCTGAACGCCATCATGGGCCTGGTGGACGAGCAGCCGCCCGGCCAGACGCTCCGCGGCTTCACCGACGAACTTCTCGCCCGGCAGGCCGGCCAGCACGAGCCGACGATGTCGGCTGTGACCCTCGCGACCCTCCACGCGGCCAAGGGCCTCGAATGGCCCTCGGTCTACCTGATCGGCCTGAGCGAGGGCCTCGTGCCGATCAGCTACGCGAGCACCTTCGAGCAGATCGACGAAGAGCGCCGCCTGCTGTACGTGGGCATCACGCGAGCGCGTCGCAGCCTCCACCTCAGCTGGGCGGCGCGCGGCAACCAGCCCGGCCGGCCCCAACTCCGGCAGCCGTCACGCTTCCTGGCGGAGCTGCGGCCGACGGTCACGGTGGAAGGCCGAGGCACCCGCACTCCGGGTGCGGCTCCCACGCGGCGCTGACCCAGTCGGCACCGCCCCCTTCCGAGCGAGCTCGGAGCAACCGCCAGCTCGCCCCGACCGGCGGCGGCTGCACCGACCGTCCGCGCGCCGCGGCGACGCCCGCGAGCACCAGCGCGGCGGCTCGGGCACCGACGATCGCGGAAACGATCGCGTCCTCACCCGGTGGCGGCAGCGTGTGCAGCTGGGTGGCCATCACCGGCCAGGCCGGGTCGGCCGCCGTGCGGTGAAGGTCGACGCACCGGAGGCAGGGCGCCACCCCGGGCCGCACCCAGGGGCCGACCGTGACCCCGGCATCCCCGAACACGATCGGCAGGTGGGGGATGTCGCGTCGCAGCCAGCGGGCGGAACGCTGCGGCTCGATCGCGTACGAGCCGACCAGGACCGCGGCCTCCGCCCGGTCGAGCGCCCGGTCGTCCCACGCGAGTCCGCCGCGGACCTCCGCGCCAGCATCGGTCAGCATCCGCGCGAGCTGCGACGCGGTCGGTCCCGTCGCGTCGAGCACGACGAGCGGCGGCCGGCCGGGCGGTCGCTCGTCCCGGCTGCCTGAGCCGTCGGCGCGTCCGTCAACCGCGCCGTCACCGCGTGCCAGCACGGGCGCTATGCGCTTCAGCAGCGCCGCGGCCGCTCCCGGCGGCGCGCCGGCCCGGTCCGCGAGCAGCTGCAGCCCCTGCCGGGTGACTCCGCACGCGAGCGCGGCGAGCATCCGTTCGTCGGCCGCACTGACGCCGTCGAGCACGAGCACCGGCTGTTCCACACCGAACTGCAGGCAGTCGGGAGTGCGCCAGACGCGTTGGATGCGGGGGTCGAGTGCGAGGGCCATCCCCGCATCCTGCCGGATGCCGGTGCCCGGTCAGCGGTTGTCCACAGCCGCCGACCGCGGGCCCCGGTCATCCACAGGTCAGGCTTCGGTCGGCCGGTCCCGGTCGTCGCGCAGGAGGTCCTCGATGGCCTGGTCGAGCGCATCCTGCTCGGGCTCCTGACCGGTCGCGGTAGCGGTGAGGCGTGCGACCAGCGCCGACGGGTCGTCGAGGTCGGACGACTGCGGAAGAAGGTCCGGGTGCGACCACAGGTCGTCGCGCGCATCCATGCCGACCGCCTCCGTCACGGCCTGCCACATCGCCGCGGCGTCGCGCAGCCGCCGCGGGCGCAGCTCCAGTCCGACGAGGGTCGCGAACGCGGACTCCGCCGGACCGCCCGATGCACGCCGACGCCGCACCGTCTCGGCGATCGCTTCGGCGCGGGGGAGCAGACGGGTGGCGTTGGCGGTCACCACGTCGACCCAGCCCTCGACCAGCGCGAGGACGGTCTCGAGACGCGCGAGCGCCTCCTGCTGCTCCTCGGTGCGCGGCGGGATCAGGCGGCCGCTGACCATCGCCTCGCGCAGCTCGTCGGGGTTCGACGGGTCGAAGTTCTCTGCCAGCGACTCCAGGGCATCGGTATCGATCGTGATGCCCTTGGCGAAGGCGGTGATCTGCGTGATCAGCTGGAGCCGCAGCCATTTCGCGTGCCGGAACAGGCGTGCGTGAGCGAGCTCGCGGACCGCGAGGTACAGCTGGATCTGGTCGTCGGGGATGTCGAGTCCGTCGCCGAACTCCGCGATGTTCTGCGGGAGCAGCGCCGCGGTGCCGTCGGGCAGCAGCGGGATGCCGATGTCGCCCCCGGACACGACCTCCTTCGACAACTGCCCGACCACCTGGCCGAGCTGCATCGCGAACAGGGCGCCGCCGATGGAGCGCATGACCTGGCCGGCGTTCTGCAGCATGGCCTGCATCTCCTCGGGGGCCTGCTCGGCGAGGACGCGAGTGAGCGCGTCCGAGATGCTGAGCGCCACCGGCTCGGCCAGCTGCGTCCACAGCGGCATCGTCTGCCGTGCCCACTCGGCGCGGCCGATCAGCTCGGGCGTCGCGCTGAGGCCCGCGACGCCGGTCGCCTGGTCGAGCCAGAGGGCGGCCACGTGGAAGGCCTGGTCGAGCGAGGCGCGCTCGGCCGGCGTGACCGCATGGGCGCCGTCGGCGGCCAGCTGGCGCGCCTGCTGCTCGGCGATGTCCCAATTGATGCCGCCGCCCGGATTCATCAGCGCGTTCTGCAGTTGTCCGAGCAGCGCCTGGATGCTGGCGGGATCGTTCGGGAGGCCCGCGGCACCGGCGAGGCGGCTCGGGTCGATCGATGCGCCGTTCCCCGACAGGAACTGGTTCAGCATGTCGCGGAACTCGTCGTCGTCCCGCTCCTCGTTCTGGTCGTCGGCCATCGTCGTTCCCTACTCCTCGAAGTGAGCCGGCCGTCCGGTGAGCAGCCGTCGGGCTCGGCTTCAGGCTTGTCATCTACGCTAGCCGCTGGCGCCGGGATGCCGGGTGGGAATTGCCCTATGCTCGCTTCCGGACCGTGCGCCTGTGGCGAACACGACCCTGACGAGAGGACGCCCCCGTGACGCTGTTCGGCGACGAGGACCCCACGCTGCGCACCCAGGAGCGCGCGCGCATCGCGCCGCCGCGGCGCGTGATCATCGGCTGGGTCGCGATCGGCGTCGCCGTCGTCCTCGCGCTGGTGCTCGCGCTCGTCCCCGCGCCCTTCGTGATCGAGCAGCCGGGGCCCGTCTACAACACCCTCGGCACCGACCAGCAGGTCGGCGCGAAGGAGGGCGGGGACGCCAAGGAGCTCATCAGCATCTCGGGCCAGAAGACCTATCCGACCTCCGGCTCGCTCGACCTGCTCACCGTCTCGGTGGTCGGCAATCCGGAGCAGCGCCCGTCGTGGATGGAGATCGCGGGCGCGTGGTTCCAGCCGAGCAAGGCGGTCCTGCCGCTCGAGTCGGTGTTCCCGCCCGGCACCACCACCGAGCAGTCGAACGCCGAGAACGCCGCCCTGATGGTCGACTCCCAGCAGGATGCGATCGCCGCCGCCCTCAACGAGCTCGGCTACACCTTCCCCGAGAACGTGGCCGTCAAGCAGCTGATCAAGGGCACGCCGGCCGCCGACGTGCTGAAGGTCGGCGACGAGATCACCTCCGTCAACGGCACGAAGATCGCCAGCGTCGACGAGCTCCGCAGCGCGGTGAAGGAGAACGGCACCGCGAAGCCGGCCGAGCTCGGAATCGTGCGCGACGGCGCGGCGACGACCGTCTCGATCACCCCGACCGAGTCGCAGGGGCAGGTCGTCCTCGGCATCGGCGCGGGGATAGACTACACCTTCCCCTTCGACGTGAAGATCCAGCTCAACGACGTGGGCGGCCCGAGCGCCGGCCAGATGTTCGCGCTGGGCATCATCGACAAGCTGACGCCCGGCTCCCTCAACGGCGGCAAGCGCATCGCCGGGACGGGCACGATCGACAACACCGGTCAGATCGGACCGATCGGCGGCATCCGGCAGAAGATGTACGCCGCGCGCGACGACGGCAAGGCCGACTACTTCCTGGCGCCCGCCTCGAACTGCGACGAGGTGACCGGCCACATCCCCGCCGGACTCCGCGTCTTCGCCGTGAAGACCCTGGACGACTCGCTCAAGGTGCTGAAGGCGGTGGAGGACGGATCGAGCACCTCGGGCCTCGCCACCTGCCCCGCCCGCTGAGCGCACGGGTCGAGCGCACGGTCGCGTAGCAGCGTTCTCCAAGCGTCCCTTGCCTAGGATGGTTCACATCCCCGCCACGCGAGACCAAGAGGGCCATACGTGAGTTCAACAGCAGCAGCTCGACCCGCAGGCCGCCGGCGTGCGGCCATCTGGATCACTCTCGGGGTGATCGTCGCGGTGGTCATCCTGTTCTTCGTCTTCGCCGGGCTGTACGCCGACGTCCTCTGGTACGACCAGGTCGGCTACCTCCAGGTGCTGACCACCCAGTGGTTCGCCGGCATCGCCATGTTCTTCATCGGCTTCTTCGGGATGGCGCTGCCGCTCTGGCTGTCCATCCAGCTCGCGTACCGGCTGCGCCCGGTCTACGCCAAGCTCAACTCGCAGCTCGACCGCTATCAGCAGGTCATCGAGCCCCTGCGGCGCCTCGCGATGTACGGCATCCCGATCGTCTTCGGCATCTTCGCCGGCGTCTCGACCGCGAGCCGCTGGCAGACGGCGGCGCTGTGGCTCAACGGCACGGCCTACGGCAAGACCGACCCGCTCTTCCACCTCGACATCGGCTTCTACCTGTTCGCCCTGCCGTTCTACCGCAGCGCGGTCGGGTTCGCTTCCGCGGTGGTCCTCATCTCGCTGCTCGCGACCCTGGCCACCACGTACCTGTACGGCTCGATCCGGGTCAGCGGGCGCGAGGTGCGCATCTCTCGCGCCGCGCGCGTCCAGATCTCTGTGATCGCCGCGCTGTACCTCCTCCTGCAGGGCATCAGCATCTGGCTCGACCGTTATGCGACGGTCACCGACTCCAACGTCAACGACATGATCAACGGCGCCGCCTACACGGACGTCAACGCGACCATCCCCGGCCGCGCGATCCTGGCGGGCGCGACCGTCTTCGTCGCCATCCTCTTCGTGCTGACGGCGTTCATCGGCCGCTGGCGCTTCCCGATGGTGGGCACGGCGCTGCTCATCGTCGCCGCCCTGGTGGTCGGCGCGATCGTGCCGTGGGTCGTCCAGCGGTTCCAGGTCGACCCGAGCCAGAAGACGCTGGAGTCGCCCTACGTGCAGAAGGGGATCGACTACACCCGCGAGGCGTACGGGCTCAGCGACATCGAGACCATCCCGTACAACGCGAAGACGACCGCCGAGCAGGGGGCCCTGCGGCAGGATGCGCAGACCACCGCGCAGATCCGCATCCTCGACCCCGCCGTCGTCAGCCCCTCCTTCCGTCAGCTGCAGCAGTTCCGGCAGTACTACGCGTTCCCCGAGAAGCTGAACGTCGACCGCTACGAGGTCAACGGCACGCAGCAGGATGCCGTCGTCGCGGTTCGCGAGCTGCAGCAGTCCGGTCTGGGCGGCACCCGCAACTGGTTCAACGACACCATCGTCTACACCCACGGCTACGGGCTCGTCGCCGCCTACGGCAACCAGCGCTCTCCCGACGGGCAGCCGGTGTTCATGGAGTCGGGCATCCCGACCACGGGGACGCTCGGCACCTACCAGCCGCGCATCTACTTCGGCGAGCAGTCGCCGACGTACTCGATCGTCGGTGCCCCGAAGGATTCGAAGCAGGTCGAGCTCGACTATCCGGGCGGTGCGGACGGCGCGCAGCAGACGTACACGACGTTCGACGGCAACGGCGGTCCGAAGCTCGACAACATCTTCAAGCGGCTGGTGTACGCGCTGAAGTTCCAGGACGAGCAGATCGTGCTCTCCGACGCGGTCAACAGCAACTCGCAGATCCTCTACGACCGCGACCCGATCAAGCGCGTGCAGAAGGTCGCGCCGTACCTCACGCTCGACTCGCAGGCGTACCCGGCCGTCGTGGACGGACGCGTCAAGTGGATCATCGACGGCTACACGACGAGCGACCAGTTCCCGTACTCGCACGTCGGCAGCCTGAGCGACGCCACGGCGGACAAGGACACCCCGAAGCCCGCCTACGCGTTCGACGACATCAACTACATCCGCAACTCGGTGAAGGCCACGGTCGACGCATACGACGGCTCGGTGACCCTGTACGCCTGGGACACCACCGACCCCGTGCTCAAGACGTGGGAGAAGGTCTTCCCGACCACCGTCAAGCCGGTGAGCGACATGAGCGCGCAGCTGATGAGCCACGTGCGCTACCCGTCCGACCTGTTCAAGGTGCAGCGGTCGGTGCTCGGTCAGTACCACGTCGACGACGCCGGTTCGTTCTACTCGCGTGAAGACGCGTGGACCACACCGAACGACCCGACCTCGCCGTCGAGCAACCCGGCCCTCCAGCCGCCGTACTACCTGACCATGAAGATGCCCGGTCAGGACGCCCCCGCGTTCTCGCTCTACTCGACGTTCATCCCGGCGGGCACGAGCGAGTCCAGCCGGTCGGTGCTGAAGGGCTATCTGGCGGTGGATGCGGATGCCGGCGACACCAAGGGCAAGGTCGCATCCGGCTACGGCAAGCTCAGGCTCCTGCAGCTGCCGTCGAGCGACACCATCCCAGGCCCTGGCCAGATGCAGAACCAGTTCGACTCCGATCCGACCGTCTCGCAGCAGCTGAACCTGCTGCGACAGGGCAAATCGGAGGTCATCAACGGCAACCTGCTGACCCTGCCGGTGGG
Organism: Leifsonia sp. 1010; assembly: GCF_031455295.1. Lineage (NCBI taxonomy): Bacteria > Bacillati > Actinomycetota > Actinomycetes > Micrococcales > Microbacteriaceae > Leifsonia > Leifsonia sp. 1010. The sequence continues at coordinate 67,638 of NZ_JAVDSL010000002.1, forward strand.
CGGTGGTCTGCTCTACGTGCAGCCGGTCTACGTCCGCTCCTCGGGTGAGACCAGCTACCCGCTGCTGCAGAAGGTGCTGGTGGCCTTCGGTGACAAGATCGAGTTCGAGGACACCCTGGACCAGGCGCTGGACGCCTTGTTCGGCGGCGACTCCGGTGCCACGGCCGGCGACAACAACGTTCCGACCGAGGGTGGAGGCACTGGCGGTCAGACCGGTGGCGGCACCGGCGGTGGCGAGCAGACCGGGGGAGGGACCGGCGGCTCCGCGGCCGGCAACACGGCTCTCCAGGAGGCGCTGCAGCGCGCGAACCAGGCGCTCAGCGACAGCCAGGCCGCTCTGAAGTCCGGCGACTGGACTGCGTACGGCGAGGCTCAGAAGCGCCTGCAGCAGGCGATCTCCGACGCCGTCGCGGCGGAGGGGCAGCCCGCCGCCAAGTAGTCCGCCGCCTCTACCGGCTGAAACGGCCCGCGCGTTCTCGCGCGGGCCGTTTCGCGGTTCCGCGCCCGCCGCGCCCTCGACGCGCCCCCGTCGGAGCCTCATGCGCCCTACAGGTCGAAACACGGGCGCTACCCTCGGAGATTCGCCCCGCGTCGCGCCGAATCTCCATCCAGGCCGCGGTGCGTCGGAGATTCGGGGCACTTTCTCCGACGGAAGCGCCCGCCGGTACGCCTCGGCCTAGCCGCGCCCTACGCGCTGAGATACCGGCGCGACCGTCGGAGATTCGTCCCGCTTCGCGCTGAATCTCCATTTCGGCCGCGGTGCGTCGGAGATTTGGGGCACTTTCTCCGACGGAAGCTGCGCGCAGGGATCTGCCCAGGCGCAGGCGGCGGGGCCGGTCCTGGCGGAGAAAGCGGCGCCCCGGAATGCTCAGCGCCCGTGCAAAGTGCGGATCGCGACAAGACGAAGGCCGAAAACTCTTGCGTCGACTTTGATTGTCAGCTTTACTAACAAACATGTCGATCGACCTGGCCAAGCGCACCACCGCCGCCGATCGGGGTGCGCCGTCCGACCACGGGCTCGTCCCCGGCCGGGCGCTCCGCCCGCGGACGAAGGTGCTTCCCGAGCACGCACGCGGTCACAACCGCTCGCTCGTGCTGCAGTCCCTGTACCGCTCCGGGCGCGCCAGCCGAGCGGATCTCGCCAGGACGACGGGCCTCACCCGCGTCACCATCTCGGACCTCGTGGGGGAGCTGATCGCCGAAGGCCTGGTCGTCGAGCTCGGCCAGCGCGACGACGCCCGCCCGGGAAAGCCCGCCGTGCTTCTCGACGTCAACCGGGGCGCGACGCAGATCGTCGGCGTCGACCTCAGCGAGCACGCCGTGTTCCGCGGAGCCGTCCTCGACATGGACGGCCGCATCCTGCAGACCGCGGAGGTCGAACTCGCCGGGAGCCGCGGCGAGGACGCGACGGCCAAGGTCCTCGCGCTCGTCGATCGATTGGTCGAACTGACGTCAGCGCCCGTGCTGGGCATCGGCATCGGGTCTCCCGGCATCGTCGAAGCGGATGGCGTGGTCGCCACCGCCCCGAACCTCGGCTGGGTGGATGAGCCGCTGCAGCAGCGCATCGCCGAACGCACCGGGCTCCCGGTGTTCGTCGCGAACGACGCGAACGTCGCGGTGCTGGCGGAGCACGGCTTCGCCGACGCGCAGGGCGACATGATGCTCGTCAAGGTGGGCCACGGTGTCGGCTCCGGCCTGCTGGTCGCCGGTGCGCTGGTCTTCGGCAGCCGTTTCGCAGCGGGCGAGATCGGTCAGGTGATGGTCGGAACGGATGCGGGGCCCGAGGCGCCGTACGACCGCGAGCGGTGCCTGGAGGCCTGGCTGGCGGTGCCGCGGCTGGAGTCGCGCGTGGCGGCCGCCGAGGCCGCCGGAGCATCGGCCGAGCCGGTGCTCCGTGAGGCCGGCCAGCGGCTCGGCGTCGCGCTCGCGCCGATCGTCGGCGCGCTGAACCTGTCGGAGGTCGTCCTCGCCGGTCCGGAGGAGCTGCTCGACGGCGTGCTGCTGGATGCCGTGCGCGAGACCCTCCGCAACCGCACCATGGCCGGCTTCCACTCCGGCGTCACCGTCCGGATGACCAGCCAGGGCCGCGATATCGTGCTCCGCGGGTGCGTCGTCATGGTGCTCTCCGCGCAGTTGGGGGTGTCGTGATGACCCTGCTCGCCGACGCTGTCGACCTCGGCCGGGATGCCGCGGAGGACTTCCGGTTCGCCCCCGGAGTGCGCGAGGCGCTGACCGCATTCCGTGGCCGCTGCACGGTGGTCCGGCTGGCGACGCTCGACAACGACGTGCTCGGCGTTCCGCGCTGGTACACGCTGCAGGAGGCGTGGGCCGAGCCGGGAAGCGACGCCGCTTCATCGTGGTCCGGCAACCCCGTCGTCGACGTGGGGCCGTCCGACGACCCCGAACTCGTGCTCGCGACGGCGACGCCCGTCGTGGTGGTCGGCGCCGACATCGCCGCGGCCCGCTGGACCCGCCAGGTGGTGGATGCGGTCCGTGCGACGTGCCGTTCGGTGCTGGTCGTCGACATGGGGGAGCGCCCCGATCCGTCGTACGCCGACATCGCGACCTACGGCCACGACCGCCGCCACGGCGCCGCGCTGCTCGGACTGCTGACCGGCCGCTGACCCTGACCGGCCGCTGACCCGCCGCGCACCGGCCCCTCGCGCCTCAGCGCGCCCAGGTGACGCCGAGCGCCGACTTCAGCGCGTACTGCGCCGCCCCGCGGTACGGGTGCTCCTGACTCACGCGGGCGTACCGGAAGCTCAGCGGCATGGCGGCCTTCACGGGATGCCGCGCCGCTTCGGCACGCAGGTGCCCGATGAACTCCGGGCCGAGCCGAGGGGCCGCGCCGCCGACGACGATGTTCGGCACGTCGAGGGCGGCGGCGACGAGCAGGAGGGCGCGGGCGAGCACACGTGCGCCGTCCGCGATGCGCTCGCGCGCGTCCGGAGCGGCAGCCAGCGCCGCGAGGTCGAGCGCCTCCAGGTCGGTGCCGTGGGGGAGGCCCAGCAGGCTCGTCACCGAAACGATCTCCTCGAGGCAGCCGCGGTTGCCGCAGGCGCAGAGCGGCGCATCCGGCCCGAACAGCACCGGGACATGCCCGATCTCGCCCGCGCGGTGCGCGGCGCCGCTGACCACCTCCCCGTCGATGATGACGGCCGCGCCGACACCCGTGCTCAGCGAGACGAAGAGCTGGTTCGCCCCGAAGTCGTCCGACGTGATCGAGTCGGCGATCGCCTCCGCATCGGCGTCGTTGATGAGGTGGATGGGCGCGTCGACGATACCGGCCAGCTCTCGGCCGAGGTCCACGTCCGTCCATCCCAGCTGCACCGATTCACGGATCAGCGGGCCGTCGGCGATGCCCGGCACCTGCACGCCGACAGCGACGATCCGTGCCGAGGTGGATGCGACCAGCCGCCGTACGACGGAGCGCACGTCCTCGAGCGACCCCGGCGTCGCCGCGCGCTGCGTGACGGTGGCGAGCTCGTCGCCCAGCAGGTCGACGACCGCGCCGCGGACGAGTCCGGGCTGCACGAGCAGCGCGAGCAGGACGTGGTTCTCGGCCGCCACACGCAGGGTGGTGGCGCGCTTTCCTCCGGTGCTCTCCGCCAGCTGCCCTTCGATGACGAGTCCGTCGGCGATGAGCCCGGCGAGCAGGGAGGAGACGGTCGCGCTGGTGAGGCCGGTGCGGCGGGCGATGGCCGCCCGCGTCGCCGTGCCGTTCCCCGACAGCACGAGCTGCAGCGCGGTCGTGAGGTTCCGCTCGCGGACGGCGGCCTGCGTCGCCTTGCCGTGCTCCTCAGCCACTGTTCCTCCGCCGTGTCGTTGCGTCACGACACTAGCGAATCGGGGACACAAAGAAGGCCCCCTGATCAGCGATTCCCTGATCAGGGGGCCTTATCGGTTGCGGGGGCAGGATTTGAACCTACGACCTCTGGGTTATGAGCCCAGCGAGCTACCGAGCTGCTCCACCCCGCGGCACAAGAAGAAACTCTAGCACGGGATCCGAGGGGCGTGAAATCGCGAACACCCGCCCGGGCGCGTCCGCTCGTGTGAACCGGTCGTCCTACTAGAGTCGTTCCCAGATAGGGGATGCGATGACGAGTGTCGTGACGAAGTACCGGGTGGTCGTGGTCGAGGATGACCCGGATGTCGCCTTCTTCATGAAGACCGTGCTCGAGAAGCGCGCGGACGCCGTTGCCATCGCGGTGACCGATCCGTCCATCGCCCTCGCCACGATCGCCGAGTTCGAGCCGGACCTCGTCATCACCGACATCGAGATGCCCGGCATCACCGGTCTCGACCTGCTCAAGGAGCTGCGCGCGCAGTATCCCGGGATGCCGGTCGTCGTCATGACCGCGCACGTCTCGGTCGACTACGCCGTCTCCGCTCTCCGGGCGCAGGCGGACGAGTTCCTGAGCAAGCCGGTCGCCTCGGCGGAGCTCGTCGCGATCGTGAACCGCCTTGCCGCCGAGGGCCGCATCAAGCGGGCCGCCGCCCGTCGCCAGGTCGTCCTCGCGATCGGTGCGCACCCCGACGATGTCGAGATCGGCGTGGGCGGCATCCTCGCCGCGCACCGCGAAGCGGGCAACGACGTCGTCATCCTCACCCTCTCGCGCGGCGCTCGCGGCGGGGACGCCGACGACCGCCAGCACGAGTCCCTCGCGTCGGCGGAACTCCTCGGCGCCCGGCTGTTCCTCGAAGACCTCGAGGACACCCACATCTCCGCGGCGGACCCGACGGTCGGCATCATCGAGCGCGTCGTCGCCGAGGTCCAGCCGGACATCGTCTACACGCACTCATCGCACGACCGTCACCAGGACCACCGGGCGGTCCACGCGGCGACGAACGTCGCCACCCGGTCCGTGCGCACGGTCTGCTGCTACCAGAGCCCGTCCGCCACCATCGACTTCCGGCCCACCCGCTTCGTACCCATCGACGGATTCACCGAGACCAAGCTGCAGCTGATCGACTGCTTCCGCTCGCAGACCGAACTGCGCGGGTACCTCGAGCCCGACTTCGTGCTCGCGACCGCCCGCTACTGGTCGCGCTTCGGCGGCGGCAAGAACTGCGAGCCGCTGGAGGTCATGCGCGACACCGCCGACATCTCGGTGCCCGCCTCCGCCATCCACAACGACGCCCGCGTCGCGGGAAACCGACTGAACAGGACCGCTGAATGACCGACTCCACCCGTACCCGCGTCCTGGTGACGGGCGCCGGCGGCCCCGCGGGCGTCGCGGTGATCCGCTCGCTGCTGGCCCGGGACGATGTCGAGGTGTACGCCGCCGACATGGACGGGTGGGCCAGCGGCCTCTACCTCGTGGGGGAGGGCTGCAGGCGGATCGTGCCGCCCGGACGGTCGGACGGCTTCGTCGATGCGCTCATCGCCATGAGCCGGGAGGACGGGATCGACGTCCTGTTCTCGACGGTCGACGTCGAGCTGCCGGGTCTCGCCGCGCGCCGCGACGAGCTCGAAGCGGTCGGAACGAAGCTGGCGGCCCCCTCGCGCGACACCCTGGTCACCTGCCTCGACAAGTTCGCCCTCATCCAGCGCGTCGGCGACCAGGCGCGCGTGCCCGTCACGCGGCTGCTGAACCCGCAGGGCGTCGGTGCTGATTGGACGTTCCCGGTCATCATCAAGCCGCGCAGCGGCGCCGGATCGCGCGGCGTCCGCCTCATCACGGATCGCGGCACCCTGGAGGCGCTCGGCACCGACGAGAGCATCATCATCCAGGAGAACCTGCCCGGCGAGGAGTTCTCGGTCGACGTCCTCGCGGGGCTCGACGGCAACGTCATCGCGGCCGTCCCGCGCTCCAGGGAGCGCGTCGACTCGGGCGTCTCGATCGCCGGCCGGACGGTGCGGCGGGCGGAGCTCTCCGACACCGCCGCGGCGGTGGCCCGCGCGATCGGCCTCACCGGCGTCGCGAACGTGCAGCTGCGGTACAGCACCGACGGCACGCCGGCACTGCTCGAGGTGAACCCGCGCTTCCCCGGCGCCATGCCGTTGACCATCGCGGCCGGCGTCGACATGCCGTCCCTCCTGCTCGACCTGGTCCTCGGCCGGCCGGTTCCGTCGGCCGTCGACTTCGAGGAGCTCGCCAACGTCCGGTTCCTGGAGGACGTCTTCCTGTCACCCGCCGACGTGCTCGTCTCCGAGAACGCGGCGCACGCGGAGGGTCCGGAGGAGTGAGCGGGACGGAGGCCGGCCGGCTGCCCGCGCTGCTGCACGGCGACTTCCACGTCCACTCGACGTTCTCCGACGACGCACGGAGCACTCTGGCGGAGAACATCGCGGCGGCGTCCGCGGTCGGCCTCCGGACGATCCGCCTCACCGATCACGTGCGCGCGTCGACCACCTGGGTCCCCGAGTTCCTCACCGCCGTCGCGGCGGAGCGCGTACCCGACGGACTGACCGTGCTCACCGGTGTGGAGGCGAAGCTGCTGGATGCGTCAGGCGCCGTCGACACACCGCCCGGCCTGGTCGTCGGTCCCGGTGGGGTGGATGCCGTCGTCATCGGCGATCACCAGTTCCCCGGAACGGACGGGCCGTGGTCGCCCACGGCCACGCGCGAACGGCTCGACGCCGGCCTGTCGGTCGACGACGCGCTCGACCTGTTCGTCGAGGGCAGCATCCGGGCGATGGAGCGCACGCCGCACGCGCAGCTGGCGCACTGGTTCTCCATCCTGCCGAAGGTCGGGCTCGACGAGACCCAGCTCGGCGCGGAGCGGCTCGCCGCCTGGGCGCAGGCCGCCGCGGCGACCGGGACCATCGTCGAGGTCAACGAGAAGTGGAACTGCCCCGGCCCGGACGCCATCGCGGCGCTGCTCGATGCCGGGGCGCGTATCGTCGCCTCGACAGACAGCCACGTCGCCGCCGACGTCGGGCGCTACGACCGCGTCCGGCAGCTGCTGGACGCGGCCGCCTCCCGGGTCGCGGGAGAAAGGGTGACCGTGGGAACCGAGACAGGGGAGAGGGAGGACGCACGGTGAGCCCAGCCCGACACTCGTCCGGAGAGCCGGCAGCGAACCCGGCCGAACCCTCCGCCGAGCTCCGCGAGCGCATCCAGAACGAGCTGGACCGCGACCGCCGCTGGGAGTTCCGGCTCCCGCTGTACGCCGGCGTCGCGCTGCTGATCTGCGCCGCGATCGTCGTCGTCCGGACGGTGTTCCTCCATGTCTGAGCGCAAACGCGTCGTGATCGCCGACGACGATGACGACATCCGGGGCCTGATGACCATCGCCGCGAACCGCGCGGGCGTGGACATCGTCGCGGCCGTCGACAACGGCTCGGCGGCCCTCGCCGCCGTGCAGGCGGGCGGCATCGACCTCGCCGTCCTCGACATCTCGATGCCCGGACTGAACGGCGTGGAGGTGGCCGAGGCGATCCGGGCGGATGACCTCACGCGATCGACACTCATCCTGATGGTGTCGGCGTCGGTCCAGCTGCTCACCGACCACGGCGTCGTCGCCGACCGGTCGGACAGTTTCATCGTCAAGCCGTTCAGCCCGCGTGTGCTGTCGACCCGCATCCGCGAGATGCTCGAACTGGGGGAGCCCTCATGACCCTCGACCGCTGGCTCAGCCGCATCCCGCTGGACTCGCCCTCGGCGTTCATGAAGCAGGTGCCGACGATCGTCGGCTTCGCGATCGCCGCGTCGATCGCCGCGCTGCCGAACGGCGTGCCCATCACCAACGCGCCGCTGTTCCTGGCCGGCATCGCGCTGGTGGCCGTCGCGACCGTGTTCTCCCTCATCATCCCGTGGCGGCATCTGAATCCGGAGTGGGCGGTCGTCATCCCGGTGCTTTCGCTGCTCGCCGTCGGGCTGCTGCGGCTCGGGACGGGGTCCGCCGCCTCGCCGTTCGCGGTGCTCACCCTGCTGCCCTTCGTCTGGATCGCCTCCGAGGCCGGGCGCATCAACATCCTCATCGCGGCGCTCACCACCTTCGTCGTACTGCTCGCACCGCTCGTCGTCGACGGCGTCGGCCACACCGCAGGAGACATCGTCCGCGCCTTCTTCTCGCCGGTGATCTACCTCATCGTCGCGATCGTGATCAACGAGATCGCGCACAGGATGCGCGTGCAGCTCGCCGCGGCCCGTGCGGCGGGGGAGCAGCAGCAGCAGCTCCTGGCCCAGGCCGTGCAGGCGCAGGACGAGCTGGTGCTCAACGAGGCGCGGCTGAAGACCGCGAATCGTCTCATCCAGAGCATCTGGAACGCCGTCACCGAGCAGTCCGTCATCGGCACCGACCTCGACGGTCTCATCGACGTCTGGAACCCCGGCGCCGAGAAGATGCTCGGCCTGACCGAGAAGCAGGTGCTCGACGGCAAGCACCACATCATCGACTTCCACCTCCAGTCGGAGCTCGCCGAGCGGCTTCAGGACATGGATGCGCGCTTCACCACCGTCGCCACCACCGACGAGTTCTCGGCGCTGGTGGACACCGTCCGCGCCGGGTCCGCCGACGTGCGCGACTGGACGTACGTGCGGCCCGACGGCAAGCGCGTCGTCGTGCAGGTCGCGGCGACGCCGCGCATCGACGAGAACGGCCACCGGGTCGGCTTCATCTTCGTCGCGACCGACATGACCGAGGCCCGCGAGTTCGCCCGGCTCAAGGACGAGTTCGTCGGGCTCATCTCGCACGAGCTGCGGACGCCGCTCAGTTCGATCCTCGGCTACCTGGAGCTGCTCCGGGACGACGACGAGGATCCGCTGTCGGAGGAGCAGCTGCAGTACCTGGCGGTCGCTGAGCGCAACGCGCACCGCCTGCTCCGCCTGGTCGGCGACCTGCTGTTCACCGCGCAGGTGGAGTCGGGGCGCTTCCCCCTCGACATCAAGGACGTCGGGTTGAACACCGTCGTCGCGGCCTCCGTCGAGTCCGCCCGTCCCGTCGCCGCGAATGCGGGCGTGACGCTCGTCGCCGAGGTGCCGGACCACACGGTGGAGGTGCGCGGCGACACGCTCCGCCTGGGCCAGGCCGTCGACAACCTGGTGTCGAACGCGCTCAAGTTCACGCCGTCCGGCGGCACCGTCACGGTGGCGCTGCGCCAGGAGGCAGGCGAAGCGGTGATCGCCGTCAGGGACACCGGCATCGGCATCCCTGCCGTGGAGCTGAGCCAGCTGTCACAGCGCTTCTTCCGGGCGTCGACGGCGACCCGCAACGCGGTCCCGGGCGTCGGGCTGGGGCTCACCATCACCAAAGCGATCGTGACCGCCCACGGCGGCCGCCTCGACATCGCCAGCGAAGAGGGCGTCGGCACGTCGATCAGCATCGTCCTGCCGGTGGAGACGCCCAGACCCGTGACCGAGGCCATCCCGCGCGTGGAGGTGGCGCCGTGAGCGACCGGCCGGCCGAGCTCACCATCGACGACCGCACCGTCGCGGTCGCTGTCGCCCAGTTCGCGCCGGGCGACGACCGCGTGCACAACCGGGATGTGGTCGCCGGCCTGATCGCGGTCGCCGCCTCCCGCGGTGCCCGCCTCGTGATCCTGCCCGAGTACTCGTCGTACTTCACCGATCCCCTCGGGCCGTCGTTCGCCAGGAACGCCGAGCCGCTCGACGGCGACTTCGTCGGAGCGCTCTCCGCCGCCGCCCGCGAGCACGGGCTGTTCGTGGTGGCCGGCCTCGTCGAGCGCACCGATCAGGCGCACAAGTTCTCGAACACGCTCGTCGCGGTGGGGCCGGAGGGCGACGTGCTCGCGACCTACCGCAAGCAGCACCTCTACGACGCGTTCGGGGCGACGGAGTCGGAGTGGGTCGTCCCCGGCGACCTGGACGAACCGCAGACCTTCGAGGTGGACGGCGTGACCGTCGGCCTGCAGACCTGCTACGACCTGCGCTTCCCGGAAGTGACGCGCCGCCTCGCCGACGCGGGTGCGCTGCTGGTGGCGGTTCCCGCCGAGTGGGTGCGCGGACCGCTGAAGGAGTTCCACTGGTCGACGCTCCTCGCGGCCCGCGCCATCGAGAACACCGTCTACGTCGCCGCGGCCGACCATCCGCCGTCGATCGGGGTCGGCGCGAGCGCGATCCTCGATCCGATGGGGGTCACGTTGGCGGGGCTCGCCGACACGACCGGTGTCGCCGTCGCCGACGTGTCCACCGCTCGAGCGCGCGAGGTGCGGGAGCGCAATCCTGCTCTCGCCCTCCGGCGCTATCGGGTGAGTCCGCTCTGATGGCGACGACGCACGACTTCTTCCTCACCGGCGACCACGAGCAGGGCCGCAGGATCGTCCTCGACGCCCTGCGTGGGCAGGGTTTCGCGGTGATGCCCGCGCCGAACGGCGCGTTCACCGTGCAGCGGGGGAGCACCGCCATGACGGTGCTCTTCGGCGGGCTCGCCGGGTCGCAGCTGCGGATCACGTTCCTGCTGCGGTTCCAGGTCGATCAGCAGGGGCGCCTGGTCGCCCGGCTGTCGCGCGACCAGGTGGGCGCCGCGGTGAGCGGCGGAGCGATCGGCGCGTCCAAGGCCAAGGCCGTGTTCGAGCAGTGCGTCGCCGACATCGGCGGCCGGTTGCGCGCAGCGCAGCTGTTCGCCGGCGAGGTCCGGCAGTGACCGTTCGCTCGCCCGTGGTCGCCTAACGCGGCAGCCCGGCCAGACGGCGTGCCGCCTCCTCGAGCACGTCGATGCGCTTGCAGAACGCGAACCGGACGAGGGATGCGGTGCGCGCCGCGTACTCGCCGCGGCTGAACGCGCCCAGCGGCACCGCGACGACTCCGGCCAGTTCCGGCAGCCGACGGCACAGCTCGACACCCTCCGGGAAGCCGAGCGGGGCGGCGTCCGCGACCACGAAGTAGGTCCCGTCCGAAGGGAAGACGCCGAAACCGGCGGCCGCAAGGCCGGCGGAGAGCACATCCCGCTTGTGGGCGAGAGCCTCGGCGATGCCGGTGAAGTAGGCGTCCGGGAGCCGAAGCCCCGTCGCGATCGCCGGCTGGAACGGCGCGCCGTTGACGTAGGTGAGGAACTGCTTCACGGCGAGCACCGCGGTGACGAGCTCCGGAGGGGCCGTCAGCCAGCCGACCTTCCATCCCGTCGTGTTGAAGGTCTTGCCGCCGGACGAGATCGCGACCGTGCGCTCCCGGGCCCCCGGCAGCGTCTCGATCGGGATGTGCTCCGGCCCGAACGTCAGGTGCTCGTAGACGGAGTCGGTGATGATCACGGCGTCGTGGCGTTCCGCCAGTTCCACGATCGCCGTGAGCGTCTCACGATCGAGCACGCTGCCCGTGGGATTGTGCGGCGTGTTCACCAGGATGGCGCGCGTACGGTCGGTCACCGTGTCGCGCAGCCGGTCGAGGTCCGGGCGGAAGGTCGGCGGCTCCAGCGGCACGGTGCGGTGCACGCCGCCCGCCAGCGCGATCACGGCGCCGTACTCGTCGTAGTACGGCTCGAAGGTCACCACCTCGTCGCCGGGTTCGAGCAGCGCGAGCAGCGTCGCAGCGATCGCCTCGGTCGCGCCGGCGGTGATGAGAACCTCGCGGTCAGGGTCGAGCTCTATGCCGTAGAACCGCTTCTGGTGCTCGGCGACGGCCAGGCGCAGGTCGGGGATGCCCATCCCGGGCGGGTACTGGTTCTCGCCGTCGCGGATGGCCGCCACCGCCGCTTCGAGCACCGCGGCGGGTCCGTCCTCGTCCGGGAACCCCTGTCCGAGGTTGATCGCGCCCGTCCGCGACGCCAGCGCGCTCATCTCGGCGAAGATCGTCGGCCGCACGGAGCCGTCGGCTCCGAGCAGTCCTGCACCCGTGGCGGCGCGCCGCCACCCTCCCGTGATCGTCATAGGACAACGCTACGGCCTTACTCGCATCCAACCCATTGGGTACGTTGGGGAGAGTCATCGATACGCAGAAGGTCGCCCACAGCAACGGCAAATAGAACGCCCAGGTTCGCATCCCAAGCTGTCTGTGCTTGGAAGGAGCAACACCATGACCGACACCCCGAACACCCCGGAGCCCGCGAAGCCCCAGCACGACGCCGACACCGACGCGGTCGTGGATGCTGCCGGCACTGAGCGCACCCCCGCCGCCCCGGCGGAGCAGACCCTGGCGGAGCAGACTCCCGCAGACCAGACCCCCGCGGACCAGACTCCCGCAGCCCAGACCCCCGCAGCCGGCGCCGGATGGACCGCACCGGCCGCGCACAGCGGAGGCGACGCCGGAGCGCAGCCGACCGTCCCACAGCCGACCGCCGCGCAGCCGACCCAGCCGCAGCCCACCGCTGCGCAGCCGACGGTTCCGCAGCCCACCGGCGCGCCCTACCAGGCGCAGCAGCACCAGCAGCAGACGTACGGCCAGCCCTACGGCCAGCAGCAGCAGCAGCAGCCCCAGCAGTCCCACTACGGCAACGGCGCCTTCGGCCAGCCCGCGGGATACGGCCAGCAGCCGCAGCAGCCCTACGCTCCGAACGCCCACCAGCAGGGCTACGCCGGCGCACCGGGCGCCGCGACCGCCACGGCTCCGGCGAAGCCCGCCAAGAACCGCAGCACCGGCCTCATCATCGCGACGCTCGCCATCGGCGCGCTCGTCGGCGGCATCGCCGGCGCCGGAGCGGGAGTCGGCATCTACGCCGCCACCGACGGCGGCAGCGCGACGATCAAGACCGTCTCCGGCCCCCAGAACATCACGGTGAACGACTCCAACGATGCGAGCACCATCACCGCGGTCGCCGCCAAGGCGTCCCCGAGCGTCGTCACCATCTCGGTGAGCGCGTCGAGCTCCGGCGGCACCGGCTCCGGCATCATTCTGACCTCCGACGGCTACGTGCTCACCAACACGCACGTGGTGACGCTCGACGGTCAGGCCGCCAACGTCAACGTGACGGTCACCGACAACGACGGCAAGATCTACACCGCCAAGATCGTCGGAACCGACCCGACCACCGACCTCGCCGTCATCAAGCTGGACAAGGCCTCCGGCCTCACCCCGATCAGCTGGGGCGACTCGAGCAAGCTCAACGTGGGCAACACCACGGTCGCCATCGGTGCGCCGCTCGGCCTCTCCGGCACCGTCACCGACGGCATCGTCAGCGCGCTCAACCGCAGCATCAGCATCGCCTCCTCGGCCGCTCCGAAGGACGACTCGAACAGCGACGGTGGCAGCCAGAACCCGTTCAACTTCGACTTCCCCGACCAGGGCGGCCAGCAGCAGCAACAGCAGCAGAGCTCCGGAACGATCTCGCTCCCGGTCATCCAGACCGACGCGTCCATCAACCCCGGCAACTCCGGTGGTGCGCTGCTCAACAGCAAGGGTGAGCTGATCGGCGTCAACGTGGCCATCGCCAGCGCGGGCGGCTCCAGCTCCGACGGCTCGCAGTCCGGCAGCATCGGCGTCGGCTTCGCCATCCCGTCGAACCTCGCGAAGCGCATCTCCGACGAGATCATCAAGAGCGGATCCGCCACGCACGGCCTGCTGGGCGCGTCGGTCGCCGACGCGAGCACCGACAGCAAGGCCACCACGGTCGGCGCGCTCATCAAGAGCGTCACCAGCGGCGGCGCCGCGGCCGGCGCGGGCCTCAAGGCCGGCGACATCGTGGTGAACCTCGACGACACCCCGATCACCGACGCCACCGATCTGACCGCCCAGGTGCGCGCGCAGGCAGCCGGCTCGAAGGTCGACGTGACGTACATCCGCGACGGTCAGACCAAGACCGCGACCGTGACGCTGGGAACCCTCCCGGCGGAGTGATCGCGCAGCTCGAGCACACCCAGAAGGGCCGTCCCGCAGGCGCGGGGCGGCCCTTCCCCGTTCCCGGCTGCGCCGCAGACCCGGCTGATAGGCTCGACGCCGACCCGCTACAGCGAAGGACCAGATGCCGGACGACATCGTGAACACCCTCCCCGGTGTCTCGTACGTGATGCCCGTGCTCAACGAGGTGACGCACGTGCGGGCCGCCGTCGACAGCCTTCTGGCGCAGGACTACGCCGGGCCGTTCGAGGTCACCATCGCCCTCGGCCCGAGCATGGACGGCACGACCCAGCTGGTCGAGGAGCTCGCCGCCGTCGACAGCCGCATCCGGGTCGTCGACAACGTGGTCGGCTCGACGCCCGCAGGGCTCAACCTCGCCATCCGCGAGTCGCAGTACCCGATCGTGATCCGGGTGGACGCGCACAGCGTCCTGCCGCCCGACTACGCGCGCGTCGCCGTGGAGACCATCCTGGAGACCGGCGCAGACAACGTGGGTGGACTGATGGATGCGCAGGGCACCACCGACTTCGAGCGCGCCGTCGCGCGCGCGTACGGCAGCCGCGTAGGGCTGGGCGGCACGAAGCTGCACGTCGGCGGCGAGGCCGGTCCAGCCGAGACGGTCTACCTCGGCGTGTTCCGCCGCGATCGCCTGATCGAGGTCGGCCTCTTCGACGAGGAGATCAAGCGCGGCCAGGACTGGGAGCTCAACCGGCGCCTCCGCACCACCGGCGGCACGGTCTGGTTCACACCGCGGCTCAAGGTCACCTACCGCCCGCGCCCGAACCTGTACCGGCTCGCCCGGCAGTTCTTCTCCACCGGAATCTGGCGCGGCGAGCTCGCACGGCGGTTCCCGGCCTCCAACGGCCTGCGCTACTTCGCGCCTCCGGTGATGGTGCTGGGCGTCGCGGTGGGGACGCTGCTCGGCATCGTCGGCATCGTCCAGGCCCTCCTCGGCGCCGCGCCGTGGCTGCTCTGGGGCTTCGCCATCCCGGCGCTCTACATCGTCATCGTCGTGGTCTCCGCGCTGGTCTGGGGGCGGCGCGACGGTTTTCGCCCGTTCCTGTGGTTTCTCGTAGTCTTGCCGTGCATCCACTTCAGCTGGGGGATCGGCTTCGTCCTCGGATACCTGTCGCTCACCCGCAACATCACGGCCCACACGGGAAGGTAGGCATGACCGCACCCGGACCTGCGGCGCACGGCGCCCGTCCGTCCTCGATCGCCGAGCTGAAGGCCGTCGCGCAGCCCCCCGAGGTGCGCGGACGCCGCAACGCGGAGCACTGGACGGCCTCGCTGTACCTCCGCAACCTGTCGCCGTATCTGACGTGGGTGCTGCTCAAGACCTCGATCTCGGCGAACGGTGTGACCGGCCTGATGATCCTGACGGGATGGGCGACGGCCGCGGCCCTGCTCATCCCGGGTATCGCCGGCGCGGCTGTCGCGCTGGTGCTCGGCCAGCTGCAGATGCTGGTCGACTGCTGCGACGGCGAGGTGGCGCGCTGGCGCCGGACGTCGTCGCCCGCGGGCATCTTCCTCGACAACGTCGGCCACTACTCGACCGAGACGCTGATCGCGATCGTCCTCGGCATCCGTGCCGCCGGCTATCCGCTGGAGACGCCGGAGGACTTGCTCTGGACGAACCTCGGCACCCTGCTCGCCCTGGTGATCGTGCTGAACAAGGCGCTCAACGACATGGTGCGGGTGGCGCGCGCCAACGCGGGACTGCCGAAGCTCGCCGACACGCAGTCGGAGTACGCGCCGACCCACGGGCTCATCGCGACGCTGCGGCGCGCGGCGAAGTTCCTGCCGTTCCACCGGCTGTACCACTCGGTGGAGCTCACCATCCTGATCTTCGTGTTCTCGATCGTCGGCCTGTTCATCGGCGCGACGCTCGCCGACCGCATCCTGCTCTGCGCGCTCGTCCCGTTGTCGATCCTGGCGCTGATCGGGCACTTCGTGACCATCATGGCGTCTCGGCGGGTCCGTGGCTGAGCTGCCCGCGATCGCGGTCGTGGTGCTCACGCAGGGCTCCCGGCCGGTCGAGCTGCGCCGCGGCGTGGAGTCGGTGCTCGCCCAGGAGGGCGTGACCACCGACATCGTCGTGGTCGGCAATGGATGGGATCCGGCCACCGCAGACCCGGCGCTTCCCGCCGGCGTGCACGTGCTCGCCCTGCCCGAGAACGTGGGCATCCCCGCCGGACGCAATGCCGGGGTGCCGCTGGTGCGCGGCGAGTGGCTGTTCTTCCTCGACGACGACGCGGACATCCCCTCGCGCACGTTCCTGGCGGACGCCGTGGCCAAGCTCCGTGACGACCCCGGCATCGGGATGCTGCAGCCCCGGCTTCGCGTGCCCGACGGCACCCCGGCGCCCCGGCGCTGGATCCCGCGCATCCGCAAGGGCGACCCGGAACGCTCCAGCAACGTGTTCGCCGTGCTCGAGGCCGCCGTGGTCCTCCCGCGTGCCGTCTTCGAGCGGGCCGGCGGCTGGGCCGATCCCTTCTTCTACGCGCACGAGGGCATCGACCTCGCCTGGAAGGTCTGGGACCAGGGAAGGCGCGTCTGGTACGCGGGCGACCTCGTGGCGGAGCATCCGTCCGTGTCGCCGACCCGGCACTCCTACTACTACCGGCTCAACGCGCGGAACCGCGTCTGGCTGGCCCGCCGCAACCTGCCGGCCGTGCTCATCCCGCTCTACGTCGGATCGTGGACGGGCATTCAGCTGCTGCGCTGGTTCCGCAAGCCCGCTGTCTTACGCGCGTGGTTCGGCGGTTGGGCCGAGGGCTGGCGCACCGATCCGGGCGAGCGACGCCCGCTGCGGTGGAGGACCGTGGCGCGGATGACGGCCGCAGGACGGCCACCGATCGTCTGAACGCCCGGTGGGCCGTGTGGATGCGGTCAGCCGACCTGGCGCCGGCTTCCGGCCTCGCCATCGTCAGTTGAGCCGTCAGCAGCCGCCCCACCGTCTGCAGGCGCCTCGGCCTGAGCACCGGACGAACCGGGCTCGATGACGTACGGACCCCGCGGCAGCTCGGACTCAAAGGCCTCCGTCGGCGCATCCTTCCGCCGCCCGCGACGGGGGAGTGCGCCCCGGAGCACAGTGCCCACCCGGACCACGCGCGTACCGGTCGCCGTTCCGAGGCGACGCACGGCTCCCGGGCCTTCGTTCGGGGTGAGGACCTCGGGTATGACGAGCGGTGCCGGTCCGAAGGCGAGACGCGCGTTCTGCACGACGCGCCGGCCGAGGATGTTGTTGCCTGTACCGCCGATGACGGCGCCGACGCCGAACGGGATGGCGCGGGCCAGGATGCTCGCCCCGCCGCGCACGGCGAACTGGCGGATGAACGCGTTCTTCAGCCGGTCGACCAGCGGGCCGACGACCATGCTCGGAAGTGTCGAGGTGACGAGCTCTCCCCAGTACGCGGTGCGCGTCACACCGCCTCCGCCGAACTGGCCGGCCAACTGGCGCACGAGGTCGGATCCCTCTTTGCCGAGCATCATCGTGAGCACGAGAGCCCTGGCGCGCTCGGGGTCGTCGACGGCGATGCCGTGCAGCTCGCTCATCGACTGCGCGTACAGCGCGGTCGCCTCCAGGAACCCGGCCGTCTCGAGTCCCGAGAGGGCCAGCGTGATGCCGGTGCCGATCGCCGGGATGACGGCGGTGGCTCCGACCGCGGCGCCGCCGCTGGTCACGGCGGCGAGATACCGGCGTTCGAGGATGCGGGCCAGTTCGTCCGCCGAGGCGTCCGGGTGTCGGCGGCGGATGCTGCGCAGGTGCGCCACCACGACCGGCCGTTGGATGCCGAGAAAGCGGTCCAGGGTCGTGTTCACCGCGCGGGGCGTGTCTCCGCCGCGGGCGAGTCCTCCGGTGACGGAGATGATCGGTTGCTGCTTCTTAGCCATCTCCTCAGAGTGTAGGCCGGTTCCCGATCAAGACGACCGGCGGCGCCGTTCCCGGGCGCTGAGGTATTCGCGCGCCGACAGGACGCGGACGTCGCTCGGCAGGTGCTCCGTCGAGATGTCCTGCGTGAGCGTCGAGACGTCGGTCCCGAGCACTGCCGCGATGCGCATCATGGTCAGCAGGCTCGGGTTGGCCCCTCCACGCTCGATCTTGCCGAAGTTGGTCACATGCATGGCGGCGAGACTCGCGATCGCCTCTTGGCTGAGGCCCAGGCGGACACGGGCACGACGGATGCGTTCGCCGAGCAGGAGGGCGGCGGTCCCTGCGGGGTTCTTCATAGTTCATCAGTGAAGAGCCGAACGCCCCTTCTGCTCCAGAGCACGAGCACCCTGAACCTCGAACCTCACGCGTTGGTCGCCGAAAATGCCGGTGATGCCCGTATTCGGTGGGAGCCCTCCGGGCAGCGCGCGCGACCCGGAGGGCTCTCGTCAGAAGCTGATCTGCCAGAGGTACTCGCGGCCGTCGGGCGGGAACCAGCGAACGACGAGCACCGTGTCGCGGGCGGGCTCCGGGCCGGAGAGGCTCGCCCGGACCGCCTCGCCAGGCGACACGGAGGTGGGCGCGCTGACCCGCAACCGGGCGCTTCCGGAGACGCTCAGGGTGACACCGCTCAGCGTCTCCTTGCCCGTGTTGACCAGGCGGTAGTGGGGCGCCGCGGAGCGGTCGACCCGCCACGGGACGCGGTACGCCAGGCGGCGCGGACGAGGGGCGGAGGAGGGACTGCGAAGAAACCGGAGACGATTCATGCGACGACGCTAACCAGCCCCTCCGACGCTCGACGCCCCGAAATCGGGCACGAACACCACTTCCGGGGAGAACCCGCCGAAATCTTTTCTGGGGACGGTTTCACGCCCTGGGGAGAAGTTCGCGCTCAGGTGCCGTAATCGGAGTTGTACAGCTCCAGCACATCCCCGATCGGGCCGTCGAGCACGAGCGCGCCCTTGTCGAGGTAGAGCCCGCGTTCGCAGAAGCGCCGCAGATCCTTCTCGTTGTGCGAGACGAAGAACAGGGTCCGCCCGCCCGCGAGAAGCTCTTCGATGCGCCGGTAGCACTTCTCCCGGAACCCCCGGTCGCCGACGGCCAGCACCTCGTCGACGAGCAGGACCGGCTCCTCGAGCTGCGAGATGACGGAGAAGGCGATGCGCACCTTCATGCCGCTCGACAGGTGCTTGTACGGGGTGTCGACGAAGTCGCCGATCTCGGCGAAGTCGATGATCTCGCCGAAACGTTCGTCGATCTGGGAGCGCGTCATGCCGTGCAGGCCGGCCGTCAGGTAGACGTTGTCGCGCACCGTCAGGTCGTCGACGAATCCACCCGTGATCTCGATCAGCGGGGCGACGCCGTCACGTACGGTCACGGTTCCCTCGTCCGGCAGCATGACGCCGGCGACGAGCTTCAGCAGCGTCGACTTGCCCTGGCCGTTGCGGCCGACGACGCCGATCGCCTCACCCGGCTGCACGTCGAAGCTGACGTTGCGGAGTGCCCAGAAGTCGTCAGGGCGCACCCGGCGCTCCCGGGTGGAGAAGAGGTCCTTGAACGAGCGGCGGGCGCCGCGGTTGCGGCGGAAGCGCACGCCGAGACCGTCGACGGCGATGACGGGGGGCACTCAGATCTCCTTCAGGACGTCGCGCTCGAAGTGCTTGAAGACGAGCCAGCCGATTCCCAGCAGCACCAGCGACATCGCCGCGCTGACGCCGACCAGGAACCAGTCGAGCTCCTCGGCGAAGAACGCGGAGCGGTAGAGGCTGAAGATGCCGGTGAGCGGGTTGAACGCCGACCAGAAGTGCAGCGAGAACAGCACGTCCGTCTGGGCGCCGGGGTGGGCGGTCAAGTAGGCGGCGCAGTGCCGCGCGGCGACGCCGGCCCCGCACCCGCCGGGCAGGTCACGGGCGCTGTAGATGATGGGGGAGGCGTAGAAGAGGAAGCGGAGGGCCAACTTCACGGCGCGCTCCAGGTCGCGGAAGAACACGACGAGCGGCGCCACGATCAGCCCGACGCCGATGGTCAGCACCGTCTGGATGAGGATCGCGACCGGGAAGAGCAGCACGTCGACATTGAGGCGCGCGCCCGTGAGCACGGCGAAGAACGCCAGCACCGGCAGGGACAGCAGGAACTCGATGCCCTTGGACGCCACGATCCGGTTCACCCAGATGGTCCGCGGGATCATCGTCGAACGGATCAGCTTCGCCTCGCGGATGAACGCGCGTGTGCTGTCCGAGACGGCGCCGTTGAACCACATCCACGGCAGTAGGGCGGCGAGCAGGAAGACGATGTAGGGGTTCTCGCCGACATCGCGCTTGAAGATGACCGTGAAGACGAACCAGTAGATCGCGCTCATCACGAGCGGATCGAGGATCGACCACAGGTAGCCGAGGACGCTCGTCGAGTAGCGGACGCGGAGGTCGCGCTTGGTCAGCAGCCAGAGCGAGTGCCGGTAGCGCGAGAAGCGCGAACGCTGCGCAGGGCGCACTTCAGTCGGGATACTGGTCACGAGAACCCATCGTATTGATCGAAGCCGCGTGAAAGCTCACGCCGACATCCGACTATACGAAAAGATTCGCGCGCTCCAGGTCCTCCTGGAAGTCGACCTCGACGGCGTACAGGTCGGAGATGTCCACCGGCTCGACCAGCATGCGGTCCTGCTCGATCGCCAGCTCGATGCCGCGCTCGAAGTAGTCCTGGTCGCCGACGCGCTGCAGCTGACGCAGCAGGGCGGCTTTGTCGCCGGAGGACACGTAGTTGATGCCGACGGCCTCGCCGAGACCGCCCTTGACGGTCTTGGACAGCTCGTGGATGTAGCCCTCCGGGCCGGTCGTGTACTTGACCTCCTCGTCCGCGACGGACGAGGTGTTCACGGTCACGAAGGTCTGGTCGCGGGCCACCATGGCGGCACCGCGCACGAGGACGGCCGGGTCGAAGACCACGTCGCCGTTCATCCAGAGCACCCCGCCGGGGCCGGATGCCTGCAGGGCGCGCATGAGGCTCTTGGAGGTGTTGGTCTGGTCGTACTGCTCGTTGTAGACGAACTGGGCGTCGGGGAAGGCCTCGATGATGTGCTCCAGCTTGTAGCCGACGACGATCGTCACCTGGGCGTCCTTGCCGAAGGCTGCATGGATGTTGTCGAACTGCTGCTGCATGATGGTGCGGCCGTCGTTCAGCTCGGTCAGCGGCTTCGGAAGGCTCCGTCCGAGTCGGCTTCCCATGCCGGCCGCGAGAATCACTACCTGGGTCGTCACAATCATCTCCTTGTCCTACGCGGCCCGGCCGTGTGCAGCGACTTCGTTCGTCGCCGCCGGCCTCGCCCGGGAGAGGCTCACCCAGGAATTCATCCGCGCTTACGCGTTTAGACACCCCTTCATGCCTCCCACAGACTACCGGGGGGCATACTCGGGGGGCAGGGGTTGACGGATGTCGTTGTTGGGTCGTTATGTTCCTCACAGGACATTCGGAGCAGACCGATCGCGTCACGCTCGTGCGGGGGGTACGCAGGCACGCGGGTATTGGTACGTTAGCGGGGTGAGTTCCGAGCACGCGCGTCCCCAGAGCACCGAGCCCGAGGAGGATCGGGCGCCGGAAGCGGCGGAGACGGCGAAACGGCATTCACAGAGGGGGGACACCATGGCGGAGGCTGCAGAGCCGACGACCGCGCAGGGCGGGGCCGACACCGGCCCGGCACCACGGGCGAAGCGCGCCCCGGCGAAGACGGCTGCGGCCGCCGCCGGAACGAGCACGCGCGCCCCGCGGACGAGAACGACCGCGGCGAAGCCGCGACAGAGTGCACGCACGAAGACCGAGACGGCCGCGGCGGGCGCCGCCCCGACGGTCGTCCTGGAGGCGCCGACGCCGGCGGACACCCGGCCGACGGTGCTGGCCATCAGCGGCGTGCAGAAGCGCTACGGCGACACGGTCGCCGTCGACGGGGTGACCCTCGACATCAGGGAAGGCTCCTTCTACGGGATCGTCGGCCCGAACGGCGCGGGCAAGACGACGACGCTCTCGATCGTCACCGGCCTGCTCCGGCCGGACGCCGGTCGTGTCGTCGTCCACGGCGTCGATGTCTGGGCCGAGCCCGTCCGTGCGAAGCACATCATCGGCGTGCTGCCCGACAAGCTCCGACTGTTCGACCGCCTCACCGGCGCCCAGTTCCTCCGTTACGCGGGCACACTGCGCGGGTTGAGCGCCAAGACCGTCCGGGCTCGGACCGGCGACCTCGCTGCCGCGTTCGGCATCGAGGACGCGCTCGACCGCCTCGTCGCCGACTATTCGGCCGGCATGACCAAGAAGATCGCCCTGGCCGCCGCCATGATCCACTCGCCGCGGCTTCTCGTGCTCGACGAGCCGTTCGAGTCGGTCGACCCGGTGTCGGCAGCGAACATCATCGACATCCTGCAGCGCTACACCGCCGCAGGCGGAACGGTCGTCGTCTCGAGCCACGGCATGGACATGATCCAGCGCGTGTGCGACAGCGTGGCCATCATCGTCCGCGGGCAGGTGCTGGCCTCCGGGACCATCGACGAGGTGCGCGGCGAGCAGACGCTGGAAGAGCGCTTCGTCGACCTGGCCGGCGGTCGTAAGGCAGCGGAAGGCATGGAGTGGTTGCACAGTTTCTCGGACTGAAGCTGCGGATCATGGGCAACGCCTTCCGGCGGAGCCCGTGGCAGATCTTCGGCCTGGTGATCGGGCTGCTCTACGGAGGGTTCATCACCGTCCTCGTCGTCGGCTCGCTGGTCGCCGCACGGCTCGTCCCGGATGTCGCGGCGACGCACAGCGTGCTCGTCGTCATCGGCTCGGTGGTGCTCGCCGGGTTCGCCCTGCTCCCGCTGCTCTTCGGCGTCGACGACACGCTCGACCCGCGGGAGTTCGCGCTGTTCGGCCTCCCGAACCGGACGCTCGCCACCGGCCTGCTCCTCGCCGGGCTCCTCGGCATCCCGTCGCTCGTGCTCATCATCTGCGCGGCGACCACCGTCGTCACCTGGTCGCAGAACCCCGGAACAGTGCTCGTCGCGCTGATCTGCGCGGTCGTCGTGGTGCTCACCTGTGTGCTGGCCTCGCGCGTCACGACCGCGATCGCCCACTCGATGCTGTCGACGCGCCGCTCCCGCGAGGCGGGCGGCGTCATCGGCATCCTGCTGCTCGTGCTCATCGGCCCCGTGCTGCTCCTGCTCGTCACGGTCGACTGGGGCCGCGACGGCCTCGGAGCCCTCGGCGGCGCGGCCGGCTGGCTGGCGTGGACGCCCCTCGGCGCCATGTGGTCGGCGCCGGGCGCCGCCGCGCAGGGCGACTGGGGCGTTGCCGTGCTGCAGCTGATCATCGCGCTCGTCACGCTCGGCCTGCTCTGGCTGGGCTGGACGGCGCTCGTCGCCTATGTCGTCGCGTCGCCCGAACGCGAGCAGCGGTCGAAGGACTACCACGGCCTCGGCTGGTTCGACCGGCTGCCCGGCGGCCCGACCGCCGCGATCGCCGCGCGCTCGATGACCTACTGGGGCAGGGATGCGCGCTACTGGGTGTCGATCGTCCTCATCCCGGTGATCCCGGTCGCTGTGGTGGTCGCCCTCGCCCTCGCCGGGCTCCCGTGGCACTTCATCGCGCTCGTGCCGCTGCCGCTGGTGTGCCTGTTCCTCGGCTGGAGCATCCACAACGACCTGGCGTACGACAGCACCGCGATCTGGCTGCACCTCGTGTCAGGGACGCGCGGCATGGCGGACCGCGCCGGGCGGATGTTCCCGCCGGTCGTGGTGGGCATCCCGGTGCTCGTGGTCGGCTCCATCGCCACGACGATCGTCTTCGGCGACTGGGCCGTGCTGCCGTCGGTCGCCGCACTGAGCGGGGCGATCCTCGTCATCGGCCTGGGCCTCTCCAGCATCTCGTCCGCGCTGTTCCCGTACCCGGCGACCAAGCCGGGCGACAGCGCGTTCACCCAGCCGCAGACCTCGGGCGCCTCCGCAGCGCTGGTCCAGTCGCTGAGCTTCTTCGCCATCCTGATCCTCGCCTCGCCGGTGCTGGTCTTCCTCGTGCTCGGGATCACCGTCAACGCGTTCTGGCTGGCCGTCGCACCGGTCGCGGCGGTGCTGATCGGCTTCGCCACCCTGTTCTTCGGGATCTGGCTGGGCGGCCGGGTGTTCGACCGCCGCGGGCCCGAGATCATGGCCTTCGCGAACCGCAACGACTGAGCGGGTGCCCGTCGGGGGCCCGACGCATCCATCCGTACGGCGTCTAAACTGGTGGCATGAACGAAGCGAGCATCTCCGAGCCGGGCGGCCAGCCGAGCGGCGGCGGAGCGACGACGCTCGACCGCGAGCTCGAAGAGCTCCTGCAGAGCCAGGAGCCGGGCGACCACGAGCGGTTCTCGCACTACGTAAAGAAGGAGCAGATCCTCGAGTCGGCTCTCACGGGCAAGCCGGTCAAGGCGCTGTGCGGCAAGATGTGGACGCCGAACCGCGACCCCGAGAAGTTCCCGGTGTGCCCGACCTGCCGCGAGATCTACGAGGGCCTGCAGGGCGAGTAGCCTCGGGCCACGTCGCCCGGCCGGGCTCAGCCGAAGAGCGTGGGCAGCACGGGGTCGCCGCGGCCCAGACGGAACGCCTCGTCCGGCAGCTCCGCCATGGCGAGCGCGCGGTGCTCGCGCGCCCGGCGCGTCCCCTCGACGCCCAGGTGCTCGCGGTGCACCTCGCCGTCCGTGATCAGCGGCACCAGGAGGTCGCGCCCGCTGTCGTCCGGCGTGTCTCCCTTCTCGACGATGTGCACCACCTCGGCGACCGCCGTCCCGCGCGCGTCGAGCCGGCGGATCGGGTGCTTGCGGCCGCCGATGCTGGCCTTGCCGTCCGACTTCTTCGCCACGGAGATCCACTCGCCTCCGTCGCCGCCGCGGTGCGCGACGAGCTTGTAGACCATGCCGGAGGCGGGATGCCCGGAGCCGGTCACGACGGATGTGCCGACCCCGTAGGAGTCGACGGGGGAGGCGGCGAGAGCGGCGATCGTGAACTCGTCGAGGTCGTTGGTGACGGTGATGCGGGTCTTCGTGGCGCCGAGGGAGTCGAGCTGCTCGCGCACCTGCTTCACCAGCTTGGGCAGGTCGCCCGAATCGAGCCGCACGGCGCCGAGCTCGGGACCGGCCACCTTCACGGCGGTCTCGATCGCTTTCTCGACGTCGAAGGTGTCGACCAGGAGCGTGGTGCCGGGGCCGAGCGCATCCACCTGGGCCCGGAAGGCGTCTTCCTCGGAGTCGTGCAGCAGTGTGAAGGCGTGCGCAGCCGTCCCCATCGTCGGCACGCCCCAGGTGCGGCCGGCTTCGAGGTTGGACGTCGCCGAGAATCCGGCGATGAAGGCGGCGCGGGCGGCGGCGACCGCCGAGCGCTCGTTCGCGCGGCGTGAACCCATCTCGGCCAGCGGGCGGGCGCCCGCCGCGGCCACCATGCGGGCTGCCGCTGAGGCCACGGCCGAGTCGTAGTTGAAGACGCTCAGTAAGAGGGTCTCGAGGATGACGCCCTCGGCGAAAGGCGCGTCCACGATGAAGAACGGCGATCCGGGGAAGAACAGCTCGCCCTCGCGGTAGCCGCGGATCGTGCCGGAGAAGCGGTAGTCGGCGAGCCAGTCGATGGTCTCGTCGCGCACGACGTGGTTGTCGCGCAGGTACTGGAGCTCCGCATCCTGGAACCGGAACTGCTCGATCAGCTCCAGAAGCCGTCCCGTCCCGGCGAGCACCCCGTAACGGCGGCCGGCGGGAAGTCTGCGCGTGAACGCCTCGAAGACGCATTCGCGGTCGTGCGTGCCGGCGAGCAGCGCGGCGTCGAGCATCGTGAGCTCGTAGCGGTCGGTCAGCAGGGCGGAGGACGCGGCTCTCTCGGTCACGCCGCCCAGCCTACTCACGCCCTCCGGCGGGGATGGACCGGTAGGCTGGAGTGCTGTGACGGATGCGCCGATTGGGATCTTCGACTCGGGTGTGGGCGGGCTGACCGTCGCCCGGGCGATCCGCGATCAGCTGCCCAACGAGTCCATCCTCTACGTCGGCGACACCGCGCACTCCCCGTACGGGCCGAAGTCGATCGCGGATGTGCGGCGCTACTCGCTCGAAGTGCTCGACTTCCTCGTCGACCAGGGCGTCAAGATGCTCGTCATCGCGTGCAACACCGCGTCCTCCGCCATGCTGCGGGATGCGCGCGAGCGGTACGACGTGCCGGTGATCGAGGTCATCCAGCCGGCTGTCCGGCGTGCCGTCTCGGCGACGCGCACCGGCCGGGTCGGGGTGATCGGCACGGTCGGCACCATCGCCTCGCGCGCCTACGAGGACGCCTTCGCGGCCGCACCGACCCTCCGGCTGTTCACGCAGGCGTGCCCGCGGTTCGTCGAGTTCGTGGAGGCGGGGGTCACCAGCGGCGAGGAGGTGCTGCGCGTCACCGCCGAGTACCTTCAGCCGCTCCGCGACGCCGACGTCGACACGCTGGTGCTCGGCTGCACGCACTACCCGTTCCTGAAGGGCGCGATCTCATACGTGATGGGGGAGGGCGTCTCGCTCGTATCCAGCGACACCGAGACGGCCAAGGACGTCTACCGCACCCTCGTCGGCCAGGGGCTCGAGCGCCGCTCGCCGCTGCCGCCGACCATCCACTACGAAGCCACCGGCTCGGACGCCGACACCTTCCTGCGCCTGGCGCACCGGTTCATCGGCCCCGAGGTCTCGCAGGTCGACCTGGTGCACACCGGCGTCATCGACCTCCCGCTCTGACCATCCCATCCACCCCCACCGAGCGATCGATCCCACCGAGGAGACCTGAGTGACCGACATCACCCGCGCCGACGGGCGCACCCCGGACCAGCTGCGTCCCGTGACCATCGAGCGGGGCTGGAGCCGCCAGGCCGAGGGCTCGGCGCTCATCTCCTTCGGCAACACCCGCGTGCTCTGCACCGCCTCCTTCACCAACGGCGTCCCGCGCTGGATGTCGGGCAAGGGCCGCGGCTGGGTCACGGCCGAGTACGCCATGCTTCCGCGCTCGACGAACGAGCGCATGGACCGGGAGTCGGTGAAGGGACGGGTCGGGGGCCGCACGCACGAGATCAGCCGCCTGGTGGGCCGCAGCCTCCGGGCCGTCGTCGACATGAAGGCGCTCGGCGAGAACACGATCGTCCTCGACTGCGACGTGCTGCAGGCCGACGGCGGCACACGCACCGCCGCGATCACCGGCGCGTACGTCGCGCTGGCGGAAGCGCTCGAGTGGGGTCGCGAGCACCGCTTCATCGGTCAGAAGGCGACGCCTCTGATCGACTCGGTCTCCGCCGTCTCCGTCGGCATCATCGACGGGACGCCGATGCTCGACCTCGCCTACGTCGAAGATGTGCGGGCGGAGACCGACATGAACGTCGTCGTGACCGGCCGCGGCCTCTTCGTCGAGGTGCAGGGCACCGCCGAGGGCGCGCCGTTCGACCGCGGCGAGTTGAACTCGCTCCTCGACCTCGCCCTCGCCGGCACGACCGAGCTCGCGGACATCCAGACGGCGGCCCTCGCCCCGGCGGCGACCGCGGAGGCCTGAGCGTGGTCCGCGTCGTCCTCGCAACGCACAACCAGCACAAGGCGCGCGAGTTCCAGCAGATCCTCGGCCGGGAGGTTCCTGGCCTCGAGATCGTCGCCTACGACGGTCCCGAGCCGGTGGAGGGCGGCGTCAGCTTCGAGGAGAACGCGCTGGTCAAGGCGCGCGCTGCCGTCGCGCACACGGGGCTCCCCGCACTCGCCGACGACTCGGGCATCTGCGTGGATGTGATGGGCGGCGCCCCAGGGATCTTCTCCGCCCGCTGGGCGGGCTCGCACGGCGACGCGGCCGCCAACCTGCGGCTGCTGCTCGATCAGCTGGCCGACATCCCGGACCCCGACCGCGGCGCGCATTTCACCGCGACGCTCGCGCTCGTCACGCCGGGCGGCGAGCCCACCGTGGTCCAGGGCATCTGGCCGGGAAGCATCGCCCGCGAGCCGCGGGGGGAGAACGGGCACGGCTACGATCCGATCTTCCTGCCCGACGGCCACGACGTGACGGCGGCGGAGCTGGAGCCCGCGGAGAAGAACGCGGAGAGCCACCGCGCCCGGGCGCTGTCGGCGATCGTCCCGGCGCTGCGCGAGCTCGGCGAGAGCTGAGAACGGCACTCATTCCCATCTAGGTCCGGGCCCTGGCGGTGGAGCGAACTTCTCCCTAGCGTAGAAGCTGAGATGAGTCACGACCACGGCCACACCGCCAACCGCAACCGCCTGCTGATCGCCATCGGCATCGTGGCGGTCGTGCTCGTCGTCGAGGTCGTCGGCGCGTGGGTGAGCGGCTCCCTGTCGCTGCTGGCGGACGCCGGCCACATGCTCAGCGACCTGGCCGGCCTCATCATCGCGCTGATGGCGACGATCGTGGCCGCGCGTCCGGCGACGGACCGGCAGACCTTCGGTTTCCGTCGGGCCGAGGTGTTCGGTGCGCTCATCAACGGCCTCATCCTGGTCGTCGTCGCGGTGACGGTCACCGTCGGCGCGATCGGGCGGCTGCTGGGCGGCGAGACCGAGGTGCACAGCATCCCGATGCTCGTCGTCGCCTCGATCGGCCTGGTCGCGAACTTCGGCGCCCTGCTGGTGCTCCGGCCCTCCGCCGGCCACTCCATCAACATGCGCGGGGCGTACCTGGAGGTGTTCGGCGATCTGGTCGGGTCGGCCACCGTCATCGTCGCGGCCGTCGTCATCCTGCTCACCGGCTTCACCCCGGCCGACGCGATCGCGTCGCTGCTGATCGCCGCCCTCATCGTGCCGCGGGCGTTCGTGCTGCTGCGCGACGTCGTGCGGGTGCTGAGCGAGGCCGCGCCGGCGGACACGGATGTGGCAGAGATCCGGGACCACATCCTCGGCACACCGGGCGTGGTGGCCGTGCACGACGTGCATGTCTGGGCGATCACGTCGGGAGCCCCGGTGTTCAGCGCGCACGTCGTCTGCGAGCCCGCGGTGTTCCGCGAGGGACGGACGGGCACCCTTCTCGACGAGCTCTCCGGCTGCCTGTCGAAGCACTTCGACGTGGAGCACTCCACCTTCCAGCTGGAGCCGGCGGAGCACGCGGCGCACGAGGACGAGTTCCACCGCTGACCCGCCCGGCGGCCTGTCGGCCCGCCACGATCGGAGCGCGCGCTGCTTCCGTCGGCGATGCGGCCCTGCGTGCCGCGTATCTCCATCCGCACCGCGGCCGGTCGGAGATTTGGGGCCCTTTTACCAACGCTGGGCCGGGTCGGAGTTTGCGCTGCTTGCGTCGGTGATGCGGCCCTGCCGCCCGCGCATCTCCGTCCGTACCGCGGTCGGTCGGAGATTTGGGACCCTTTCACCGACGCTGGGCCGGGTCGGAGTTTGCGCTGCTTGCGTCGTTTCTCCATCCGCACCGCGGTGCGTCGGAGATTTGGGGCTGTTTTACCGACGCTGAGCTGGGTCGGAGTTGGGGCTGCTTGCGTCGGCGATGCGGCCCTGCGGGCCGCGCGTCTCCATCCGCACCGCCGTCGGTCGGAGATTTGAGGCGGTTTTACCGACGCTGGGTTCGGTCGGAGGTTGCGCTGCTCGCGTCGGTGATGCGGCCCTGCGGGCCGCGTGTCTCCATCCGCACCGCGGTGCGTCGGAGATTTGGGGCTGTTTTACCGACGTTGGGCTCGGTCGGAGTTCTCGCCGCTTCCGTCGGAGGCGACGCGGCAGCCGTTGAGGCTGCCGCGTCGGCTCAGGCCTCCGGGTGCGTGGGCGCGGGTGCCGGCTGCTCGACGGCGGGGGCGGCGGCCGCGTTCTCGGCGGCCTTGCGCTTGGACTTGCGCACCGACTGGAAGTAGTGGAACAGGGTCGGCACCAGCGTGATGACGACCGCGCCGATCAGGATGACGTCGATGTAGCTCGAGACGAAGTTCGCCACCGGCGGGATGTAGCCGATCAGGTACCCGAAGAACGTCAGGCCGGCGCCCCAGAGCAGCGCGCCCAGGGCGTTGTAAAGCGAGTACTTCTTGTAGCTCATGTGACCGACGCCCGCGGCGACCGGCGCGAAGGTGCGCACGATCGGCACGAACCGGGCCACGATGACCGCGAGGGCGCCGAAGCGCTCGAAGAACTGGTTGGTGCGCCGCACGTTCTCCATCGAGAACAGTCCGGTCTCTTTGCGTTCGAAGATCCGTGGGCCGGCCTTGTGGCCGATGAGGTACCCCGCCTCACCGCCGAGGAACGCGGCGAACGCGATGGCGAGGCAGACCCACCAGATGTCGACCCCGAACACCAGTGAGGTGTGCGTCAGCAACCCCGAGATGATCAGCAGGGTGTCACCGGGCAGCAGGAAGCCGACCAGCAGACCGGTCTCGGCGAAGACGATTCCGCAGACCACCAGGAGCGCCCACGGACCCGCCGAGTGGATGATGGTGTTCGGGTCGAGCCACGGGATGAGGCCGGCGTGATGGATCACGGTTCTCCAGGAGGGATCGGTGGGAAAGCTGAGCCCGAGTTTAGCGTCGGCCGTGGGCTGGAAGCTGCACGAAGCGTGCGAATTCGGATCCGCCCGGGAAGATCATCCTGGGGTCGTACACGGTGCGGGAGAAGGGACTCGAACCCTCACGCCGAAGCACAGGAACCTAAATCCTGCGTGTCTGCCAGTTTCACCACTCCCGCAGTGCGCTGGGCGCGGCTACGACATTAGCTCATGGACGCGCGGAGCGACCTCCGTGCCGTACAGCTCGATCGAGCGCATGAGGTCGTCGTGGGGCAGCGTCCCGTTGCTCATCTTGATGTCGAAGCGGGAGGCGCCGAGCCCCTTCGCGGCGTAGGCGATCTTCTGCGCGACCGTCTCTGGCGAGCCGACGACGAGCGCGCCGTCCGGCCCCGCCTCGTGCTCGAAACGAGCGCGGGAGGCCGGCGGCCAGCCGCGCTCGCGGCCGATCCGGTTCGTCATCACCTCGTAGTGCGGCCACAGGATGTCCTTGGCCTCCTGGTCCGTCTCGGCGATGAAGCCGGGGGAGTGCACGCCGATCGGCAGGCTGGTGTCCTGCCCGAACTGCTCCAGCGCCTTGCGGTACAGCTCGGCGAGCGGCTGGAACCGCATCGGGCCGCCGCCGATGATGGCGAGCACGAGCGGGAAGCCGTAGTGCGCCGCGCGCACCACCGACTCCGGGCTGCCGCCGACACCGATCCACGTCTTCAGCAGGCCGTGCTCGACGTGCGGGTACACCGACTGCCCGTCCAGGGATGGACGTAGCTCGCCCGTCCAGGTGACCGGCTCCTGCTTGCGCACTTCGGCGAACAGGTTCAGCTTCTCCTCGAACAGCTCCTCGTACTTCGCGAGGTCGTACCCGAACAGCGGGAAGGACTCGATGAACGAGCCGCGCCCGAGGATGACCTCCGCGCGGCCTCCCGAGATGCCGTCGAGCGTCGCGAACCGCTGGAACACGCGCACCGGGTCGTCCGAGCTCAGCACCGTCACGGCGGACCCGAGGTGGATGCGCTCGGTCTGGCCCGCGATCGCCGCGAGCACGACCTCGGGCGCGGACACGGCGAAGTCCTCGCGGTGGTGCTCGCCGACACCGAAGAAGTCGAGGCCGACGCGGTCGGCCTGCACCCCTTCGGCCACGACGTTGCGCAGTGTCTGCGCCTGCGACAGCGGCTTCCCGTCGGCGTCCAGCGTCACGTCGCCGAACGTGTCGATCCCGAGTTCCAGCTTCCCGGCCATGTCATCCCTCGATTCATGCGTCTGCATGGAGAAGCGTATCCGGCCGCTCCTAAAATTTGGGCTTGAGCTGACTAGACGTTCGTGGCCTGCCGGATGAGGCGAGCTTTTATTTCGGCTGTGAGGCCTGACTCGCCGGCCTTCGCTCTCGTACCCAGCAGGACTCTCGCCTCATCCAGCGTGTCACGGATCTTGCGACGCACTACGTGGGGCGGCAATGAGACCAGCTCTCGTCGCAGAGCGTCGGACAACTCAATCAATTCCGCCGGCACCGCGTCGAGAATCGACATGTTCATCATCAGGGGTAGTACCTCTTCGGTGCTTCGGGAGAGCCGGGCGCGTACGGGCCCGACTGACAGGTAATGGATCATGAAGTCTGGGCTTATTGCGGGGCTCGAAGGCGGCCGCTCATCGAGCCGGTCGACTAGTTCGCGGCTCATTCTTAGTGCCGTGCTGTCCAAGGTGAGCCACCAGGTCTTGTAGCCGAATGTAGAGGTACGTTCGTTTCGACGCTCTCTTCGCATAACCGCGCCTAGGTAGTTTTCGACATCGTGGTTCACGAGCAGGGTGCGGGTGGTCAGGTCTAAAGGTTGGCCGCCATGGGCCGCGAGTCGTTTGTCTCGTTCGTCTCTGCGCTCCTGCCATACCTCGGCAACCATCGCGCGCAAGAGAGGGCTGGCTAGTTCGGCATACTCCTCAAGGCTTCCACGGCTGATGCCATGAAACTCGTTTAGGTAGTCTGCAATGTCGTCCTCCGGCCGCGACGTCCCGCAGAAGTTCTCGAGCCAGCTGTCGAAGCCGCTAATGGGTCTCCCGGAAAGGCGATAACAGCCGAGAAGAAAAGGCTCCTGGCCATAGAGGGCCCCGTTCTGCAAGCTCGACCTGGCGTACGCCTGGCACTTCGCGACGTGAGTGGCCAGCTCTTGCAATACCCCGCCTGTAACGTAAAGATCGAGTCCAGCCTCTCGTGCGGCGCTCAACAGGATGGTGTGCGACCGATCATCGTCCGCGAGAAGCGTCTCACCGAGCAGCGGCAATACGACATTTGTGTCCAGCCAAATATCGCCGTCTGAGAACATCTTGACGACAGCTGCTTGGACGTCGGGAGTTTCTCGGAGAAAGGCGAACAGCGTATAGGTGTCCGAAAGGTTACGGAGGTAGGCGCGAACCGAGTCAGGCGGTTCTACGAGCAGAGACTGGACAATCGAGATAATCAGCCGCGGATCGACGTCTTCGCTGTGCGTCGGTGGGCGCGACGATAGATCTGCGAATACAAGAGCCTCGATGTCCTCGAATCTGACGCTCGC
Source organism: Leifsonia sp. 1010 (assembly GCF_031455295.1). NCBI lineage: Bacteria > Bacillati > Actinomycetota > Actinomycetes > Micrococcales > Microbacteriaceae > Leifsonia > Leifsonia sp. 1010. The sequence goes on from NZ_JAVDSL010000002.1 coordinate 100,258, forward strand.
CCCCTGCTCTTGCACCACAGCCTCGGCAAAGGTGGCGCCTCGACTTAGCAGGACACGCTCAAGGACGCTCCTACAACGCCCGACCACTTCGGACCTACTCACTCTTGGCTCTGAAGACGGTTCGTTTTCTACGATTCGTGACAGCATCAGGTCCAGCTGATTATTAAGTTCAACATCCATTATCTGAAACTCAGCAAGACGGTCTCTCAAACGGGTTCGCTCGTCCCACGTCAGGCAGAATTCGTCCTGCTTTGTCCAGTGCCGAACATGGACCTTTGTTAGTTTCGCCAGGGCCGAGTCGACCTCTGCCGTCAAGACAGCAATTGGGTGGGCTGGGAGGATCTCTTCAACTGCTTTGTGAATCTGCGCCCGAGGCATTCTCTGCTCGGAAGTTGTGTCCCGCAACACTGCACGGACGATGGCCTCGAAGCTGAGCCGCGTTAGCCCCTTGTCTCGAGCGTCGTCTTCCCATTGCAATCCGAGGTAGACGAACGCTGCCTTGGCCTCCAGATCATCCAGAGCCTGCCCCTGTCGATCAATCGAGGAGTCTGAGCCGATGTATGGGTCGGCAGCGAATTCACAAAACTCTTCGGCTTCTGCCTCACACATCGCGTCCCGGTTGCGGTTGGCTAAAAACCACTCCCGATCCCTGACGTCGAGGTAAATGTCCCACCGTTGGCGACAGGTACGGGCCAGATCGCGTGCGGCGGGTCCGATCTCCAGATTCGTCATGAAGATCAGCAGCCGAGTCTCGGGAGAAGTGGCCTGAAGCCTCTCGCAGGTTTGCTTGACCTTCGTCTCCCAATCTCGGCGCAGAGAAAACTGGCACGCGACATCAGGGTCGTCGGTCGGGACATACAGAGTTGCGTCGACTCCTCCGTCGCCGCTAGTGGCCGCCATGGGGCGGAGCGTTCGGTGCTCGGATGCAAGAAAGACCGTGGACAAGCGTTCGAATCGTCGCCAGTCGGCGCCTTCCAGATTCGAAAGTGCAAGCTTGAATCGCTCATATGTAGGCATCGCAAGTCCTCACAACTAGTGTGTCGGGACTATACAGAGTCCTCAGGACGGAGGTACACCCTCATCCGGGTGTCAGGCGGGGCGGGGTCTGCGCGGGACGTAGCGCGGGATGTAGCGGGCCAGCATCCCCGCGCCGACCAGTCCGAGCACGCCCATGACCCCGCTCGCGAACGAGATGGAGACGAGCGCGGTCAGCAGCGACACGAACAGGGGAGCGGCGGCCTGCCCGGCGTCGGCGGAGAACCGCCACGCGCCGAGGAACGGTGCGGGCCGGTCCTTCGGCGCCAGGTCTGCGCCGAGCGTCATCACGATGCCGGAGCCGATGCCGTTCGCCACCGAGAGGAACAGTGAGACGCCGATGTACCAGGCGACCGCCGAGCTCAGGTCGTGCGAGAAGGCGAGCACCAGGAAGCCGAGACCGAGGCCGAGCATCGACGGGATGGCGCTCCACATCCGCCCGAACCGGTCCATGATCTGCCCGCTGGCGTAGAACAGCGCGAAGTCGACGGCCCCGGCGAGACCGATGATCAGCGCCGTGTTCGACTCGCTCAGCCCGATGGATACGGCCCAGAGCGGCATCAGGACCGTGCGGGCGGAGCGGATCGCCGCCACGAGGGAGACGCCGGCGCCCATCCGGATGAGCACCTCGCGGAACGACCAGATGGTGCGGAACAGCCCGTGGGTGCGCTCCTCGGCGTCCTCCTCGCCGGTGGTCACCTGAGCACCCGATCCGTCGGTCACCCGCGCCGACGGCCCGAACATCTTCTCCGGGTCGGGGAGCGCCAAGAGCACGACGACCGAGCCGAGGCAGCTGATGATGAAGATCCAGAAGACGGACTGCGTCGACCCCGTCACGGCGATGACGGCCGACGCGATGAGCGGGCCGATGAACCATCCCGCGCGGAAGATGCCGCCGAGCGTCGACAGCGCCCGGGCGCGGTAGCGGGCGGGAACGTACGAAGTCATGAAGGCGTGGCGCGCGAGCGCGAAGACGGCGGTCGCGATGCCGACGAGGAAGATGCCGGCCATCAGCACCCAGTAGTTCGGCGCAAGAAGACAGATGACGACGCCGACGATCGCCACGACGGCCGCGCCGATCATGGAGGTGCGCTCGCCGACACGCGACACGACCCATCCACTCGGGATGTCTCCGGCGAGCTCGCCCAGCATCACCATGGAGGCGATGAAGCCGGCCATCGCGAGGCTCGCACCGAGGTTGCCGGCGGCGATGGGGATGATCGGGATGATCGCTCCCTCTCCGACGGAGAACAGCAGCGTCGGGAGGAAGGCGGCGAGCGCGACGGAGCGGAAGCTGAAGGGGCGCTCTTCGGAAGTCATTTCGTTAACACCGTACAACTTCCGCTCGCGGGCGCTCGATCCGGATGCAGGGTCGGCGTCGGGGGCGGCCCGGTAGGCTGGAGGACGACATGATCGAACTCGACCTCTCCTCCCAGATCGCCGACCTGCGGTCCACCTTCTCCGATATCACCGCGGTGGTCGACGTGGACCGTCTGCGCGCCGACATCGCCGACCTCAGCGAGAAGGCGGGAGCCCCCGACCTCTGGGACGACACCGCGAACGCCCAGAAGGTGACGAGCGCGCTCAGCCACCGCCAGTCGGAGCTGGCCCGCATCACCGCCATCGAGCGGCGCCTCGACGACCTTGAAGTTCTCGTCGAGCTGGCCAACGAGGCGGAGGACGAGGAGTCGGCGGCCGAGGCCCGCGCCGAGCTCCAGTCGCTGCAGACCGCGCTCGGCGACCTCGAGGTGCAGACGCTGCTGAGCGGCGAGTACGACGACCGCTCGGCCATCGTCACCATCCGCTCCGGCGCGGGCGGCGACGACGCCACCGACTTCGCCGAGATGCTCATGCGCATGTACCTGCGCTGGGCGGAGCAGCACAAGTACCCGGTCAAGGTCATGGACACGTCCTACGCCGAGGGCGCCGGCATCAAGTCGGCGACCTTCGAGGTGGATGCGCCCTACGCGTTCGGGACCCTGTCGGTCGAGGCCGGCACGCACCGCCTCGCCCGCATCAGCCCGTTCGGTTCGGCCGACAAGCGCCAGACGTCGTTCGCGGCCGTCGAGGTCATCCCGCTGATGGAGGAGGCGACCGAGGTCGAGATCCCGGAGGGCGACATCCGAGTGGATGTGTTCCGCTCGTCCGGCCCCGGCGGCCAGTCGGTCAACACCACCGACTCCGCTGTGCGCATCACCCACCTCCCGACCGGCCTCGTCGTCTCGATGCAGAACGAGAAGTCGCAGATCCAGAACCGCGCGGCCGCCATGCGCGTGCTGCAGACCCGCCTCCTGCTGTTGCAGAAGGAGGAGGAGGCCGCGAAGAAGAAGGAGCTCGCCGGCACCATCACGGCGAGCTGGGGCGACCAGATGCGCTCGTACTTCCTCTACGGCCAGCAGTTGGTGAAGGACCTCCGCACGGGATACGAGTCCGGCAACCCGAGCGCCGTGTTCGACGGCGACCTCGACGGCTTCATCGCCGCGGGCATCCGGTGGCGCGCGGGGAACAAGTCGGGGGACTAACTCCCGGGGAGCAAAGCCCGGGCGGTTGTCGCGCACGGGCATGTCGCTACTGCGGATCGGAGCGGGACTGCTTAGTCTCAAGGGGTCATGATCCGGTTCGAACACGTATCCAAGCAGTACCCGGGCACAGCGCGCCCGGCACTCAACGGCATCAACCTGGAAGTGCTGCGCGGAGAGTTCGTCTTCCTCGTCGGCGCCTCGGGTTCCGGCAAGTCCAGCTGCCTGCGCCTCATCCTCAAAGAGGAGAAGCCGACCAAGGGCAAGATCCACGTGCTGGGGCAGGACCTCGGCACGATCTCGTCGCGCAAGGTGCCGTACTTCCGCCGCAACATCGGTGTCGTCTTCCAGGACTTCCGGCTCCTGCCGAACAAGAACGTCTTCCAGAACGTCGCCTTCACCCTGCAGGTGATCGGCAAGTCGCGCGGCTTCATCCAGGAGGCCGTACCCGACGTTCTGAAGATGGTCGGCCTCGACGGCAAGGCGCAGCGCCTGCCGCACGAGCTCTCGGGCGGTGAGCAGCAGCGTGTGGCGATCGCCCGAGCGGTGGTCAACAAGCCGCAGGTGCTCCTCGCCGACGAGCCGACCGGAAACCTCGACCCCGCGACGAGTGCCGGCATCATGGCCGTGCTCGAGCGCATCAACGCCGGAGGCACGACCGTCGTCATGGCGACGCACGAGGCCGCGATCGTCGACCAGATGAAGCGCCGCGTGATCGAGCTGGTCGGCGGCCAGATCGTCCGCGACGAGCGCCACGGTGGATACGGCTTCACGGCCGCGATCCCCATCGCGCAGCCGCTCGAGCGCGACGAACCGGTCTCCGCCGCGACGCCCGTCTTCGCGGGAGCCGCCGCCGCGTCGGCGCCGGCATCCGCCGCCCCGATGACCCGGCCGAACGCGCCGACCTCCACGCCGACCGCCCCGGTGGCGGTGCCGCAGACCGCTCCGCCGCAGACCGCACCCCAGCAGGCGGTGCCTCAGCAGGCGGCGCCCCAGCAACCCGCGCACGAGCCGCATCCCGCCCACCAGCCGCAGCACGCGCAGCCTGCGCACCAGCCGCAGCACGCGCAGCCCGCCGAGCAGCCGCAGCCCGCCGCCTACCCGGCGCCCGTGCAGTTCGCGACAGCGCCCGTCCCTCCCGCGCCCGCGTCGGAGGAGCTCCCCGAACACCTGAACTTCACGGCGAACCTCGACCTCAGCGGCCTCCGCGAGGACTCCGACCGTGACGGCGACCAGAATGTGGGGCCGACGAAATGAGATTCGGACTCATCTGGTCGGAGGTCGGCAACGGCCTCCGCCGCAACCTGTCGATGGTCGTCTCGGTCATCCTCGTCACGTTCATCTCGCTGACCTTCGTCGGCACGGCCGTCCTGCTGCAGATGCAGATCGGCCAGATGAAGACCTACTGGTACGACCGCGCGCAGGTCGCCGTGTACATGTGCACGACGACCGACAACTGCGCGAGCGGGCCGGCCACCGACCAGACCATCGAGGCGGTCAAGAAGCAGCTCGAGTCGCCCGAACTCGCCCCCTACATCCAGAAGTTCTACTTCCAGGATCAGAAGCAGGGTTACGAGCAGTTCAAAGAGCAGTTCAAGGGCAACCAGATCGCCGACTTCGTCACGCCGGACATGATCCCGCAGACCTTCTGGGTGAACCTGAAGGACCCGAACCAGTCGGCGGTGCTGACCGAGACGCTCTCCGGTTCGGCCGGCGTGCAGAGCGTTGTCGACCAGCGGAGCTACCTGGATCAGATCTTCAGCATCCTGAACGCCGCGAGCTACACCGCGATCGGCATCGCCGCGCTCATGCTCGTGGCTGCCGTGCTGCTGATCGCCACGACCATCCGGCTCTCCGCCTTCTCGCGACGGCGGGAGATCGGGATCATGCGGCTTGTCGGCGCGTCCAACCGCTTCATCCAGACGCCGTTCATCATCGAGGGCGTGATCGCGGCCCTGATCGGCTCGATCCTCGCCTCGGTCGTGATCGCGCTGGGCGTGCAGTTCTTCGTCCGCGGTTACCTCAGCCAGCGCATCCAGTCGATCAACTTCGTCGGGATGGAGCAGGCCTGGCTGGTGATCCCCATCCTGGTGGTGATCGGCGTGGTGCTGGCCGCCGCATCCGCGAACTTCGCGATCAAGCGCTACCTGAAGGTCTGACGCCCGCCCCGGAGACCGGCGGAGGGCGATAGACTGGTCCGCTGCCCGACACAGTGCCGGGCGTTGACCATCGCCGACGTGAGGAGCGAGCTGTGCCGAAGGAACGTGGCCAGAAGGTCGTGGCCACCAATCGCCGGGCGCGCCACGACTACACGATCGAGGACACCTTCGAGGCGGGCCTCGTGCTCACCGGGACCGAGGTGAAGTCGCTGCGGATGGGACGGGCGTCCCTCGTCGACGGCTACGCGTTCGTCGACGGCGGCGAGGCCTGGCTCGACGCCGTGCACATCCCGGAGTACGCGGACGGCACGTGGAACAACCACGCCCCGCGGCGCAAGCGGAAGCTGCTGCTGCACAAGGCGCAGATCCTGAAGATCGAGAACAAGGTCAAGCAGGGCGGCTACACGATCGTGCCGCTCTCGATCTACTTCAACGACGGCCGGGCGAAGGTCGAGATCGCGGTGGCCAAGGGCAAGCGCGAGTACGACAAGCGCCAGGCCCTGCGCGAGCGTCAGGACCAGCGCGAGGCGCAGCGGGCGATGTCCACGCGTGGGCACATGGGCGAGTGACCGCCCGGGCCGAGTGACAGACTGAGGGTATGGACTCGACCGCTCAGCGCATCCCGATCGAAGGCACGTACAACTTCCGGGATGTCGGCGGCTACCCGGTCGATGGCGGAACGACCCGCCGAGGCAAGCTGTTCCGGGCCGACGCCCTCGGCCGTCTCAGCCCGGCCGGACGCGAGGCACTGCGCGAGCTGGGCATCCGCATCGTGATCGACCTGCGCGACGACTTCGAGGTCGCGGCGCTGCCCGACGCCCTGGACGGGCTCGACGTCGAGGTGCTGCACCTCCCGGTGTTCGAGGGGTCCGGTGCGTCCGCATCCACCGTGGGGGCGACCATCGTGCACCTGTACGACAAGATCGTCTTCCAGCACACCGATGTGATCGTGCGCGCGCTCCGCGAGATCGCGGACACCGGGGAGGAGCCCGTCGTCGTCCACTGCACGGCCGGCAAGGACCGCACCGGCATCGTCGTCGCCCTCGCCCTCTTGGCGGTCGGCGTCGACCGGGAGACCGTCGTCTCCGATTACGCCGTCACCGAGGACAACCTCCGCGGGCCGTGGCTGGAGGGGATGCTGGAGCTCGTCCGCGGCTATGGCGTAGAGGTCACACCAGACCTGCGCATCATCCTGGGCGGAAGCCCGCGGGAGGCGCTGGAGACGACGATCGACCGCATCGAGGAGCGCGCGGGAAGCGTGCGGCAGTACCTGCTCGACGCCGGGCTCGACGAGCTGGAGCTCGCCAAGCTGCGATCCGTGCTGGTGGAGCCCGCCTGACCGACCGGATGCCCGCGCTCTGACGCTCTCAGGGTGCGTTGCGGATTCTCATCGGACCCATAACCGCCTCCCAGCGCCAACAACGCTCGCGGCTGCTTTCATGTGAGCATGAGCAACACGCAGCCCACCGATCCCACCGAGCCGCTGCCGCCCTATCAGGGCCACACGCCTCCGCCCGGCCCTGCTGCGCCTGGTGTACCGGCCGCACCGGCCGCGGGCGTCGCGGCGCCGGTCGTGCCGGAGCCGTTCTACAAGCGGCACGGTCTGGCGTTCGCGATCTCCACCCTCGTGCTCTCGATCGTCGTGCTGCTCGGCCTCGTCACCGCCGGCTCCTTCGCGGTCGCCAATGTCGTGTCGCACCTCGGCGAGCGTGCGATCTCGCGGGTCGTGCCCGGACAGGGTCATGGGCAGCCGGGAGTTCCCGGGATGCCCGGGCGGCCCGGGGACGGCGGCGGGAACGGAAAAGGCGACGGCCAGCAGGGCGGAGGAGAGGACCAGAAGGGTCGGGTCCTGCTCCGCGGCACCATCGCATCCATCTCGGGGGACACCTGGACGATCGACCGGGACAGCGGCTCGTCGGTCGACGTGCGGGTGACCTCGTCGACCGTGTTCGGCACGCCGAAGCAGTCGGCGTCGAAGTCCGACTTCGCGACAGGGGACGAGGTGATCGTCATCGCCAAGCGCGCCGACGACAGCGTGACCGCGACGCGTGTGCTCAAGCTGGATGCGTTCCCGACCCGTCCGCCGTCGACGCCGGGGACGCCGCAGACCCCCGGTTCCTGACGCTGCGGGCGCGACCGCGCCTCAGCTGGCGGAGAACCGGGCGTGCACCTGCACGGCGATCGTCAGCTCCTCGGGCTTGAGCGAGAGCGTGGCACCGCCGGAGTCGGCGGAGACCGCCCGCGCGAACAACGGCTGCGGCGGCTGACCGGGGGCGGAACCGTCGCCGAGCATGCCCGGGTCGCTGAGGGCGAGCGGCTTCACCGTCGTGAGTCCGAGGCTCGTCGCGTAGACGGTGGCCTTCGCGACCGCGTTCTCGACCGCTCGTCGCCGCGCCTCCTGCGTCAGGCTCTGCCGACGCGCTTCCGTCAGCGACCACGTCACGCCGTCCACAGCGACGCCGTCGAGCAGCGACACCACGCCGACCCAGTCGGACAGCGCGGCGAGGTCGCTGAACCGGGCGTCGATCCCCACCTCTGCGTGATGCACGACGTCCAGCCGGCGGCCGTCGTTGCTCCACGGGCGGTCGCCCCAGACGCGCAGCTGGTCGGAGGACCATTGAGTGACGGGTCCGCTCTGCGGGTTGTGGAGTTCGCGCAGTTCGCTGCTGAGCTGGAGCTGGCGCTGCGTCGTGAGGGCGAGCACGTCATCCCGCGACGGGCCCTCGTAGGAGACCCGAAGCCGCACCGCTCCGCGCTCGGCCGGGTGCCGCAGCTCGTACTCTCCCTGGACGGTGATGATCGTGTCGGCCATTCCCCGATGGTGGCATAAACGGCCGCGCGACGATGTTGTACTATGAGTAGCTGCCCGCCCTGGCGGCGGCACCCGTAACTGGACAACTCAACAGCGCGTGACAGCGACCCGGCCACTCGGCCGCGCATGGGGATGATCGGTTTCGACATTGTCTGCGTGACTGTGAGAAGCGGGTCGAGGATGCATGGTTATCTCGTTAACGATCCATGCGAAAAAATAAGTGCCAATAACAAGAGCACTGTCTCGGCCAAGGCCGACTTCGCCCTCGCGGCGTAAGTTCACCTCCGCCATTTGAGAGACCGTCAGACCGGGAATCGTCCTCTACCCGGATCCTGGCGTCAGCTAGAGGACTTGCTTCTGCATTGAGCATCAGGGTGCAGAGGGACTTCCACTGATACTGGGCCCGTCGGAGCAGGTGCCAGCGACAAGCTCCGGGGCCGAGAAAGCGATTTCACTGGCTACGCCCGTAGAAGGCACATGACCACAGCAGTGGACGGGGGTTCGATTCCCCCCATCTCCACCATCAGGTCGCTGTCACGTGTTGTTGTCGAAAGTCCCCCGGAAATCCGGGGGACTTTCGTGTTTCTGACGCGTCGCAAACACTGCCTGTCCGCGAGTGGACCCTCCCTGCGACACTGAGCCGGAAATGACCGGACCAGTGGGAGGTACACCATGACCGATGACGTTGAATCCGTCGCCCCGATCGACTTCGTGATCATCGAATTCCCGGCGGGGCAGCAGAACTTCTCGGGGGAGGTGATCGACGAACTGCTCGCTCTGGTCGACGCGGGCATCATCCGCCTGGTGGATGCGATCGTCCTCGTCAAGGACGAGGACGGCTCGGTCGAGGCCGTCGAGCTGTCGGAGCTGGAGGGCCTGTCGGCCCTCGCCACGCTCGCGGAGCAGCTGGCCGACTTCCTCGCGGAGGCCGACATCGCGACCCTGTCCGAGGCGATGGAGCCGGGCAGCGTCGCCGGTGCGATTGTCTACGAGAACCTGTGGGCGGCACCCTTCGCGGCCGCCGCACGCCGGGCCGGAGGCAGGCTCATCGCCGATGGCCGCATCCACAGCCAGGACATCGCCGACGCCCTCGAGGCGGAGGCCGAACTCGAAGCAGCAGAAGCGCACGAAGAGCAGGGAGCCTGAGATGTTGAGAGCAGCACGAGTCGGACGGGTCGGCGTGGTCCGCGCGCCCGTCGCCAAGGCGGCCGTGGTCACCCGCGCCGTCACACCGGGCCCCGCGCCCGTGGCCAAGGCGGCCGTCGTCGGCGCCGCCGTGACCCCGCGCCGCCGGCGCATCTGAGGGGGCGACATGGCCATCGACCGCGCAGCCCGCAGCGTCCTGCCGATCCCGGACCGACCGTCGCCTGGACTCACCACGTATGACGCGAAGGACCCGGACACGTCGTATCCGCCGATCACCCCGCTGCGGCCACCGGAGGGTGCGCCGAACGTCCTGGTGATCCTCATCGACGACGTCGGATTCGGCGCATCCAGCGCCTTCGGTGGCCCCTGCGCCACCCCGAACGCGGAGCGGCTCGCCGCGAACGGGCTGACCTACAACCGCTTCCACACGACGGCGCTGTGCGCCCCGACCCGCGCGGCGCTGCTCTCCGGGCGCAACCACCACTCGGTGGGCATGGGCAGCATCACCGAGACGGCGACTTCGGCCCCCGGCAACAGCTCGCTGCGGCCGAACACCAAGGCGCCCCTCGCGATGACCCTCAAGCTGAACGGGTACTCGACGGCGCAGTTCGGCAAGTGCCACGAGGTCCCGGTCTGGCAGTCGTCGCCGATGGGGCCGTTCGACGCCTGGCCGTCCGCGGGTGGAGGCTTCGAGACCTTCTACGGGTTCATCGGGGGAGAGGACAACCAGTGGGATCCGGCCCTCTACGACGGGACGACCCCCGTCGAGCCGCCGGCGACCCCGGAGGAGGGGTACCACCTGACGGAGGACCTCGCCGACCACGCCTCCACCTGGATCCGGACGCAGAAGGCGCTCATGCCGGACAAGCCGTTCTTCGTATACTTCGCGCCCGGGGCGACACATGCGCCGCACCACGTGCCCAAGGAATGGGCCGACAAGTACGCCGGGAAGTTCGCCGGCGGGTGGGATGCGCTCCGCGAGCAGACCTTCGCGCGCCAGAAGGAGCTCGGGGTGATCCCGGCGGACGCCGAGCTGACCCCGCGGAACCCCGAGATCCCGGCCTGGGACGACATGCCCGACGAGCTGAAGCCGGTGCTGGAGCGCGAGATGGAGGTCTACGCCGGATTCCTCGAGCACACCGACCACCATGTCGGACGGGTGCTCGACACGATCGACGACCTCGGCATCCTCGACAACACGCTGATCTACTACATCATCGGCGACAACGGGGCGTCGGCCGAGGGGACGCTGAACGGCGCCTTCAACGAGATGGCCAACTTCAACGGCATGGCCGCGCTCGAGACGCCGGAGTTCCTGCTCTCGAAGCTGGACGAGCTCGGCAGCCCGAGCTCGTACAACCACTATGCGGTGGGCTGGGCCTGGGCGATGGACACGCCCTTCCAGTGGACCAAGCAGGTCGCCTCCCACTGGGGCGGCACCCGCAACGGCACCATCGTGCACTGGCCGGACCGCATCACCGACAAGGGCGGTCTGCGGTCGCAGTTCACCCACTGCATCGACATCGCGCCGACGGTGCTGGAGGCCGCAGGGCTTCCGGAGCCCACGTTCGTGAACGGAGTCCAGCAGTCGCCGATCGAAGGCACCAGCATGGTCTACACGTTCGACGGCGCGGACGAGCCGGAGCGGCACGATCTCCAGTACTTCGAGATGTTCGGCAACCGCGGAATCTACTTCAAGGGGTGGAGCGCCGTCACGAAGCACCGCACCCCGTGGAACCTGGTGGGCGGCACCGTCCCGGCGTTCGACGACGACGTGTGGGAGCTGTACGACGGGAACGTCGACTACAGCCAGGCGCGCGACCTCTCGGCCGAGCAACCGGACCGCCTCCACGCGCTGCAGAGACTGTGGCTGATCGAGGCGGTGAAGTACAACGTGGTCCCGCTCGACGATCGAACCGCCGAACGGCTCAGCCCGCAGATGGCCGGGCGGCCGGTGCTCGTCCAGGGCAACAGCCAGCTCCTGTATCCGGGCATGGGCCGGCTCTCGGAGAACAGCGTCATCAGCCTGAAGAACCGCTCCTTCTCGGTCACCGCCGAGCTGGAGATCCCGGACGGCGGAGCGTCGGGCGTCGTGGTCGCGCAGGGCGGCCGGTTCGGTGGATGGGCCCTCTACCTGGTCGACGGCGTCGCGCGCTTCACGTACAACGTCCTGGGCATCCAGCTGTTCACGACCGAAGCCGGGGAACCGGTGCCGGCGGGCACGCGGCAGGTGCGCGCCGAGTTCGCCTACGACGGCGGCGGCCTGGCGAAGGGCGGCGACGTCACGCTCTACTACGACGGCCGGGAGGTCGGCTCCGGGCGGATCGGGGTCACCCAGCCCATGATCTTCTCCGCCGACGAAACGACCGATGTGGGCTACGAGTCGGGGACTCCCGTTTCGCCCGACTACACGACCGCCACGAGCCGGTTCACCGGGCGCATCCGCTGGGTGCAGCTCGATGCCGGGCTGGACGACAACGACCACTTCATCGACGACGACGAGCGACTGCGGGTGGCGATGGCTCGTCAGTGACGGGGTGGTGGTTCCGCGCCGGCGGACGACGGTCGTTCGTCCGCCGGCGCGGAGTGGTCAGGACTCTTCGTCCGCCTTCGGCTGAGCGGGGCGTCGGCGACCGGTGAGCACGACCACGAGCACGCCGAGCAGAGCGAGCACCACGATCCCGACGCCGATGCCGATCACCAGCGCGATGCTTCCGGAGCCCGAACTCGCGGTCGCCTCGGCGGCCGGGGCCGGACTCGACGTCGCGGCGCCGGTGCTCTGTCCACCCGCTGTGGCCGCACCCGCCGCGCACGCCGGCGGGCCGTCGCTGCCGGGCGCTTCCGCGGTCCCTGCCGGAGGCTGGTAGGTGAACGGGATGGTGCCGGACACGGTGTGCCCGTCCGCCGAGACGATCTGCCAGGTCACCGTGTACGCCCCCGGCGCACCGAGGGCCACCGGAGCCGTGACCGTGCGGTCGGCGATGGTCGGGCATCCGGTCTCGTAGTGACGGTTCGCGGCGTCGGTGACCTGCACCAGCGACGAGGAGCCGTCGCCGCTGAGATCGAGCACGCGGTCGTTGAACGTGAGGGATGCGCTCTCGAGCGGCGTCGACTGGGTGGAGCCGGCCGACGGCGTGCTCTGCACGAGGTAGTCGTGAGCGCTGGCGGCCGCGGCGGGGACGACCGCCAGCAGGCACGCCAGCGCGAAACCGGCAAGAGCGGACACGGCCGAGGGCCGCATCCGGGCGTGGGCTGTCCGGGTCACCCCGTCAGCCCCGCGGGCTCGTCGCCGCGCCGCGGCGCGTGAGGGCGAACACCGCCACGACCAGGGCGATCGCGCCCAGCGCGAGCCCGCCGATCCCGAGACCGATCGCGACGGCGTCGCTGGCCGCGGACGACGCCGTCGGCGCAGGCGCGGCCGGTGTACTCGTCATCAGCGGACCTGTGGCGCCGTCCTCCGCGGGCGGCGCGTCCGTGACGTAGAGGGTCGGGGCCGGGTGCTCCGGCTCTTTCCCGTCGGCGGGGGTCTTCTCATCCCAGTCCACGACCGTGCCGTCGGAGTAGGTCTGCTGGGTGGGCAGCAGGATGCTGCCGGTGTCGGGGACCGCCCCCGCCGAGATGACGAACTGCTGGAACTCGCCAGGTGCGACCTGCACGCCGGGGTCCGCCGTCCAGATCACCTTCACCGGCGCCTCCGTGATGGTGCCGTCATCCGTCTTCACCGGCTTCGCGAGCTTCTCGGTGACGACCTGGGTCGTCCAGCCGGTGAGCGGCTGGTAGGAGACGGAGGTGAACGGGGTCGCGGTGGGCAGATCCACCTCGAGTTTGACCGTGCCGGCGGTGGCGGACTCGGTCGGCACCTTGAAGGTGAGCGTGGCGTAGCTGCCGGGCTGAGCCTGGTCCGGGTTCACCCGGACGTGAGCGCTGGCGGCGAGCGGGAACGAGAGGGCGAGGGCGGCGGCGACCACGGTGGCGGCCGCGCCCGTGAGGAAACGCGTGTTCATGAGAAGGGTCCGATTCTCGACCGCGTGCTGCGGCCGGGTAGGCAGATGGGTGGGAGAACCGCGAGACGCGGCAGACCTCTGCCCGGCGGGGGAGCGGAGAGCTCAGGCCGGGCCCATCAGCGCCGGAGGACCCCGGTGCCGGAGACGCCCGAGCACGACCGTCCGATCGGGAAGGACCACCGGGACCGTCTCGACCCGCGCCTGCGCCACCGGCACGTCGACGACGGCGACCGCGGTCAGCAGTCGCCGCAGCGAGAAGGCGGTGAACTCGGAGACGGCGACGAACACGCGCTCGCCGTAGCGGAGCGCCGCGAGGGTGAGAAGGGCGGCGGCGGCGTGGGCCAGCCACATCCACGATCCGCTGAGCGGCATGGCGGGCATCGGCATGGCGGGTGCACCGTCCATCACCATGGTCAGGTGCGATCCGGGATGGAGGTGGCCGGTCGCTCCCGCGAAATGCGCGGACGGGCTCAACGAGAACAGCGCGTGGAACAGGAACTGGCTGAGCGCGACCGACGAGGCCGACCGCCACAGCGACGACCGCTTGCCGGCGAGGACGATGCAGCCGAGCCCAGAGAACACGAGGCTGAGCGTCAACGCCACCGCGCTCGGCGGCAGCCCTCCGCCCGCGACGTGGAACAGCGCGGCGACGAAGGTCGCGAAGCCGGCGGCGATGAGGCCGCGAGCCACACGTGCGCTGCGCGTAGACATGTCACTCCGTCGAAGGTGGGGGCAGGTCGAGTCTAGCCGTAGGGGTCCGGCGCCGCCCGCGGTGGTGGCTACGCCGCCGCCTGGGCCAGCGCCCAGTCGAGCGTCACGCCGAGGGCGGTCAGTACCGAGATGTGTCCCTCTCGCGGGCGGATCCAGAGCTCGGCGTCGGGGAGGCGTTCGAGGAGGGAGGCCGCGTGCTGGGGAGGGACGACACGATCGGAGTCGCCCTGCACGAGGAGGACCGGCGGCCGGACGGAACGCAGATCGAAGCCCCACGGCGAGACGTAGGCCAGGTCGTCGTCGGCCTCGCCTGCCGGGCCCTCCGCGGCCCCGGCGCCCGCGTCGGCGCCGAGCGGACCCCAGTCGGCATTCAGCGTGTCGTAGTCGCGCGGAGTGAATGACTCGGGATCGAACTCGGCGGTCTCGGCGTAGGCCAGCCGGGCCTCGCGACCGGAGAGGGCGGAGCGCAGACCGCCGGGGGACGCCATCCCGGAGAACCAGTCGGGGGAGCCGTCGAAGGGAGAGAGGCCGGCGAGCGTGACGATCGCGGCCACTCGCGCAGGGTCTAGGGCTCCCAGCGCGAGAGCGTGCGGGCCGCCCCCGGACGCGCCGACGGTGACGAACCGTTCCACGCCGAGGAGGTCGGCCACGGCGAGGATGTCGAGCGCCGCATCCGCGATCGAACGCCCAGGGCGGACGTCCGAGCCGGGATAGCCGGGCCGGGTGACGGAGAGCACGCGCATCCCGCGCGCCTCGGCGGCAGCGGCCACCGGCGCGATCACCGCGCCGGTCTGCGGGGTGCCGTGGTGCCAGACGAGCACCGGGGCATCCGGGGCGCCGCCCGTGTCGAAGAAGCGGAGCGCTCGGCCGTCGGCGGTGCGCACGTCCTGCCGGGTCACGCCTGCCAGCCGTCCAGCTCGGCGAGGAGTTCCGCCTTGCGGACGTCCGACGCGAACGACGCCTCGATCGAGGTGCGGGCGAACCGGCGGGCCTGATCCGCGGAGAGGCCCAGCGCATCCCGGACCGCGGCGAAGTTCTGCCCGACGTAGCCGCCGAAGTACGCGGGGTCGTCGGAGTTCACGGTGACGCGGACGCCCGCCGCATCCAGCCGGTGCAGGGGGTGGTCGCGGAGGTCCGGCGTCGCCTGCAGGCGAACGTTCGAGAGGGGGCACACGGTGAGCGGGATGCGCTCCTCCGCCAGCCGCGCGACGAGCTCCGGATCCTCGATCGAGCGGATGCCGTGGTCGATGCGCTCCGCGTGCAGCAGGTCGAGCGCCTCCCGCACGTACGCGGGCGGGCCCTCCTCGCCGGCGTGCGCGACCGCGTGCAGGCCGCGGGCGCGGGCGCGGGCGTAGACGCCCTCGAAGAGCGACGGCGGGTAGCCGACCTCGGCGGAGTCGAGTCCGACACCGACGATGCGGTCCGTGCGGCGGAGCCCGGCGGTCAGGGCCTCCTCGGCGGAGGCGACCGGCTGATCGCGCAGGAAGCAGAGGATGAGGCCACCGGACATCCCGACCTCGCGCTCGGCCTCATCCAAGGCGTCGCCGATGCCGTCCACGACGTCGTCGAACGCGACACCGCGCGAGGTGTGCGCCTGCGGGTCGAAGAACAGCTCGGCGTGACGGACGCCCTGCGCGTGCGCGCGGCGGAGGTAGCGGCGCGTCAGCTCCGCGAAGTCCTCGCGGGTGCGCAGCACGGCCATCGTCGCGTAATACAGGTCGAGGAACGACTGCAGGTCGTCGAAGTCGTACTGCGCCGACAGCTCCTCGACCGTCGCGTAGGGGAGGTCGATGCCGTTGCGGTCGGCGAGCTCGAACGCGAGCTCCGGCTCCAGCGTCCCTTCGATGTGGAGGTGCAGCTCGGCTTTCGGGAGGGAGTTCAGGGCGTCGTCGGTGAGGGCGTCGTCGGTCATGCTCCGATCCTCCCACCGACGGACGGGGTTGCGCCGCACGGATGACGCGGCGGGAGCGCGGGTCCCGTTAGCCTCGCGTCATGAGACGTCGTATCGCGCTTGCCTGCGTCGGCGTCGCGCTGGTCGTCGTCGGAGTCACCGACGCGCGCGGGATGCACGGAGCGGTCGCGGCCTTCGTCGGCGACGCGCTCTACGCCGCACTCATCGTGGTCGTGATCGCGTTCCTCTCTCCACGTGCGTCCGCAGTGGCTGTGGCCGTTGCCGCCTTCGCCGTGTGCGCCGCCGTCGAGCTGTTCCAGCTGACCGGGGTGCCCGCAGCTCTGGCGGACGCCGTTCCGGCCGTCGCGCTGGTGCTCGGCACGACCTTCCAGTGGACGGACCTGGTGGCGTACGCGATCGGCGCGGCGCTGGCGGGAGCGGTGGATGCGGTCAGCCGACGCGCAGCAGGATCTTCCCGCGGTGGGCCGACGACTCCATCCGCCGGTGCGCGGCCGCCGCATCCTCCAGCGGGAACACCGAGTCGATGACCGGGCGCACGCGGCCGTCGGCCAGCAGCGGCCACACGTTCGCACGCACGGCTGCGATGATCGCGACGCGCTCGGCGAGCGGCCGGGCGCGCAGCGTGGTGCCGTGGATGCTCGCGCGCTTCCGCATGAGCAGCCCCATGTCGACGGCGGCGGGAGTTCGATCGCGGACGGCGATGGACAGGATGCGGCCACCCGTCGTGAGAGCGTCCAGGTCGCGTGCGATGTACGCGCCGCCGACGATATCGAGCACCACATCCACTCCGCGTCCGTCGGTGAAGGCCCGAGCGGCCTCGACGAAGTCCTGCGTGCGGTAGTCGACCGCGGCGTGCGCGCCCACCTCGCGGCAGAACGCCGCCTTCTCCTCGCTGCCCGCCGTGGCGATGACGTCCGCGCCGAGTACGCGGCCCAGCTGGATGGCCATGGTCCCGATGCCGCTCGACCCGCCGTGGACGAGCAGGGCTTCGCCCGCGGCGAGCCGCCCGAGGTCGAAGACGTTCGACCAGACGGTTGCGGCGACCTCGGGCAGTCCGGCCGCCTCGACCAGGTCGACCGAGTCCGGCACGGGAAGGACCAGGCCGGCGTCGACCGTGACCAGCTCGGCGTAGCCGCCTCCCGGGAGCAGGGCGCAGACGCGGTCTCCGACGTGCCAGGCGTCGACGCCGTCTCCGAGCGCGTCCACGACGCCCGAGACCTCGAGCCCCGGCCAGTCGGGTGCGCCGGGCGGCGGGGGATAGTACCCGCGCCGCTGACTCAGATCGGCGCCGTTGAGCCCGGCGGCCGTGACGCGGATCCGGACCTCGCCGGCCGCGGGCACCGGGTCGGGCCGCTCGGCGAGGGTCAGCGCGTCCGCGTCTCCCGGCTCCGGCACGACGACGGCGCGCATCAGGCGCCCCTCGCAGGCTGGGTCGGCTCGACGCGGTCAGCGCGGCGGCCCAGCACATCCCGGATCCGCACCTTGCTCGAGTACTCGATCGATCCGTACCGGAACAGCCGGACGGCGATGCGCAGCACGATGACGGAGAGCACGAAGAGTTCGACGATGATGATGATCGCCTGCCACAGCGGTAGCGACCCGAAGGCGTTGAGGATCAGCGCCGTGATGGGGGCCGTGTACGGGAAGTACGCCAGCAACTGCACGATCGGCGAGTTCGGGGAGCTGATGGCGAAGCCCGACGCATACAGCGGGATGACGACGGCGAAGATCACCACGGAGAACACCGGCGCCGCATCCTTCGCTGTCGGCATGACGGCGCCGACGGCCACCAGCGTTCCGGTGAACAGGGCGAACCCGCCGATCAGGATGAGCGCGCCGACGATCATCTTCTGCGGATCGAACACGAGCCCGCTGAGGTCGAAGTTCGGCAATTGCAACTGATCGCGGAAGAACAGGTACCCGATGAGCATGGGCAGCGCGAACACCGCCAGCTGGATGATGCCGATTGCGAAGAGCGAGATGACCTTGCCGAGAAGCAGGTTCGTCGGGTTGATCGTCGTCAGGATCATCTCCGTGACGCGGTTCTCCTTCTCCTCCAGCGTGGAGTTGAGCATCTGGTTGCCGAGGAACACGATGACGATGAAGAAGGCGGCCAGGAACACGAGGGCCGGGAGGATCGCTTCGAAGCCTGGCGCCCGCTTGCCGTCGGCGAATGTCGTGGTCGAGGTCTTCACATCCCCGCGGAGCACGGCGACATCGGTCGGGCTGTCCAGCTTCTGCTCGACGCTCGCCGAGAGGAGCGACTCGGCGACGGCCGAGTACTTGCTGTTCTGGAAGACGCCGGAGTCCTCACCGTAGACGCGGACGGTCTGCTTCGCGGGATCGGCGGGGTAGGCGAAGTAGGCGGGCGTTCCGCCGATCTGGACCTCCTCGACCCCCTCCGCCTCGGAGGTGATCTGCGTGCCGCCGTACTGCTTCGCGATCGTCGCGTCGATGAGGCCGGAGTCGTCGGTGTAGAGGAACTCGAAGCGCGAGTTCTTCTGCTGGTCGGCGGTGTTCGCGGTCGACACGTTCGAGGCGATGATCAGGCCGCCGAGGCCGAAGACGAGGATCGGGATGATGAGGGTGATCGCCCAGAACCGCCGCTTCGTGATCGTGCGGCGGAACTCGAACGAGATGACGGTGCTCAGATTGTGGCGGGCCATGGTCAGTCCTCCTCGCGGCTCTCGGCGCCGTAGACCTCGACGAAGATGTCGTCGAGCGACTTCCGGGTGGGGGAGAAGCGGGAGACGGGAATGCCCGCATCCACGAGCCCTCGCAGGATCGCCGAGGGGTCGACGCCGTCCACGGCCTCCAGTTCGGCGTGGCCGCTCTCATCCGACAGGATGCGGTAGGCGGGCGAGTCGGGCAGGCGCTCGGTGTCGTGGTCGACCTGGACGATGGTGCCGCCGAACTGCTCCTGCACCTCCTCGACCGTGCCGTAGGCGCGCGCGCCGCCGTCTTTCAGCAGGATGACGCGGTCGCAGAGCCGCTCGACCTCCTCCATCTGGTGGGTCACCATCATGACGGTGGAGCCCGCGCGCTTCTGGTCGTCGATGATGTCCATCAGCAGACGGCGGTTCACCGGGTCGAAGCCCTTCGTCGGCTCGTCGAGGATGAGCAGCTCCGGATCGTTCATGATCGTCACGCCCAGCTGCACCTTCTGCTGCTGGCCGCCGGAGAGCTTGTCGAGCCGCACCTTCTCCTTGTCGCCGATCCCCACGCGTTCGAGATACGAGCGGGACCACCGCCTGGCCTGCTCGGCGCCGAGGCCCTTGAGTCGACCGAAGTAGACCATGACATCGATCACGGACTCCTTCTTGTAGAGCCCGCGCTCCTCCGGCAGGTAGCCGAGGCGCTCGCCGGCCTCCGGGCTGAACGGCTTGCCGTCGATGTGCAGGACGCCCGCCGTCGGCTGGTAGATGCCGAGCAGCGCGCGGATGGTGGTGGTCTTGCCGGAGCCGTTGCTGCCGAGGAACCCGAACGTCTCGCCGCGGTTGATGTCGAAGGACAGATCGCGGATCACCGTCGTACGCCCGAAGTCCATCCGGAAGTTCGCGATGTGGACCAGCGGCTCCGTCGTCGTGGGGGTCTGTGCGCTCATCGGGGTCAGCCTAGGGCAGCGGCCCGGCGTCGGCGAGCGCCTCGAGCAGCGCAGGATGCAGCAGGCCGTTCGAGGCGAGCGACGACCCGTTGCCCGGGCCGGGTGTGCCGTCCACCGACGTGAACGTGCCGCCCGCCTCCTCCACGATGGGGATGAGCGCGGCGAGGTCGTAGGTCTTCACGCCGAACTCGGCCACCGCATCCACCAGTCCCTCGGCCAGCAGCATGTACGACCACATGTCGCCGTACGCGCGGTCGCGCCAGATACGGCGGGTGAGGGCGATGAGGCGGTCGAGGTAGCCGGCTTCGTCCCACTGGGCGATGCTCTGGAAGCTGAGTGACGCGTGCTCGAGGTCGGCGACGCCGGAGACACGGATGCGGCGCGGCTCGGCGCCGGGCGCATCCGTCGTCCATGCCCCGCCGCCGGTCACCGCCCACCAGCGCCGGCCGAGCGCGGGGGAGCTGACGACGCCGACGCGTGGGACGCCGTCAACGGCGAGGGCGATCAGCGCGCCCCAGACCGGCACCCCGCGCAGATAGTTGGCGGTGCCGTCGATCGGGTCGATGATCCACTGACGGGTGGTGTCGCCCTCTGTTCCGTACTCCTCGCCGAGGATGCCGTCTTCCGGGCGCTCGGCGGCGATCGTCTCGCGGATGGCGCGCTCGACCGCGAGGTCGGCCTCCGTCACCGGCGAGCGGTCGGGCTTGGTCTCGACGTGCAGGTCGCGGTCGAGGAAATGCGTCAACGAGATGCGGTCGGCCTCTTCTGCGAGCCGGAGGGCGAGGTCGAGGTCGGCGGCGAGGGCGGTGGATGCGGTGTCGGGCACGATCCGAGCCTAGCGTCGCACCCTTGGCAGCCGGGGTGCCGGAGGGTACCTGTGGAAACATGCGAAAGATCGTGTACGCAGGCTCAACGTTCTATACCGGGGATGCGCTCGCGGAAGCGCTGATGGACTACGCGCGGGCACTCGCCCGGCACGATATCGCCGACACGATCTTCGTGCCGGGACGCACGATGCAGGGAGACACGGACAAGGTGGAGCTGCTCATCGGACCCGCGAGCCAGATCGTGAGCGAGCCGGTCGAGCTCATGGGGGTCGAGATCGAGGACGACGAGCTGGTCGCGCAGTTGCGGAGCCTGACCGCGCAGCTGGCACCGCGGAAGCCCACGGCCGAGCCGGCCGACGGCTCCGGTGACGGGCGCGACGGCCGTCCCTTCGACGACATGCTCTAAGGGGCCGCCCGCCCCGCGCACGACCGCGGCCTCCCGCCGAAGCTTGTTGCCCGGCGCCGCCTCCCAATACGCTCGCGGTAGCCCTGCGGGGCGGAGCGGAGGCACCATGCGTTTCATCCGGCGACCCGTGAGTGCGCGGGAGCGTGCCGCCGCCGCTGCCCCGGAACCCCCGATGCGCCGCAGCCCGTTCCTGTTCGGCTACCTGATCGCGCTCGGGGCCATCGGCGCGGTCGCGACCGGCTACATGCTGTACGGCCTGCGCTCGATCATCTTCTCGGTCTTCCTGGCGATGTTCGCGACCGTCGGACTCGATCCCCTCATCCGCTGGTTCCAGCGCCGCGGGATGCGCCGCGGCTGGGCCATCACCACCGTCATCCTCATCATCGTCGCCGTGCTGGTCGCGATCATCTGGGTGGTGGTGCCGCTCATCGTCCAGCAGATCTCGTTCCTGGCGGCGGCCGTCCCGCAGGAGATCACGAAGCTTCGCGCCGAGGGCTGGTTCGACACCGTCAACGACGCGAGCAACGGGGTGGTCGGGCAGGTCGTCTCGTGGATCTCCGAGCAGGTGCAGAACCCGCAGACGTGGGCGACCATCGGCAACGGGCTCGTCGGGTTCGGCCTGTCGGTGCTGAACGCGGTCACCACCGGCTTCTTCATCGCCATCCTCACCATCTACTTCATCGCCTCCTACGACTCCACCAAGCAGGCCGCGTACCGGCTGGTGCGCCGCTCGCACCGCGACCGGTTCGAGAGCTACGCCGAGCGCATCCTGCAGAACTTCGGCAAGTACCTGAGCGGGATGGTCGTGCTGGCGTTCTGCAACTCGGTCTTCAGCCTCATCCTGCTTCTCGCCACCGGTGTCCCCGGCGCATTCCTCATCGCGCTCGCCGCGTTCTTCATCACGCTCATCCCGCTCATCGGGACGGTGCTGACGACGGCCGTCATGTCGGTGCTCGCGTTCATCCACTCGCCGGTCAGCGGCGTGGTGGTGCTCGTGCTGATGCTCGTCTACATGCAGGTGGAGGCGTACATCCTCACGCCGCGGGTGATGGGGAAGGCGGTGCAGGTGCCCGGATCGGTCGTCCTGATCTCGGCGCTCGCCGGTTCGACGCTGTTCGGTCTGCCCGGAGCGCTCGTCGCCATCCCGATCTCGGCGGGCATCATCCTCATCATCAAAGAGGTCGTGATGCCCCGGAAGGAGCTCCGCTGAACCGAGCGATCCTCGATTGGCGAGAACCGCGAAACGGATGCTAATGTTGAGCCTCGGTTCGGGAAACCGGATCGGATGCGCCTCTAGCTCAATCGGCAGAGCAATTGACTCTTAATCAATGGGTTCAGGGTTCAAGTCCCTGGGGGCGCACCAACGGAAAGCCCGGTCACATGTAGCGTGCGGCCGGGCTTTCTCGTGTGTATTGCGCACCGCGCTCGCAACGCGGCCCTCACTCCGTCTTCGACGCGACCTGACGCAGTTCCAGGAGCGGGCAGCTGAACGGGTCCTTGTCTCCGAGGCCGACCTGGTTGATGTGGCGCGTGACGATCGCGTACGACTGCAGGAGACCCGTCTCGGTGTAGCGGGTGCCGTTCGCGTCGCAGAAGGCGCGGATCATCGGTGCGGCCCGACGCAGGTGCGGGCGCGGCATCGACGGGAAGAGGTGGTGCTCGATCTGGTAGTTGAGGCCGCCCATCAGGAAGTCGATGGTGCGTCCGCCGCGGATGTTGCGGCTCATCAGCACCTGCCGGCGGAGGAAGTCGAGCTTCATGTCGTGCGGCACCAGCGGCATCCCCTTATGGTTCGGCGCGAACGACATGCCCATGTAGAAGCCGAACAGTCCCAGCTGGACGCCGAGGAACGCGGCCGCCTTGCCCGGCGGGAGGACCAGGAGCACGAGGGCAAGGTATCCGAGGATGCGGACCGCGAGGAACGACACCTCCACGGCCCGGCGCCGCAGCTCACCGCGCGCGAACACCCGCCGGACGCTCGACGCGTGCAGCGACAGACCCTCGAGAAGCAGGATGGGGAAGAAGAACCAGCCCTGGTGTCCGATCAGCCAACGCACCGGCCGGGAGCGTTTCGCCGCCACCTGAGCCGGGGTGAACGACATCACCGGGAGCTCGATGTCGGGATCGGCGCCCTCCTGGTTGGGATTGGCGTGGTGGCGCGTGTGCTTGTGCTGCCACCAGCCGTAGCTCATCCCGACGAACAGGTCGCCGACGATGAGGCAGATCCAGTCGTTCCAGCGCCCGGACCGGAAGATCTGGCGATGGGCGGCGTCGTGGCCGAGGAAGGCGATCTGCGTGAAGACGAACGCGAACACCACGGCGGTGGCGAGCTGCCACCAGCTGTCGCCGATGATGACGAACGCGGCGATCATCGCCGCGGTGACGACGGGGACCAGGATGAGTTTGGTCCAGTAGTAGCCGTAGCGGCGGTGCAGGAGACCGGCCTCACGGACCATCGTCGCGAGTTCGGAGTAGCCCCCGTCGCGTGCGGTCGTACGTGCGGTGGTGGTGCGTATGCCCGTGGGCTGCAGGCCCGTCGAGCGTGGAGACAGTTGCGACATTGCGGGCCCCGAATCATTGCGAGTCGCGCCGGGGTCCTGGACGCTGTGACCGCGATTCTACGCCGCCCATCCCCGTTGTGGCGGTGTAGCGGCGACCTCTCAGGTGCGGTTGCGCTTGGCCAGCGTCGAGCGCCGCACCAGGCCGATCACCAGGGTCGCGATCACCAGCACGATGCCGATGATCCCCAGCCACAGCAGCCCCTTGATGGCGAAGCCGACGATCGCGAGGATCAGCCAGAGCACGATGAGGACGATGACCAGGATGAGCATGCCCCGAACGTACTCCGCGGGCGGCCGGAAGTAACCCTGTTCGGGAATCGCAGATACCTAGCGCGCTCCCAGAGACTCACGCTGCGCGAGGGCGAGGACCGTTGCGCGGATGACCAGGCCGGCCGTCGCACCGGACCAGACGGTCGGGTGGATGCCGTCGGCGGTCGTGCCCTCGATCCACCTGCCGTCGGGGGCGCGGACACTCGCCCAGGGGTCGACGAACGACCAGCCGGAGCGGGCGGCGAGCTCGCGGAGGCGGGCATTGAGCGCCGATGTCTGGGCGGGTGCCGCGTTCTTCGGAGCGACGGCGGACAGGATCTTCGTGCGCACGCCGGCCTTCGCGAAGATGGCGGTGATGTTCTGCAGGGTCCAGGCGGTCGGAACGGGATGGCTCCCGTCGCCGATGTCGTTCGTGCCGGCCATGACGACGATGACATCCGCGTCGACCGGCCGGGTCCCCGCCAGCAGCTGCGCCGTGTCGTCGCCCCAGTAGCGGAAGCCGCCGGCATCCACCACGCGGCCCGTCGCCGCGCTGCGCACCCACGACCACCCGGTCGGGGTGCCGACGCGGTCCGTGAAGGCTGTGATCGAGTCCCCGATGGCCGCCATGCGAATGGGAATGGACGGCCCGGCCGCCGCGGGTGTGCAGCAGACGAGGGCCAGCAGGATGGCGACGTTGGCGAGGATCCCGCGGGCGAAGCGCTTCTGGCCGCTTCCGCGTCGCATCGGGTCAGTCGAGTCCCGCGCCGACCGTCGCCGGGCCCGTTACCCGCGGACGCGCGACCAGGCGGTGGTGGAAGCGTCGCGCGAGCGGGCGCTCCAGAGCAAACCACGACACCGTCGCGGCGGCCACCGTGAGGGGGAGCGCCAGCAGGAGGGTGATGTTCGGGTCCGGGGCGAAGCGCACCTGGAGCAGCAGGATGATCGGGTAGTGCCACAGGTACATGCCGTAGGAGATGCGGCCCAGGTAGTCGAACGGCGGCAGCGAGAAGATCCGGGTGAGCAGCGAGCTCTGGTGCGTCACGAGGAAGGCGATGAGCGCGCAGGTCGCGATGCCGACCGCCGGGAGACCGATCGTGTAGTACAGGTAGACCTTCTTCTCGGCGCCGGCCACGTTGAATTCGGGGACGAGCACCGCGACCGCGGCGAGGTAGACGAGCGCCGGGCCCACTGCCCACGCGGAGACGCGGCGGAGGATGTTCCCGGCGCCCGCGTGGAACGCGACCGCCAGCAGGGCGCCCATCAGCAGCATGTCGACGCGGAAGGTGGTCGCGAACGTCTGGTACAGGTTGCTCGGGTCGAAGACGAGGAAGCGCGAGACCACGACCGCCAGCACCAGCACGCCGATGAGGATGGTGAGGGCGCGCAGCGGCCGGCGGAAGCGCAGCGCCAGGATGACCAGCAGCGGCCAGAGGATGTAGAACTGCTCCTCGACGGAGAGCGACCAGAGCGGTCCGAACGCGCCGAGCGCTCCGCTGTTGGTGATGACGATGAGCCAGTTGGAGAAGTAGAACAGCACGCCCGGCGTGGACGACAGGGTCGCCGGGGCGAGCGTCCCGAACCGGCCGGGGAGGAACAGTGCGATGGTGTCGACGACCAGGACGAGCAGCAGGAGCGCGGGAACCAGGCGGAGGATGCGGCGGCCCCAGAAGCGCAGCAGGTCGATGCGTCCCAGCTTCTCGTGCTCCCGGAGCAGCAGCGTCGTGATGAGGTAGCCGCTCAGGACGAAGAAGACGTCGACGCCGAATCCGCCGCCGTGCATCCACGAGACATGGGCGTGCGCTGCGATCACCGCGAGGACGGCGAAGCACCGGATCCCGTCGAGTCCCTTGATTCTCTGCACAGGCAGAGAGTCTAGGTCACGTGGGCTCAGCGGTCGCGCGCGATCACCGAGAAGTCCTTGTCGCCGAGGCCCGCATCCACCGCTCGCTGCAGCTCGGCGGCGACGAGGGCTGCCGCGGGGAGCGGGGTGTCGGCGGTGCCGATCATCAGGCGGAGATCCTTGGCGAGCAGGGAGGCGGAGAATTGGGTGTCGTCGAAGTCGCCCGACGCGACGACGGGTCCCTTCATGCCCGCGATCGGGGCGATCGTGGTCAGTGGCAGCATCGACAGCGCCTCGTCGGATGACAGGCCGCCGGCGGTGCCGAGCCGGAGGGATTCGCTGAGCGCCTCCATCGAGATCGCCAGCGCCAGGTTGGCGACCAGTTTGGCGGCGGCCGCCTTCTCCGGACGATCGAAGGTGCGGATCTTGTCGGGGTCGGCCCAGAGGGCCACGACGGTGCGGGCATCGCGGGCGGCGTCGTGCTCGCCGCCGATCAGCACCGCGAGACTCCCGGCACGTGCGGGCGCGAGCGAACCGACCACCGGCGAGTGGATGTAGCGCACGCCCGCATCCTCGGCCCACGCCGCGAAGTCGGTCGCGTCGGAGGGCGCGACGGTCGTGATGTCGATCCACAGCGCTCCCTCCGGGATCGGGAGGGACGGCTCGAGCACGGTCTCGCGGACGGCCTCCGGGCCGAACAGAACGGTGATGACGGCGTCCGCCCCCTCGACCGCTTCGGCGGCGGAGGACGCGATGCGAGCGCCCCGGCGTCCGACGGCTTCGGCCGGTCCGGGGGAGCGGTTCCACGCGGTGACGTGGTGACCGGCGTCGATGAGGTGGGTGACCAGCTCGCGGCCCATGCGGCCGAGCCCGAGGAAGGCGATGTCCATGGCATCCACTGTGCGCCTGAGACCGCGGGCGGGGAAGGGCCGGTCAGTCCCGCCGCGTGAGGGCGTCCCGTCGCTCGAGCAGGAACGCCCGCTCGGCGTCACCGCCGCACAGCGAGGCGGCGACGCCGTATTCGTGCGCGGCCTCGGCCGTCCGCCCGGCGCGCAGCAGGAGCCCGGCCCGCACGCCGTGGAGCAGGTAGAAGCCGGCGAGCGGTTCGCGCAGCGGGTCCAGCGCGGCCAGGCCCGTATCCGGTCCCTGCACCTCGGCTACGGCGACCGCACGGTTCAGCGCGACCACGGGCGTGGGGGAGGCGCGCAGCAGCTGGTCGTAGAGGGCGACGATCTGCGGCCAGTCCGTGTCCGCGGCCGTCGGGGCGTCGTCATGCACCGCTTGGATGGCCGCCTGCAGCTGATACGGACCCGGCCGCCCGCGCGCCAGGCATTTCCGGACTAGCTCGTGGCCCTCGGCGATCTGCTCCGCGTTCCAGCGGGACCGGTCCTGCTCGGGGAGCGGGACGAGAGCGCCCGCCGCGTCGACCCGGGCCGCTCGGCGCGCATCCACCAGCAGCAGCAGGGCGAGGAGGCCGAGCACCTCCTCCTCGTCCGGCAGCAGGGAACGCAGTTCGCGCGCCAGCCGGATCGCCTCCGTGCACAGCTCCTCCCGTACGAGCCGGTCGCCGGCGCTCGCTGCGTACCCCTCGCTGAACACGAGGTACACCACGGCCAGCACGGACCGTAGCCGGGCGGGGAGGTCGTCGGCGGAGGGGATGCGGTACGGGATGCGCGCGTCGCGGATCTTCGCCTTCGCGCGCGAGATGCGCTGCGCCATCGTCGGCTCGGGCACGAGGAACGCCCGGGCGATCTCGGCGGTGGTCAGCCCGCCGAGCAGGCGGAGGGTCAGGGCGACGCGGGCCTCCGGCGACAGGGCGGGATGGCAGCAGGTGAAGACGAGGCGGAGGCGGTCGTCGGCGATGGCGTCGGCGGGGTCGTCGGCATCCTCGTCGGCATCCGCATGGCCGTCGTCGGTCAGCTGCCGCAGCAGGGCCGCCTCGGCTTCCTTCTCGCGCCCGACCGCATCCCGTCGCAGCCGGTCGATCGCGCGGCGACGGGCCGTCGTGATGATCCAGCCGGCCGGTGCGGGTGGAATGCCGTCGCACGGCCAGCGCTCGGCGGCGACGGCGAAGGCGTCCTGCACCGCATCCTCTGCGCGGTCGAGGTCGCCGAAGACGCGGTACAGCACGGAGACGGCGCGGCCGTACTGTTCGCGGAACACCGACGTGATCGCGTCGGCGTCCGGCAGCGGAACCGTTGCACCGTTCTCCATCCCGGGTGCTCCCGTCACTCCGCGAAGGGCCGCACCTCGATCGGCAGCGTGGTGGCCAGCGCGAGCCGCCTGCCCCACTCGAGTGCCGCATCCAAGTCGGGCGCCTCCACGATCGTGAAGCCGCCGAGATGCTCCTTGCCTTCGGCGAACGGGCCGTCGGTGACCAGGACGTCGCCATCCTGCGGGCGCAGCACGGTGGAGGCGGAGATCGGGAGGAGGCCGTTCGAGAACACCCACGCGCCGGCGGCCCGGATGTCGGCGTTCAGGGCGTCGAGGTCGCGTCCGATGGCGGCGAGCACCTCGGGCGCCGGAGCTGCTCCATCCGGCTGGTAGACGCTGAGCAGGTACTGGGTCATTGTCGTGTTCCTCTCCGGAGCGCCGCTGAGGGGTGCGCTCTCACCGTCTACACGAACACCCTGCCGCATTCTCGACAGCGACGGCGGAATCCGCCGCCGTTCACGCGGTCGCGCGCCGGTGACGGTCCTCCGGCAGGAACAGCGCGGCGATCAGGCCGCCGACGCCGAGGATCGCCAGCACGGCCATCGCGGTGCCGTACGCCGCCCCGCCCGCGTCGATGTTGGCGACGAGGATGGTGCCGGCGATCGCCGTGCCGAGCGTCGATCCCAGGTTGGATACGCTCCGCGACAGCCCGGAGATCTCGCCCTGCGCCTTCTCGGGGAACGCCGATTGCACGACGTTCACCGACGGCGTGAGCATCAGTCCGAGCCCGGCGCCGATCAGGAACAGCCCGGGCACGAACGACCATTCCGTCGTGCTCACCGCCACCAGCCAGATCAGCAGCACCACCCCGGGGATGCAGAGCACGAACCCGGTCAGGATGAGACCCCGCTGCGAGAAGCGCTTCGCCAGCCTCCCGGCCACCAGCGATGTCAGGAGCAGTCCGACCGTCGCCGCGGTGAAGATGACGCCGGTCTCGATGGCGTTGTGACCGCGCACCACCTGGAGGTAGGCGGACACCGTGAACGACGTGCCCATCAGCAGCACCCACTGCAGGTTCTGGGTGATCAGCGCGATGTTCGACACCCGGTTCTTGAATAAGGCAGTGGAGAGCAGCACCTCTTTGCCCGCGCGCTCGCGGCTGCGCACCCACCAGAAGAAACCGGCGAGAATGACGATCCCGGCGAGGACGAGGGCGATCATCAGCGGGACGCTGGTGTCGGCCGCGAGGATGCCGAGCACCAGCACGAACAGTCCGAGGGCGGAGAGCACAGCGCCGACGACGTCGAACGGCCGGTCGGGGTCGGCAGGCACCGGGTCGGTCAGACGACGGCTGAGCAGCAGGATGATCACGATGATGAGCGCCTGGAACAGGAACGCAGCCCGCCAGCTGATCGCGCTGGTGATCAGGCCGCCGATCAGCGGACCGGCGGCGGCGCCGATGCCGCCGAGCGCGCTGATGATCCCGAACGCCCAGGCACGCGTCGCGATGTCCGGCAGGTAGAGGGTGGTCAGGATGTAGACCGGCGGGATCAGCAGCGCCGTCCCGATCCCCTCGAGGATGCTGTTGCCGAGGATGAGCGCCCACAGCCCGGGGGAGAGCGCGCTGATGATCGCGCCGATGCCGTAGACGATGAGCCCGAGGGTGAAGCAGCGTTTCCGGCCGATCTTGTCGGTCAGCTTGCCCGCCGGGATCATCAGGGCGGCCATGGTCAGCAGGAACAGCGTGATGCTGACCTGGATGCCCTGGACGGTCGTGTCGAGATCCTTCGACATGTCGTTGATCATCACGTTCATGTTCGAGCCCGCGAAGCTGCAGATGAACTGCGCGAGCGCGAGCGGCGCGATCAGGCGCCGGACCGATGCGTGCGAGACGCCGACGGCTGCTGCGGTCATGGTGACCTCCGATCGGGAGGGCGGACTCCGCCCGGATGCTAGCTCCGCGGGTGCGCCCTCGGGTAGACGGCAATCCACCGGAGCCGAAGATCTCTCTCGCCGGTCACGTGTCCGCGGGGTTACCATCCCGCCATCGACCGGAGGGGGCACATCATGGCCGCAACCGAGAACGCGTTCCCGGATATCGCCGACCACGGACTGATCGGCGACCTGCAGACGGTGGCCCTCGTCTCGACCGAGGGGTCGATCGACTGGTTCTGTGCACCGCGCTTCGACTCGCCGGCGGTCTTCTCGTCGCTGCTCGACCGCGAGAAGGGCGGCTTCTTCCGCATCCGGGCGGAGGACGACGGGATGCGGATCAAGCAGATGTACTTCCCGCAGACGGCCGTCCTCATCACCCGGTTCATGTGTCCGTCCGGAGTCGGCGAGGTGATCGACTTCATGCCCGTCGCCGACGAGCCCACCATCCCGAGCGACAACCGCATGGTGCTGCGCGGCATCCGGGTGGTCCGTGGCGAACTGGACTTCCACATCGAGTGCCGTCCGCGGTTCGACTTCGGTCGGCGTCACCACACGGCGAGCGCAGTCGACGGCGGCGTGGTGTTCGAGGGCGACGCGGTCCGCGCGTCCCTCACCGGGCTGACGGCGGATGAGCTGGGCGGCCTCGACCTCGCCGGTGGCGATGTGGATGCGACGGTCACGGTCTCCGCGGGAGAACTCCGGCTCTTCGTCTTCCAGACCGCGCCGGAGTCCGGAGCCGAGCCGCTCACCGCGGACGCCGGAGAGACGGCCTTCCGCGAGACCGTGGCGTTCTGGCGCGAGTGGCTTCAGCGCAGCACGTACGCGGGCCGCTGGCGCGAGTCGGTGGAGCGATCCGCCATGGTGCTGAAGCTGCTGCAGTACGCGCCGAGCGGCGGACTGGTCGCCGCGCCGACGGCCGCGCTACCCGAGCAGCTCGGGGGAGTGCGCAACTGGGACTACCGCTACACCTGGATCCGCGACGGCTCGTTCTCCGTCTTCTCGCTGCTCGCGCTCGGCTACACCGAGGAGGCGATCGCGTTCGCGCTGTGGGTCTCCGACCGGGTCGCCGAACAGGCCGGGGAGAGCTCGGGCCCGCTGAAGATCATGTACCGGATCGACGGTTCCTCCGACCTGGAAGAGCGCGAACTGGAGGACTTCGAGGGGTACGCGGGGTCGCGTCCGGTGAACATCGGCAACGGCGCCGCCGACCAGCTGCAGCTCGACATCTACGGGGAGGCGCTCGACGCGCTGTACGCCACCGAGCGCTACCGGCCGATCGGGCATCCCGGCTGGAGCAAGCTGTGCCGGATCCTCGACTGGCTGGTGGCGAACTGGGACCAGCCGGACGAGGGCGTCTGGGAGACGCGCGGCGGCCGCAAGGACTTCACGTACGGACGCATCATGT
The DNA here is from genome assembly GCF_031455295.1 of Leifsonia sp. 1010. Lineage (NCBI taxonomy): Bacteria > Bacillati > Actinomycetota > Actinomycetes > Micrococcales > Microbacteriaceae > Leifsonia > Leifsonia sp. 1010. The sequence goes on from NZ_JAVDSL010000002.1 coordinate 131,540, forward strand.
GCTGGGTCGCCTTCGACCGGGCCATCGCCATCGCCCGCGACCGGGGGCTGCCCGCTCCTCTCGAGGAGTGGCTCGAGGCGCGCGATGCCATCTACGAGCAGGTGTTCACCCGGTGCTGGAATCCGGACCGGCAGGCGTTCGTGCAGTACCCGGGCACCGACGTCGTGGATGCGATCACCCTGCTGATGCCGCTGGTCGGCATGATCTCGCCGCAGGACCCGATGTGGCTGTCGACGCTCGACGCCATTACCGAGGAGCTGGTGACCGACAGTCTGGTGTACCGCTACAACCCGGCCGCGTCGCCGGACGGCCTGCCCGGTGCGGAGGGGACCTTCTCGCTGTGCTCCTTCTTCTACGTGAACGCCTTGACGGATGCGGGCAGGATCGACGAGGCGCAGTACGCCTTCGAGAAGATGCTGACCTACGGCAACCACCTGGGGCTGTTCGCCGAGGAGATCGACCCGGCGGGGCTGCAGCTGGGCAACTTCCCGCAGGCGTTCACCCACCTCGCGCTGATCCGAGCGGCGATCACTCTGGACGCTGCGCTCGACCGGCAGCAGAAGCGAGAGGCGGCTCCTCCGGCCGGCCCGCGGGCGACCTCCGGCCGACCGCGCCGCTGACGCGCAGGTAGACGATGAGCCAGGCGAACACCACGACGCCGGCCACGAGCTCTGTCGCCGTGAGCACGTAGTAGCCGACGACGAAGAACAGCAGGACGGCGACGATCGTCGCGAAGAACACGTAACCGAGCACGAAGAACGCGATCGGAGCCTCCGGCAGTGCAGCCCGCACCCAGAAGACGACGAGCGAGAACACCAGCACCATCCCGACCGCCGACACGTTGTGCAACACCTGCGAGACGTTCAGCGGGAAGAGCCCGACCCCCGCGAGGAGCACCCCGATGAGGATGAGTCCGACGCGCACCCGAATGAGCGCGGCGCGTCGACGGTCGGCGACCGGATCACCCTCCGACACCGGGGCCAGGAAGCGCGTGTCCGTCGCGTAGCGCGCCATCGCCGTGACGATCACGCCGGCGATGATCAGGGTCAGGTTGAACGAGAGCGACGAGATCGACTGGGTCATGCCCAGGGCGCTCAGGTGCAGCATCCACCAGTGCGGGTCCGGGGCGCTGAGCATCGCCGTGAGGATGCCGACGATGACGAAGGCGGCGAGCACCGTGGACAGCCGCATCAGGCTCATGTTGACCGCCGACAGGAACACGGCGTACCCGGTGACGGCCGCCGCGGTCGCGGCGAGTGCGGATGCCGAGAGGAAGTACACCGTCGCGTCCTGGAAGCCGTCGGCGAGCACTGTTCCGAGCACCAGCCAGCCGAGGAGCGCGATGACGCCGTGCGCCACGGCGATGGCGATGGTGTCGAACACGTCGACCGGGGAGACGCCCGGCCGCCGCCGCTCGCCGGAGGCGGCGAACGGGGTGAGACCGTCGCGCATCCACAGCCTCCCGACCACGTACGCCAGGACGGCGACGATCCCGCCCGCGTACGCGACGAACTGGCCGACGGAGTCCGGTCCCGCGATCGGCAGGTCGCGACCCCAGAACAGCGGGAGCGCGACGATGCCCGCGAGGACGAACGCCGCGGCGCCCGCGACAATGGCGGCGCCCTCCGCCTTGAGCAGCGGAGTGCGCCGCATCTGCCCAACGGTGTCGCCCATGTCACCACCTCGCCGGCCGGGAACGCGCTCACTGTACCGCCGTGCGGAGCGCGGGCACCAGGCATCGTTCCCGCCGAGTGCGAGGTGCGGGACGCGGGCGTGACGTCAGTCGGACGAGGGCACCCGCTCTAGCAGCGCGACGCCGATCTTCGAGTCCGCCATGCCGTAGAACACCCAGTCGCGGCCGTCCACCGTCTCGATGGCGGTCGGGAACACGACATTGGGCACGATTCCGCTCCGCTCGTCCTCCGTCTCGGCCGAGAGCAGGGGCTCAGGGGTGCGGTCGAGCACCCGCCACGGCTCGTCGCCGTCGAGGATCATCGCGCCGGCGGCGTAGTTGACGTTCTTCTGCTGCGCGACCCCCGACTCCAGTCGGCCGGTGACACCGTGGTGGATGAGCAGCCAGCCTTCGGGGACCCGGCGCGGCGCCGGGCCCGCACCGATCTTGAGCTCCTCGAACGGGAACTCGGGACCCGCGAGGAACCGGTTCTGCCGCCAGCGCGCCAGCTCGCGCAGGTCGCTCTGCACGGCATCCACGGGGATGAACGCGATCCAGATGCTCGGACGGCTCTCGCCGGCTGGGGGATGCTCGCCCTCGCCCGGACGAATCTCGCCCAGATCCCACACCGGCCGGTGGAGCACGGCGAGGCTCGGCGTGCCGTCGGGCGCGGTGACCGGTTCGGGGAAGAACACGGTGTCCTTGTTGTGGAAGAGCGACAGGTCGATGCCGAGCTCGTCGTCGTACTCGAACGACACCGGGCCGAGCCGCCGCCAGGCGCGCAGGTCGTCGGAGATCGCGACGGCGGTGTGCGGGCCGAGCGGTCCGTAGGCGACGTACGTCATCACGTGCAGCCCGAGCGACGGGATGAACGTGATGCGCGGGTCCTCGACGCCCGCGTTCGATCGGCCGCGCTCGAAGGGGCGGTCCGGTTCGAGGACGACGCCCTGGCGTTCGACGGCGACCGGGACGCCGTCCTCCGTGATCACGCGGGCGAGGCCGACGCGCGAGACGTTGCCCTCGGCGACGAGACGCGGCAGCAGGTACAGGTCGCCGTCGGGGCCGCGGCCGGAGGCGGGGTTGAGCACCCCCTCCGCCTCGAGCGGGTCGCCGGCGACGGGTGTCATCACGACGCCCGCGCGCGAGAGCCGGTACGGGAACGCGCTCATGCGTCCACCTCCTTGTAGAAGTACAGTTCGCGGACCCCGGGCGGAGCATCCCATCCCTGGGCGAATGACCAGCGGTCGTCGAGCTTCTGGAGCCCGCCCCAGGCGAGCGAGCCGCCGCGGTTGAGCTCCAGCTGGGTGAACGGGTCGTCGAGCCGGTACAGCGCTTGCGCTGCGGCGAAGTCGCCGTCGGCGTCGGCGTAGAAGAAGTCGAGCACAAGCCGGTCGCCGTCGACGACGGCGCAGGCGACCTCGAACAGCGTGCCGGGGAGCGGCGACAGGTCGAGGTAGGGCTGCACCTCGAAGCGCCACTCGAGGCCGTCGGTCGAGCGTCCGATCGTGGGCCGGCCGCCGCATCCCTCGGACAGGAACATGAGGTACTCGCCGCCGATGCGCACCGCCCGGCCGTGCTCGTCGCGCGGGATGACGGCTCCCTTCGCCCAGTACTCCGACACCTCGTAGGGGACGACGAGGCCGCGCTTGGTCCAGTGCTCGAGGTCGTCCGAGACCGCGCTCATGATGTCGACGGCGACGGATCCGTCATCCCGTCGCCAGATCGCGTTGTAGAAGAGCACGTAGCCGGTGTCGAGGGCGTAGACCTTCGGGTCCTCGACACCGAGCGTCTCGTTCGCGAGCGTCGGATAGAGGATCGGGTTGGCGGGGGAGTCGTGCCACACGCCGTCCCGCCGGACCGCGTGACCGATCCGGCTGGCGGTCGACTCCTTGCGCGGCGACGCCCGGTAGAACAGGTGCACGTCGTCGCCCCGCTGGATCACGGTCGGGTTGAAGACCGAGTCGCTCGTCCATCCCACCCCGGTCGGGTCGTCCCACTGGCCCTCCGGGCGGAAGGTCAGCGCGTCGTCACGGACGAACGGCCCGATCGCCCAGTCCGGGCGCGCCGGGTAGTGCGCCGAGAACTGGTCGGTCGAGATGCGGTCGGTGAGGGCGTTGGTGTGCGCGAGCGCTTCGCGGTAGCTCGCCAGCAGGGCGTCGTGCTCCGCCGGTGCGGTGTGGACGGTGTCCATGGTCTCCCGTGGTTCGTTTCTGTGGATGGACGCGGTGGGTCAGCCCTTGACGGACGAGCCCAGATCGGTGGAGGTGAAGTAGCGCTGGAACACGATGAACAGGATGACGACGGGTGCGGCCAGCACGACGGCTCCGGAGAGGATCGCGCCGTACGGGTTCGCGGTGGACCCCGCGACCGTCGAGATGTAGTTCGCCAGCGAAACGGCCAGCGGCTGGAGGCTCGCCTCCTTCGTGATCAGGAACGGCCAGAGGAACTCGTTCCACGGGCCGATGAAGGTGAGCAGCAGCACCGTGACGAGAGCAGGTCGCACCAGGGGCAGCGCGATCCGCCAGAGCAGCCGGAACTCGCCGGCGCCATCCACGCGGGCGGCGTCGAACAGCTCCTTCGGGAGCTGCAGGAAGTACTGCCGGAAGATGAGCACGGCCGCCGAGTTGATCGCGAACGGCAGGATCATCCCGAGGTAGTTGTCGGCGAGCCCGTAGTTGCGTGCGATGAGCACGTACAGCGGGATCATCAGCAGCTGGAACGGGATGGTCTGCACCAGCAGCGCCAGGGCGAAGGTGACCCCGCGTCCGCGCCACTGCAGCACGGCGAGCGAGTACCCGGCCAGCACGCCGAACACGACCGTGCCCAGCAGCACGCCGCCGGTGAAGATCCCCGAGTTCACGAGGCCGGTCACCAGGTTGATGCGCGAGTTGATCTCGGCGTAGTTCTGCAGCGTCAGGTTTCCCGGGTTCGGGAAGGCGCCCGCGATCGTCGTGTCGGGGGCCGTCTGCAGCGACCCGACCAGCATGTAGTAGAAGGGGAACAGGAACGCGATGGCGCCGAGCGCCAGCACGATGCCCTGCAGGATCGTCTGCCCGCGGCTCAGCCGCCGCGGAGTCCCCAGGTCCCTCCGGCGCCGTTTCCGTGCCGGTGCGACGGCGCGCGGTGTGGTCTCCGTGGTCATGACTCGTTCCTCCCTCCGACGAAGCGGTTCTGCAGCCAGCCGATGATGAGCACCCCGATGACGAGGATGACCCCGATCGCGGAGGCGTATCCCGGGTGACCCTGCTGGATGCCCTGCTGATAGATCAGCAGCACCGGCGAGGCGGATCGTCCCTCCGGCCCGCCGCCACCGGTGAGCAGATAGGGCTCCGTGAACAGGTTCGCGCCGGTGATCGTCGCGAGCAGCAGCACCAGCACGGTCGCCGGACGCACGCCGGGCACAGTCACCGACATGAACTGCCGGATCTTGCCCGCGCCGTCGGTGGCGGCCGACTCGTACAGCTCGGTCGGCACGTTCTGCAGCGCCGCGAGGTACAGCAGGATGTAGAAGCCGAGACCCTTCCACGTGACGTAGATCGCGATGGAGGGCATGGCGAGGGCCGGGTTCGAGAGCCAGCTCGGGCTCGGCGCCAGCGGACCGAGGATCTGGTTGACGAGTCCGTTCTGGCCGAACAGGAACAGCCAGACGGCGATGGTCGCCACACTCGCTGTCACGTACGGCACGTAGTAGCTCACCCGCAGGAAGGTGCGGAACCGCACGATGCTGTTGAGCCCCGAGGCGAGCAGCAGCGACAGGATGACGGTGAGCGGCACGTTGATGATCAGGAAGATGCCGACGTTGACGAACGACTGCAGCACCTGGGGGTCGGTGAACGCCTGGATGTAGTTGTCGAACCCGACGAACGGGCGATCAACGTTCGCCCCGGGCGCCGCGAAGAAGTAGTCGAAGAACGACATGTACACCGCGAAGCACAGCGGGAACGCGAAGATCGCGAGCACGAAGACGAGGTACGGCGCGCTGAACAGCCAGCCGAGCGGATTGGCGCCCAGGATGCGCTGCACGAGCGGCGGCCGGTGCGTGCGCCCCGACCCGGCGGCGGGCGAGGCGCCCGCCGCCGGCCGTGCGGTGTCAGAACCGCGGACGGAGGTGCTCATGGCTACTTCTGGGCCTGGAGCTTGTCGATCTTGTCGGCTGCCGCCTTGAAGACGTCCTCCACCGATCCGCTGCCGTTCACGACCGCCTTCGTGTAGGCGTCACGCAGGGCCTGCATCTGCGCGATGGTGTTGGTGCCGGTCGGGTCGTCCACCGTGCGAGCGCTCTGCGCACCGAACTCCTTGTACGCGGGGTGCGACTCGAAGTACGACGCGTAGGTGGTGGCCAGGTCCTTGCGGATCGGCATCTGGCCGCTGACGTCGAGCAGCTTGCCGTCCTGCTCCTGGCTGGTCGCGAACTTCAGCACATCCCACGCCGTCCCCTGGTTCTTGCAGGAGGTGTACATGCCGATGTTCTTCGCGTCCGGGAAGGTGTAGGTCTCGTCGGCCGCCTTGCCGTCCTTGGTCGGGACGGGGACGGAGCCCCACTGGACCTTGTCGCCGTAGTACGCGATCGCCCACGGGCCGACGATGGCCATGGCGGACTTGCCGTCCTGGAACGCGTCGCCCTGGTACTGCTCCTTGCCGGCGAGCCCGTCGCTGTAGATGGTCTTCCAGAAGTTGGCGACATCCAGCGAGTCCTGGTCGGCGATGGTGGCCTTGCCGTCCTCGATGAAGGTCTTGCCACCGGTCTGGGCGGCGAGCAGCGGCAGGTAGTCGAAGTTCACCTGGAAGAACTCGCTCGTCGGAGCCGGGTAGATCGCGTACGGCGCTGCGCCGGACGACTTGATCTTCTGCGCGGCGGCCAGGAACTTGTCGTAGGTCGACAGGTCGGGCTTCTCGGGGTCGAGGCCGGCCTTCTGGAAGATGGCCTTGTTGTAGAAGATCATGACGGGGTTCTGCTTCCAGGGCATCTGGTAGTAGTCGCCGTCGGCCGACTTGTACTGGGCCGCGGCGTCACCGCTGCGGGCTTCGATGTACTTGTTGCCGTCCGGGAACTTCGACAGGTCGACGAGGCCGCCCTGCTTCTGCCACTGGCCGGTGGCGGCCGGAAGATTGTTGAACACCAGGCACGGCGTGGTTCCCGCGGTGATGGCGGCGCCGATGACCTCCTCGGTGCTCTTGCCGGCCGGCACCTCCTGCGCCTTGATCTTCTCCTTGGGGTGCGCGGAGTTCCAGGCCGAGACCATGGCCTTGCCCCACTGCACCTCCTGGGTGTTGTTCGAGTACCAGATGGTGATCGGGCCGTGCGCCTTCATGGCGTCCGTGCTGCCGCCTCCGCTCGAGCCGCACGCGGCCAGAGTGCCGGCGACGATGCCGGCCGTGATGAGGGAGATGGCGATCCTGCGCTTTCGCATGTCTCTGCCTTTCGGTGGGTGTGGGGGTGGGGTCGATCAGCCGGCCGACGGCGGGGCGGTGGAGGCGCGCACTACCAGCCGGGCGGGCGGCAGCGCGACGTCGCCGGGTTCGCCGTCCTCCACCAGCCGCAGCAGCGCGGTGGCGGCGGCGGTTCCCCAGCCGGCCGGGTCGTTGTCGAGGGTGGTGAGGGAGGGGTAGACGAACGACCCGATGTGCGAGCCGTCCAGTCCGGTGATGGAGAGCTCGGCCGGGAGGTCGAGCCCTCGCTCATGAGCGACGCCCATGCCCGCGATCGCCATCGGGTCGTTCCCGTAGACGATCGCGGTCGGGCGGTCCTCTGTCTCGAGCAGGGCCTTGGTGGCCTCGGCGCCCTGCTCGGGAGAGAAGTCTGTGGTGACGACGACGGGCGAGATCCCGGCCGCCGCCGCGGCGAGCTCGAAGCGCTCGCGCCTGCGGAGCCCGTGCAGCATCCGCTCGTCGCCCGAGACGTGGGCGATGCGGCGGTGCCCGAGCTGCACGAGGTGCCGGACGAGCTCGTCGATGCCGGAGTCGTAGTCACGGGTGATGACGGGGAAGGGGCTGCCGCCGGGCGGTTCGCCGAGCGACACGGCGTAGGAGCCGAGCCGCGAGATCAGCGGGATGCGTTCGTCCGCGGCCAAGAGGTCGGTGAGCAGGAACCCGTCGACGCGCTTGTCGGCGACGAGCCGCTCATACGCACGTTCCTCGGCAGCGCGGTCGGGCACGACGGTCAGCACGAGCACGTTGCCGCGTTCGGCGAGCACGGTCTCCACTCCCGCGATGAACGAGGCGAAGAACGGGTCCACCTCGATCGTGCGGGGTTCGCGCCGCAGCACCAGCCCGAGGGCGTAGGCGCGCCGGGTGCTGAGCCCGCGGGCGCCGGGATGCGGTGTCCAGCCGAGGTCGCGCGCGGTCTGCAGGATACGCTCCCGCGTCTCGCTCGCGACCCCCGGCCGGGCGTTCAGGGTCAGCGACACGAGCGACTTGCTGACGCCCGCGGCGCGGGCGACGTCGTTGATCGTGACGTTGGCCGGATTCATGCGGCGCTCACTTCGGGGTCACCGTGGTGAAGCCGCCGGGGAGGACCACGATGATGCCGTGGGCTCCGACGGTCTGCGTGCGGCTGACCTGGCGGCCGGACGAGTCGTAGCTGGTCGCGGTGACCGGGCCCGTCGCATCCAGCTTCTGCGGCACCGGCAGCTTCGTCGCGTTGATGTAGACGTCGAGGCTGCTGCTGCCCGCGAGCCCGAGGTGCGACACGACGGGCTGAACGAGCAGGGCGTCCAGCCGGGCGGTCCCGGAGACACGCGCGGTCACCGTCGTGGCCTGGGCGGGAACGGGGATGGGCAGGGTCTGCGGCAGCAGGAACACCGGGCTGGGCGCGATGCCCTGCTCACCGGGGCGGACGTTGTCGGTCCGGCCGAGGGGCAGGGTGAAGCGGCCGACCGAGGCGGTCCAGGAGGTCGTGCCCGCTCCGCCCGGGCCGAGGTCGGCGATCGGCAGGATGCGCGCCGCCGGGTGGCCCGTCGGAAGCGTGACCGTGACGGTGGAGCGGTCGGAGGCCTGCAGGTAGGCGCCGCCCGACCAGTTGGCCGAGCCCGTCCATGCCGACGGCGGCGTGACGGTGGTGACGGTGCCGGTCGTCGTGCCGGACTCCGCCTCGACCACCGTGAGGCCCTGCGTCGCGGTCGTGCGAGTGAGGGCGGTGGCGGCGCGGGCGATGGCGGGATGCGCATCCAGCGCGAGCATGCTCAGCTGGGTGTGGATGACCGACTCGGCTCCGCAGTTGCGGTTGACCGTGCCGTCGGCCGCGATGCCGTCGACGCAGACACCGGTCGCCGGGTCGTACGCCGGAACGCCGGCGCGGTTGGCCCCGAAGTACCAGGCGGCCTGCGCTCCGGCCAGCGCGGCGAGTCCGCCGGCGCCGGTCGCGTCGGCCGCGGCGACGAGTCCCTCGAGTCGCGAATCGACGCCGTAGGCGATCTGGGTGCGGTCGGCCGGGGTCGGCGTCCAGCCGTTGTCCGGTCCGCCGGTCGCGAGCAGTTGGGCGGTGAACTGGGCGAGGTCGGTGGTCGCACTGCGCTGCAGGGAGGCGTCGCCGAGGGTCGTGGACGCCGCGGTGAGGGCGGCGGGCTGCATACCGGCCCAGGCGTGCCAGAAGGTGGGGGAGTTCGCCTCGGGCAGCAGGGCGCCGAACGGCCACTGGCCGATGCCGCCGCTCTGCAGCTTCGCGATTCCCTCCGAGTAGTGGGCGAGGGCGGTGCGCGCGGCTGTGTCCGCCGGACGGGCGGAGACGTACGCGCTCAGGCCGAGCACGGCCTCCGCCGTCGCCCCGGCGCTGCCGACGATCAGCCAGCCGGGGACGGTGACGCCGTTGGCGACCTGCGTCTGCGGGTACTGGGCGAGCGACTGGCGGCCGAGGGCGCCGAGCGCCAGCTGCATCCGGTCGCCGAGGAACGACGCGAAGGCGGGGTCGGCGTCGCGGAAGCCCGCGTAGCCCTCGCCGAGCGCCCAGACGGTGCGGGCGAGCCAGAACGACTCGGCCGAGTCGGACGGGTCGGGCAGCTCCTTCGGGATGGCGGACGGGTTGAGCGTGCCGTCGTGCTGCTGCCAGAGCACCACGTTGCCGGCGTTCGGGCCGTCCGTCGTCTGCAGGTAGGTGAGCGAGCGGAGCAGTTCGTAGGCCGACGTGCGGCTGGATGCCGTGCCGTTCTGCTTCCAATCGCGGAGGTAGACGACCGCGGCGCGGGAGATGTCGTCGGCGTCGTACGCGCCCTGGGCGTACCAGCCGCGCGCGGCATCGGTGATCGGGCCGCCGCCGACGCGGTGGAAGGTGCCGTCGGACTGCCGGTCGGCGTACACCCAGGGGGCGCGGGCCACCGGCTCCTCGGCGGCACGGTACGTAGTGTGGCCGGCGACGCCCGCGAGGAGCGGGACATCGTCGAGCAGGAAGTCGAGGTGCGCCAGATTGGTGAGCTTCGGCGGTGCGGCGTCCGCGGTGGCGGAGGCGCTGCGGACGGTCGCCGGCGCGGTGGTCGCGGCCTGCGCGGGCAGGGCGACGGCGGTCACCGCCAGCGTCGCGCCCAGCGCGAGAGCGAGCGCAGCCCGCGGTGTCTTCAGTTCTCGGTTACGCATCGTCGCGACCCCTCATGGTGGAGCGGCCCCCGAGCGGGGGTCATCATCTAAACCGGTTTAAAGGACGGTAGGCGCGCTGGCGGCAAAAGTCAACGTGAGTCTTGTGAAGGCCCCGGTCGCGCGACGAGACTGGCCGCACCGTACCGCGATCGACCACGCCATGACGGCGGGGCAGGAGGACTTCCGTGGAGTACAAGGACATCCCGACCCAGGCCGACGTCGAACGGATAGCCGGCTTCCGGCAACCCGGATGCGTCAGCGTCTACCTGCCGACCGGGACGACCCCGGCCGAGGCCGACCGCGCCCGCATCGAGCTCAAGAACCACCTGGCGTCGGCGCAGCGGGCACTCGAGAAGCTCGAGGTGCCGCGCTCGCGCATCCAGAGCATCCAGGCGGAGGGGGAGCGGATCCTCGACGACCGCGACTTCTGGCGCTACCAGTCGCGGTCGCTCGCGGTGTTCCTCGACGGCGAGCTGGCGGAGACCTTCCGCCTGCCGAACCGACTGACCACCGCGTGCGAGATCGCGGACCGCTTCTACGTGAAGCCTCTGCTGCGTGCGCTCACGTTCCCGCAGACCGCGCTCATCCTCGCCCTCGCCGGCAACTCCGTGCGCCTGCTGCGGATCACTCCCGACCAGTCGCCCGAGCGGATAGAGGTGGCGGGGATGCCGACGGATGCGGCCTCGGCCGTCGGACTCCCGTCGATCAGTGGACGGCAGGCCGACGGGCGCATCCAGGGCTCCGAGGGCCACAAGGTGCGGATGCTGGAGTACGTGCAGGCGATCGAGCGCGCCCTCCATCCGCTGCTCGCCAACTCGACCGAGCCGCTCATCCTCGCCGCCGCGGAGCCGCTGCTGGGCATCTTCAAGGGGGCGGGGGAGCACCCGCACCTCGTCTCCGAGGTGATCGGCGGCAACCCGGAGGAGAAGACCGACGAGGAGCTCGCTGCGGCGGCGCGGGTGGTGCTCGACCGGCTGTACGCGAGCAAGGTGGCCGCTCTGCGCGAGACGTACGAGGCGCGGATCGCCGCCGGGACGGCCCTCGTCGACCTCAGCGACATCGCGCGCGCTGCGACCTTCGGCGCGGTCGAGTCGCTCGTCATCGACATCGACCGCCGCGTGCCTGGCAGTGTCGACGACGAGACCGGCGCGATCACGTTCGGCGACGACGACAGCCCGGGCGAGTACGGCGTGGTGGATGAGGTCCTCCGCCGCGCGCTGTCCTCCAAAGCGAAGGTGTACGCGCTCCGGGCGGAGGACGTGCCGGGCGGCGGTGCGGCCGCGGCCGCCGTCCGTTTCCCGGTCTGACGTCGCTCCGTTTCTCCTCCGTTTCCGACGCCGACGGAAACGGAGGTACCCAGCCCAGATTCCGCCCGCATCCCCTCCGTTCGCGCCGAAATGGCCCATCCACCGGGCGTTTCTCCTCCGTTCCGCGCGGGAACGGAAACGGAGGACGCCTGGGCCGACACGCCGACGTGAGGCACGAAACGGAGGGTCGGGGACCGGGTACGGGCCGCGTCCACCTCCGTTTCGACGCGCGGGCCGCGCCGCCGGGGGCGTCCTCCGTTTCCGGCGGCGCCGCGCGTCAGCGACGCGGGCGGACCGCCAGCACGAGGAACTCCTGCACCGCGGCCAGCCAGTCGTAGACCGCGCGCTGCATCGCCGACTCCTCGTCGTGGATGTCGCCCTCGTCGCCGTCCTCGTGGATGCCGAGGCGCGCCGCGAGGACCAGCCGGAGGTCGGTGATCGTCCGCAGCCACGCGCTCGCCTCGGCGTCGTCAAGCGCCACCTCGGTGCGTCTGCCGGTCGGCTCGCCGAGCGTCCGCGCCATCAGCCGCGCGTTGTGCTCCTTGCGGTCGGCGAGGCCCTCCGCGGTGAACCGGCGGAACTCGGCCGACGCCTCCGGGTCGTCGGGATATGCGTCGGGCAGCAGGCGTCCGAGCGCCGGATCCGCCTGCGGGCCGTCGGGGGAGGCGGCGGCGCGCGCCAGCTCGGCCGCTTCGTCGGCGAGCGACAGCAGCAGCCGGGCTTCGTCCGCCGCGAAGGAGGCGACCACGCGCCCGTCACGACGCCTGCGGTGGAACGGGATCACGCGTCCGCCTTCTGCAGCGTCGCCCACAGCCCGTACTCGTGCATGGCCTCCACGTGCCGTTCCATCTCCTCGCGGGTGCCCGTCGCGACGACGGCGCGACCCTCGGTGTGCACCAGCATCATGCGCCGTTCCGCCTCCGCGCGGGGGAAGCCGAAGTACGTCTGGAACACGTAGGTCACATAGCTCATCAGGTTGACGGGGTCGTTCCAGACGATCGTCACCCACGGCGAGCCGAGTTCGAGGAGCTCGTCCGTCTGCTCTCGCGTTCCGGTCTGCTCCAGCGTGCCGGCGTCCGTCATCCGGTCGCCTCCGCGATGGCGTCCGCCGCCCGCACCAGCGCCAGGTGGGTCAGTGCCTGCGGTGTGTTGCCCGCGTGGGAGCGCCCGTCGACGTCGTATTCCTCGGAGAGCATGCCGACATCGTTCGCCAGGCCGACCAGCCGGTCCATGAGCCGCGTCGCGTCCGCCAGGCGACCCGAGCGGGCGTACTGCTCGACCAGCCAGAACGAGCAGGCCAGGAAGGGATGCTCGCCGGGCGGCAGCCCATCCACTCCGGATTCGGTGCGGTAGCGCAGCAGCAGGCCGTCGCGCAGTAGGTCCTCCTCGAGAGCGCGCACGGTTCCGAGCATCCGGGGGTCGTCCGCGTCGACGTAGCCGACCTGCGCCAGCTGCAGCAGGGAGGCGTCGACGGCGGTCGTGCCGTAGTGCTGCACGTACGTGCCGCGATGCGCGTCCCAGCCGTTCGCCTCGATGTCGGCGCGGATGGCGTCGCGTTCGCGCTTCCAGCGCTCGACCGGGCCATCCAGCCCGTACTCCTCGACGCCGCGGATCGCGCAGTCGAACGCCGCCCACACGAGCGCGCGGGAGTGGGTGAACTGCTGCGGCTTGTCGCGGATCTCCCAGATCCCGTGGTCCGGATCGCGCCAGTGCTGCTCCAGGTAGCCCATCAGTGCGCGCTGCAGCGCCCACGAGAACCGGGTCTCGGTGTTGCCCGCGCGCCGACCGTGGTCGAGGCCGAGCATGACCTCGCCGATCACGTCCGCCTGGAACTGGGTGGATGCGCCATTGCCGACCCGCACGGGATGCGCGCCCTGGTAGCCGGGCAGGCTGTCGATGATGCGTTCCGAGAGGTCGCGCTCTCCGGCGAGGCCGTACATGATCTGCACGTCGCCGGGATCGCCCGCGATCGCGCGGAGCAGCCAGTCGCGCCAGTGGTCGACGGAGTCGTTGTAGCCGTGCTCGAGCAGCACGCCGATCGTCAGCGACGCGTCGCGCAGCCACACGTAGCGGTAGTCCCAGTTGCGTTGACCGCCGAACGCCTCGGGCAGCGAGGTGGTCGCCGCGGCGACGATGCCGCCGGTCTCCAGGTGCGACAGCGCGCGGAGCAGGAGCAGTGACCGCACGACCTCGTCGCGGTACGGACCCTCGTGGGCGCAGCCGCTGGCCCAGTCGGTCCACCACTCCCGGGTGTGCTGCAGGGCGTTGTCGACGTCGAGCGCGGGCGGCGCCTCGCGGTGCGACGGGAACCAGGTGAGGACGAGGTCGACGGTCTGGCCGGCGCGCACCGTGAACGACCCCTCATGGGAGTGGTTGGCCGCGTGGAGCTCGGAGCCGCGGACGACGATCGCGTCCGGCCCCGCCACCGCGATGAGGGCGTGCGGCCGCTCCTCCTTCTCCTGGCGGACCCAGGGGATGGCGGTCGCGTAGCCGAAGCGGATGCGCAGGTCCTGACGCATCTGCACCGTGCCGCTGACGCCGCGGACGCGCCGGATGATGTCGGCGCGGTGGTCGCCCATCGGCATCGCGTCCACGACCTCCACCTCGCCGTCGGCGGTGCGCCACCGCGTGACGAGGATCATCGTGTCCTTCTCGTAGTGGCGCGTGCTGATCGCCGCGGCGTCGTCCGGCGCGACCAGCCACCGGCCGTGGTCCTCGGTGCCCAGCAGGGCGCCGAACATGGACTGCGAGTCGTAGCGGGGGAGGCACAGCCAGTCGATGCTTCCGTCCTTCCCGACAAGGGCCCCGGTGAAGCAGTCACTGATCAGGGCGTAATCCTCGATGGGGAGCGACATATTCCCAGTATGGACGTACTGTGAACGGCATGACGCAGTCCGTGGACACTCTTGTGATTCTCGGAGCATCCGGCGACCTCACGTCACGGCTCCTGCTCCCCGCCATCGGACAGCTGCTCACCGACCAGCCGGACCGCGCGTTCGCCCTGGTCGGCTCGAGCAGCGACGACCTCGACGACGACGCCTGGCGGAAGATCGTCACGACGTCGTTCGCGACGGTCGACGCGAAGGGGGATGCGGTGGAGCGCCTGCTCGTCGGCACCCGCTACGTGAAGGGCGACGCCACCAGCGCGGATGACCTGAAGTCGCTTCTCGCGAGCGTGGACGGGGTCCCGGCGCTGTACTTCGCGCTGCCTCCCGCCGTGACGGCGAAGGCGTGCGATGCTCTCGGCACCTTCGACCTGCCGAAGGGGCTCACGCTGGCGCTGGAGAAGCCGTTCGGAACGGACCGCGAGAGCGCCATCCGGCTGAACGCGCAGCTCGCGAAGCTCGTGCCGGAGGAGCAGATCCACCGCGTCGACCACTTCCTCGGGCGTTCCAGCGTGCTCAACATCCTCGGCGTGCGGTTCGCCAACAGCATCCTGGAGCCGCTCTGGGACGGCCTGCACATCGAGCGCGTCGACGTCATCTACGACGAGACTTTGGCCCTGGAGGGACGGGCGCGCTACTACGACGGCGCCGGCGCACTCATCGACATGATCCAGAGCCACCTGCTGCAGGTCATGGCGGTCCTGGCCATGGAGCCGCCGTCGACGCTGGGCGAGGCCGACCTGCGCGACGCCAAGCAGCTGGTGCTGCGTGCGACGAAGGTGTGGGGCGGCGACCCGGTCACCGCGAGCCGGCGCGCCCGTTACGCGGCGGGGGAGATCGACGGCAAGAAGCTCCCGGCCTACGCCGACGAGAGCGGCGTCGACCCGGCGCGCGAGACGGAGACACTGGCCGAGGTGACGCTGCAGGTGGACACCTGGCGGTGGAAGGGCGTGCCGTTCACCCTCCGGTCGGGTAAGGCGCTCGGCAGCCGCCGACGTGAGATGGTCATCACCTTCGTGCCGGCCCAGCACGTGCCGACCGGGCTGAAGGGCGCGATGGAGCCGGCCCAGCTCCGGTTGATGTTCGCCCCGGACTCGATGTCGCTCGACATCAACATCAACGGCACCGACAACCCGTACGAGCTCGAGCGCGCCAGCCTCACCGCCGACTTCGGCCCCGGCGCGCTGCTGGCCTACGGCGAGGTGCTGGAGGGCATCCTCGACGGGGATCCGTCGCTGTCGGTGCGCGCGGACACGGCGGTGGAGTGCTGGCGGATCGTGGAGCCGGTGCTGACCGCCTGGCACGACGGCAGCGTCCCGTTGCAGGAGTATCCGGCGGGGTCGGAGGGTCCGGAGGACTGGGCGCCGCTGGGGTGATCCGCGCCCGTGGCGGTGCCGGCTGAACCGGCGCCGGCTCAGGCCGCGGAGCGGTACGAGACGAGCGGGAACTCGCCGGTGACCGGCTTGCGCAGGTCGGTCCACTGCGTGATCGGCGCGGGCTCCCAGCCGAAGGCGGCGGGCTCGGCTTCCGGCGTCGCGACCTCTGCGGCAGCGGTCTCGACGACGGCTGCGGCGGGTGCGGTCTCGACGACCTCGGCCGTGACGACGACGGGTTCGTCCGCGACGGCGGCGGCGAGGTGCTGCGGCTCCGTGAGGCTTTCGCCGGCCTCCAGGCGACGGCGGGCCTCGGCGATCGCGGCGGCGATGCCGACCGAGACCGACTGGGCGAGGATCGAGTGGAAGATGGTGTCGGTGTCGTCGTGAGCGCGGCGGACAACGGTCCACTCGCCCTTCTCTCCGATGAGCTCCGCCACCTTGGTGTGCACGAGCTCGAGGATCTGGGCGTCCGTCAGCTGCGGAACAGGAGCCGCCGGCACTGCCGCAGCGTGTCGCCTCCGACCAAACATCGCGCACCCCTTCCAGGTTCACCGTTGTATACAAGTGTCCTGGACACATGTGTTGCGACACGGCGCAACACGCCGGGGATTTCGGCGGAAATCAGCGGGTCAACGCCCTTTTCGCGAACCCAGCGGCTTGGATTCGCGCTCGGACGCCTCTTTCGACTCCTGCAGCACCGCTCCGATCGCCAGCGTCAGCGAGATCGCCGCGTTGATCCACATCAGCGGGATGCGCCAGTCGCGCGGTCCGCTCTTGGACGACTGGATGGTGGTCCACAGGCCGATCGCCGCACTGATCACGGCTCCGTTGAAGAGGTACTTGCGCATGCCGTTCCTTTCGGGGTCGTCCCGTAGCGTACGCTTCCACAGTCGGGACCGGGAGGAGGAGGATGCGCACCGCTGTCGTGGGCGCCGTGCTCCTCGTGCTCGGCGGAATCGCCGTGGCCACCGGCCTGCTGCCCGTCCCCGAGGCCGTCGAGCTGTGGGACCGCGTCTGGCCCATCCTGCTGTTCGTCGTCGCCATCACGGTCGTCACGGAACTCGCGGCCGAAGCGGGCGTCTTCACCGTCCTCGCGCAGCAGACCGCACGCTGGGGGCGGGGGCGCGCCTGGGTGCTCTGGCTGCTGGTCGTGGTGGTGGCCGCGCTCAGCACGATCTTCCTGTCGCTCGACACCACCGCGGTGCTGCTCACGCCCGTCGTCATCGTCATGGCGCGGCACGCCGGGCTCAACCCGCTGCCGTTCGCGCTGACGACCGTGTGGATGGCGAACGCCGGTTCCCTGCTGCTCCCGGTCTCCAACCTCACCAACCTGCTGGCCCAGCACGCCATGGGCGACCCGACCCCCGCAGCGTTCGCGGCACTGATGCTGGCGCCCGCGCTGGTGGCGATGATCGTGCCCATGATCGTCGTGTTCGTGATCGCCCGGAAGTCGCTGCTGGTCCGCTACGAGACGGGGGAGGAGGACGGCATCGAGGATCCTGTGCTGTTCTGGATCTCGGGCGCCGTGGTGGTGGCGCTCGTCCCGCTCCTCGTCTCCGGTCTGCCGGTGTGGCTGCCGACGAGCATCGCCGCGGTCGTCCTCGCAGTGGTGTTCCTGGTCCGGCGCCGCAGCGTGCTGCGGTTCGGCTTGGTGCCCTGGCAGCTGGTGCTGCTCGCCTCCGGCCTGTTCCTGTTCATCGAGGCGCTGCACGCGGCCGGCCTCGCGACGCTCATGGCCACGATCTCGGGTACGGGGGAGTCGCCGCTGGCGCTGCTGCGGCTGTCGCTGACCGGGCTGGTGGGGGCGAACGCGATCGACAACCTGCCCGCGTACCTGGCGCTGGAGCCGGTGGCCGACAGCCCTGCCCGCCTCGCGGCGCTGCTGGTCGGCGTCAACGCCGGTCCGCTGATCACGCCGTGGGCGTCGCTCGCGACCCTGCTCTGGCACCAGCGGCTGACGTCCTTCGACGTAGAGATCCGCTGGAGCCGCTACATGCTCCTGGGCCTGATCGTTGCGCCGGTGACGGTCGTGCTCGCGACGCTCGCCCTCTCGCTGACCGTCTAGCCCCGGTCCCGGCGGTCTGTGGGCCGCAACACGCCGTTATCGCCCGGCGATAACGGCGTGTTGCGCCCAACGGATGCGGTTACTCGGCCGGCAGCAGCTGCGCGGCGCGCACGACCCGGCGTCGGGCGACGGCGATCAGCGCGAGGGCGAACCCGAACGCGCCCCAGAGCAGAAGTCCGCCCAGGCCGCGCCAGGCGTCTGCCGAGCCGTCGATCGCCCCCTGCAGCGCGGTGATGGCCGGCGCGGTCGGCAGCCAGGGCAGGGCGGCGTCGAAGAATCCGGGAGCGGTCGACACGATGCCCGAGGCGAGGGTCACCACGACGACCAGCATCGACAGGAATCGTCCGACGCCGCCGAGCAGGGCGACCAGGCCGTGGTTGACCGCGGCGAAGGCGATGCCGGCGGCAGCCGCGAGCCCGGCGAAGCCGAACCAGTGGCCCGCGTCGACCGCGAGCGCCGGTGCCAGCACGGCCGCGACCAGCACGCCCTGCACGACGCCGAGCGCGGCGGCGGGAAGGAACCCGTCGAGCGCGATCCGGCCCGCGGCGCGCGACGTCAGCAGCGCGCGGCGCGAGAGCGCCTGGAGCACGAGGAACGTGGCGAGGGCGCCGAGCCACAGCGCGACCGAGGCGAACAGCGGGATGCTCGCCGTGCCGAACGCGGTCTCGCCGGAGGCCTTCTGCGTGACCGGCTCGGCCGCGACCTTCGCGAGGCTGGTCCGCTCACCGCTGTCGTAGCTCGGGAGCTGCTTGACCGCCGTGTGCAGGCCGGAGGCGAGCGAGGACGCGCCGGAGGCCGACTGGTCGGCGCCGGAGGCGAGGGCCGGGATGCCGTCGCTGAGCTGCTTCACGCCGGTCGCGAACTGCTGGGCGCCGTCCGCCGACTGGGATGCGCCGCTCGCGAGCTGCTGCGCCCCGGACGCCGACTGCGACACCCCGCCGGTGTACTGCGCGAGCTGGCCGGCGAAGGTCTGCGTACCCGATGCGAGGCCGGCTCCATAGGCCTGTGCTGTGTTGAGGTCTTTCAGCTGAGCGGACAGCTGGGCGCACAGGGCACCCACGGCGGGGTCGGCCGGCGGCGCGCAGTTCTGAGCGACGGCTGCGTTGATCCCGTTGGTGGCGGCGGTGAGGCTGGAGGACATCGTGGCGGCCGTCCCCGCCAGCTGCTGTGCGCCTCCGTCGACCGCCGCGCCGCTGGACGCGAGCGTGTTCAGTCCGTCGGCCAGCCCCGACGTTCCGTCGGACAGCTGCGAGATGCCGGTCGCGAGCGACGACGCTCCCGTCGAGAGCTGTGCCGCGCCGTCGGCGAGCTGGTGCGTGCCGCTGGCCAGCTGCGTCAGGCCGCCGGAGAGCTGGTCGGCCCCTGTTGCCGCCTTACCGAGCTGCTCGCCGAGGGTGTTGAAGCCGACGTAGACGTTCTCGATGTACGTGGAGGTCAGCTGCTTGTTGAGCACGGAGGTCGCCGTCGTCGTGACCGCCTGGCTGATGGCCGGGTCGACCAGCTTCGAGTCCGGGCCGGTGCGGACGTCGATGGTGGCCTGCGTGGCGTCGGCCGCGGCTCCCGCGGTCGAGGTCGCCGCCTTCGAGAAGTTCTCCGGGATGGTGACCACCGACACGTACTCGCCGCTGTTGATGCCCTTGTCGGCATCCTTCTTGTCCGTCAGCACCCAGGTGAAGTTGTCGTTCTTCGAGTCGAGGAGGCCGGCGGAGAGCTGACGGCCGAGCGGCACCGTCTGCCCGTTCACCTTGACGGGCTGGTCGAGGTTCACCACGGCCGCCTTGACGTCGTGCAGGCGCTCGGTCGGGTTCCACAGCGCCCAGACGAGCAGCCCGCCGATGGTGATGGGGACGAGCAGGAGGCCGACGATCGTCAGCCAGGTGACGCGCTTGTCGGAGCGCATGCGCTCCAGCGAGAACAGCGAGCGCGGGCGGCGGAGGCGGGAGGAGGGGGTGGTCATCAGGCGTTCGTCTTCTCGAGGTGGGCGCCGTGCTCGGCGCGGTCGGGGTCGGTGAGGTCGGGAGCCGTGACGGCGCGCGGGCCGGGGCCGGCGGAGAGGTCGACCTCGGTAGGTTCGGCGCTCTCGGGCAGCAGATCGTCGAGGCCCGCGGGCTCGACGCAGCTGACGACGAGCGCGAACGGGCGCTCCTCGACCCGGGCGCGGCTCAGCGCCGCGGTCAGTTCTGCCCGGATGCGGCGGCGTTCGATCGGGTCGGTGACGGAGTCGACGGCGTCGAGGGCCAGCAGCTGCGGCCGGCCGGCGAGCGCGTGGCGGAGGTCCTCCACCGGCGTCTCGGCCGCGTCCAGCCGCACGATGGCGGTGCGCGAGCGGACTGCGGCGCCCCGGACGGGCAGCACCAGGCCCGCCACCTTGACGGTTCCGCCGTCGACCGGCGTGCGGCCGGTGATCGCCATGAGCAGTGCGACGGCTGCCGTCCGGTCGTCGCCGTGCACGACGAGCACCTCGCCGTCGGCGAGACGGAACGACACGTCGCCCACCAGGCGCCGCTTGCGCGTGCTGACCGTCAGCCCGTCGGCCGCGGCGACGAGGTTCTCCCCGCCCTCGGGCCAGTTCGCGAGCTCCAGCTCCTTCTGCAGGCCGTCGCCCTCCACGTCGAAGGAGGGGAGGATGCGATCGAGCCAGCGCGGCATCCACCAGGCCTTCTCGCCCAGCAGCTGCAGCACCGCCGGGACGACCGTCATCCGCACGATGAACGCGTCGACGAACACGCCGACGGCAAGGCCGAGCGCGATGGGTTTGATGGACGCATCGCCCTCGGGCACGAAGGCGGCGAAGACCGAGATCATGATGATCGCGGCCGCGGTGACCACCTTGGCCGAGCTGACGAACCCGCTCTGGATGGCACGCCGGGCGTCGCCGCCATGCACGTAGTCCTCGCGCATACGGCTGACCAGGAACACCTCGTAGTCCATCGCGAGTCCGAACAGCACGCCCATCAGGATGATCGGCATGAACGAGATGATCGGGCCGGTCTTGTCGACGTGCAGGAGATCGGCCAGCCAGCCCCATTCGAAGACGACCGTGACCGCTCCGAACGCGGCGCCGACCGAGAGCAGGTAGCCGAGTGCGGCCTTGATGGGCACCGCGATCGAGCGGAACACCATCGTCAGCAGGATGAGCGAGAGCCCGACCACCAGGATGCCGAAGGGCAGCAGCGCGCCGGCCAGTCGCGACGACACGTCGATCTGGGCTGCCGTGTTGCCGGTGACCTTGAGATCGACGCCGTACTCGTCGAGGAAGTGCTGGTGCTTCGAACGGATCTCGGCGACCAGGTCGGCGGTCTTCTGGTCGTTCGGCCCGGTGGTCGGGACGACCTGCACGATGCCGGTGTCAGCGGTCGCGTTCGGCGTGGCGAGCGGGACGGAGGCGACGCCGGGAAGATCGGCGATCTCGTCCCCGATCTTCGTCATCAGGCCGACCGGGTCGGTGCTGGAGATGATCGAGCCGGTCACGATCAGGGGACCGTTGTAGCCGGGGCCGAAGTGGTCGGACACCAGGTCGTACGCGACGCGAGCGGGCGCGCCCTCCGGCTGGGAGCCGGCGTCCGGGAGGGCGAGCCGCAGCTGCAGGGCGGGCAGGGCGGCGATGCCGAGGGCGACGATGACGGCGACGACGGTGACGATCGGGAAGCGGATGACGGCACGCACCCAGCCGCGGAAGAACCCCGGCGGGATGTCGGCTTTCGCGGCATGCGCGAACGAGGGTGCGGACGCATCCACGGGTTCGGGGGAGTCTGCGGCGGAAGGAGCGGCCTGTGCCGTTTCGGCCTCCGTCGCCCCGCGCTTCGCGGCGCGCGCCGCCTTCCGGCGACCCGGCGTGAGCCGTGCCCCGGCGAAGCCGAGCAGCGCGGGCGTCATGGTCAGCGCGACGAGCACGGCGACCGCCACGCCGACGGACGCCGCGATGCCCATCGTGGTCAAGAACGGGATGTTGGCGACGGCGAGACCGGCCAAGGCGATGATGACCGTGATGCCGGCGAACAGCACGGCGGATCCCGCTGTCGCGACCGCGCGCGCGGCGGACTCCTCCGGCGGCACCCCCGACTTCAGTTGCGCCTGGTGCCGGGAGATGATGAAGAGCGAGTAGTCGATGCCGACGGCGAGGCCGAGCATCAGGGCGAGCATCGGCGTCGTCGACGAGATCGAGCCGAACAGCGTCGCGATGAAGATCAGGCACATCGAGATGGCGACGCCCAGGATCGCGGTGAGCAGGGGCATCCCGGCCGCGAGGAACGAGCCGAACGTCAGGATGAGCACGACGAGCGCGATGAGCACGCCGACGAGTTCGATGACCGACAGCGTCGGCAGGTTCTGGGAGAACAGCTGACCGCCCACGGCCGACTTCGCGCCGTCGGGCAACTGCTTCGCGAGATCGGCCCCCGCATCCTTGACGGCCGTCTTGGTCGCGTCCGTGACCGTGGTCATCTGGCCCTTCAGCTGGACCGTGATGATGGCCGCCGAGCGGTCGTCGGAGATCAGGTTCTTGACCTGGGTGGAGTAGGGGGAGCTGACGCCGGAGACACCATTGACGTCCTTCAGCTGGTCGACCGTGTCCTCAATCGGCTGCTTGATGTCGTTGTCGTCGACCGTCTGGCCGTCCGGGGCGACCACGACGATCTGCGCGGTCGTACCGCTGACCTGGGGGAACGTGCGGCTCAGCGTGTCGAGCGCGTCCTGCGACTCGGTCCCCGGGATGCTGAAGCTGTTGTCCGTACCCTGATTGAAGAGGAGTGCGCCGCCGCCGAGGAGCGCCAGCAGGCCGATCCAGACGATGACGACGAGGGCACGGGCGCGGTAGGCCCATCGGCCGACCGAATACAGGAGCGAGGACACGCGTTCTCCAGTGGATGAGTACCGAAAAGGGGTGAGGAGCGGTTCGATACACCTTTGTATCCGTACACGACCGTATCGGATACACTCCTGTATCGATAGCTCCTTCAGGAAGGTTTCAGCTTGGAAAGCACGACTCTCAGCGAGGGCGTCGCCGCCGGCGTTCCCGAGGACATCCCGGCCGAGTCGGCCCGGCGTCAGCGCACTCGCGCGCGCCTGCTCGACGCGGCCTTCGACGTGTTCGCGGAGCAGGGCGTCCGCGCCGCCAGCGTCGAGACGATCGCCGAGGCGGCCGGCTTCACGCGCGGCGCGTTCTACTCCAACTTCTCCAGCAAGGAGGAGCTGTTCTTCGCGCTGATGGAGCGCGAGAAGACCATGCGGCTCGAACAGCTGAACACCGGCGTCGCGCAGTTCCTCGCGCCGCTCGTCGGAGCAGAGGGAGCAGGGCTCTCCGACGAGGATGTGCTGCAGACCATCACGCACATCCTGGAGCTGCAGTCCGACGACCGACGCTGGTGGCTCGTGCAGGCCGAGTTCCAGCTGATGGCGTTGCGCGACCACGCCATCGCTGCCGACTATCTGCGGTATCACGACGAGTTCTTCGCCGACCTCACCGAGATCGTCGTCGAAGCGCTCGCGAGCGCACGGCGCCGCTTCACGATCGCCCCGGAGGAGGCCGTCCGCGTGATCGCCGAGCTGTGCGCGAGCGGCGAAGCCCGCGCGGTGCTCGCCGGGGACGAGCGGACCTTCACGGAGCGGCTGTCCGAGTCGGTGCCCGCGATCCTGCTGGCGCTGACCGAGCGCGTTTGAGCGTTCGCCAAGCGTCGGCGACTACCCTCGATGGGATGCGACCCGAAGCATCCCGGACCTCCCGTGCGCTTTTGCGCGCGCCGCGCTCCTCGCGTGTGCTCCGCTCCGTCGCCCTGCTCGCCACGGCGGCCGTCCTCACGGTACTGACGGCGTGCTCGGCCGCGCCCACCAGCGCCGACACACCGCATGCCGAGTCGACCGCCGTCCCGACGCCGACGGCGACCCCCGACCCGTTCCCGAAGGAGCCGCTCACCGCATCCACCCGGTACGTCGCCCTCGGCGACTCGTTCGCCGCGGGCATGGGCGGCGGCGACGAGAAGGGGAAGTGCCGGCTGAGCCCGCGCGCTTACCCCGCCGTGTTCGCCCGCGACGCGGGCATCGACCTCGTGGTCAACGCGGCCTGTGCCGGGGCCACCACCTCCGACCTGCTCAAGCACCAGCTGATCGCGCTCGACGACCGTACCGATCTCGTGACGGTCAGCATCGGCGGCAACGACCTCGGCGTCGCCGCGATCGCGGGAGACTGCGCGGCGGGCAAGGCCGCCGCCTGCCGCAACGAGGTGACGGCCGCCCTGTCGCTGCTCAACGTGCTGCCCGACCGGCTCGACACGGTCTACAGCGCGATCGCGCAGGCCGCGCCCAACGCGCGCATCGTCGTGACCGGCTACACGCTGCTCTACGACGCGTCCGATCCGAACGCGCCCGACTTCGGCACCGCAGCGGCGATCAATGCCGCGACGCTCGGCCTCAACGAGGTGATCCGCCAGGCGGTCGACGAGCAGAGGGCGGCCGGCAAGGCGATGACCTACCTCCCCGTCGACTTCGCCGGCCACGCGATCGGCGACCGGAAACCGTGGCTCAACACGACCGGCCCGGATGTCTTCCACCCGACCGGCGCCGGCTACGCCGAGTACGCGAGCCGGCTCGTCCAGCTGCTCGGGAAGGCGCACTAGCCGCGAGCACCCCGTGAGGGGGCTCGGAGGACGCTGGTACCCTGGCTGGTGTCCACGTCCCGACCCCTCGAGGGAGTTGACCCACCATCACCGCGACGCCTGAATCGACGACGAACACCGCGAGCACGACCACGAACGACGACACGTACGATCTGGTCATCGTGTCCAACCGACTGCCCGTCGACCGGGTGGTCGACGAGAGCGGGAACGCCGACTGGCGGCCATCGCCCGGCGGTCTCGTCGCGGCGCTCGAGCCCGTGATGCGGTCGCAGGACGGCATCTGGATCGGCTGGGCCGGCGTGGCGGGGGAGGAGATCGAGCCCTTCGAGGCCGGCGGCATCAACATCCTGCCCGTCCCGCTCTCCGACCAGGAGCTGCAGGAGTACTACGAGGGCTTCTCGAACGACACTCTGTGGCCGCTCTATCACGACGTCATCGCGCAGCCGAGCTACCACCGCGAGTGGTGGGAGACCTACGTGAAGGTCAACCGCCGGTTCGCCCAGGCCGCCGCCTCCGTCTCGGCGCCCGGTGCCGTCGTCTGGGTGCACGACTACCAGCTGCAGCTCGTGCCCGCGATGCTGCGCGAGCTGCGGCCGGACCTCGTGATCGGCTTCTTCAACCACATCCCGTTCCCGCCGTACGGCATCTACTCGCAGCTGCCCTGGCGCCGTCAGATCATCGACGGCCTGCTCGGAGCCGACGTGATCGGCTTCCAGCGCGTCGCCGACGCCGGCAACTTCTCGCGCGCGGTCCGCCGGCTGAAGGGGTTCGAGACCCGCGGCCCCATCATCGAGGTGCCGATCGACACGGACGACCCGGAGGCCGGCTCGCACCGCCACGTCACGACGGACCGCCGCGGCGGCCTGGTGCGCACGGTGCTCGCCCGCGCGTTCCCGATCTCCATCGACGCCGACCAGTACCAGGAGCTCGCGAGGAAGCCGGAGATCCAGGCCCGCGCCCGCGAGATCCGCGAGGAGCTCGGCAACCCCGAGAAGATCATGCTCGGCGTCGACCGCCTCGACTACACGAAGGGGATCGGTCACCGGCTCAAGGCCTTCGGCGAGCTGCTCGAAGAGGGCCGGCTGAACGCGGAGGACGTCACGCTCGTCCAGGTCGCCAGCCCCAGCCGCGAGCGCGTCGAGACCTACCGGCAGCTGCGCGACGAGATCGAGCTGACCGTCGGCCGCATCAACGGCGACTACTCCACCCTCGGCCACACTGCGATCGCGTACCTCCACCACGGCTACCCGCGCGAAGAGATGGTGGCGCTGTACCTCGCCGCCGACGTCATGCTCGTCACGGCGCTGCGAGACGGCATGAACCTCGTCGCGAAGGAATACGTGGCCACCCGCGTGGACGAGGACGGCGTGCTCGTGCTCAGCGAGTTCGCCGGCGCCTCCGACGAGCTCCGGCAGGCGCTCCTCATCAACCCGCACGACATCGAGGGACTCAAGGAGACCGTGCTGCAGGCGCTCGCGATGCCGCGGCGAGACCGCACGCGGCGGATGCGCGCCCTGCGCAAGAAGGTGCTCACGAACGACGTCGCGCGCTGGTCGGCGTCCTTCCTCGACGCGCTGACCCGCAGCGCGCACGGCGACCACCCGCTGCAGAACCCGCCCGTCAACCGGCGCTGAACCGGCCGGCGCTGACCCGGCCGGCGCTGAGCCGCATCCCTCGCCCCACTCCCTGCAGGAAAGACGCATGACCGACACCGCTTCGCACCGCCCGCCCGCCTCCGCCGTCGCCCTCGCGTCGGCCCTGCAGGAGCTGGCGCGCGCCGACCGGCTGCTGCTCGCCCTCGACTTCGACGGGACGCTGGCCCCCTTCGTGGATGTGCCGCGCGGCGCCCGCGCGCTTCCGGAGTCGAAGGCCGCGCTCGACCGCCTCGAGCACTTGCCGGACACCTGGGTCGCGTACGTTTCCGGTCGCCCGCTGTCGAGCCTCGAAACCGTGACGGAGGCGGACGAGGACGCGCTGCTGATCGGCTCGCACGGCGTCGAGATCCGCTTCGGCCGCGACGGCGTCTCCCTCGACCTGAGCCCGGAGGAGCAGGAGACCCTGGCCCGGCTGGGCGAGGCGCTGCAGGCGCTCGTGGACGACATCCCCGACACCAAGCTCGAGACCAAGCCGGTCGGCTTCGGCGTGCACTACCGACTCGTGGCCGCCGAGCGCGGACCGGAGGTCGTCGCCCGCGCCCGCGAGGCCGCGGCGTCGGTCAGCGATAGCCTCACCATCCGCGACGGCAAGGACATCATCGAGTTCTCCGTCCGCGGCGCGAACAAGGGCGACGGCGTCGAGCGCCTGCGCGAGTACACGCACGCGACCGCGGTGCTGTTCGCCGGCGACGACGTGACCGACGAGGACGGCTTCGCGGTGCTGCGCCCCGAGCACGGCGACGTCGGCATCAAGGTCGGGACGGGTGAGACGGCCGCGCAGTACCGCGTCGCGGACGAGCGCGCGATCGCCACCCTGCTGGGCCTGCTGGCCCAGGCGCGCGAGGCGCGCGTGAACTCGTCCACAGACTGACGCCTTCGCGAGCTCTCCCCAGGCAGGGGACGCATGGTCGGAGCGGCATTCGAGACGTCCTAGAGTTGTTCCATGCCAGAAGTCGATTGGAAGCCGCGTTCGCGCGTCGTCACGGACGGGATCGAAGCCACCACCAGCCGCGGGATGCTCCGCGCCGTCGGCATGGGTGACGAAGACTGGGAGAAGCCGCAGATCGGCATCGCCAGCTCGTGGAACGAGATCACCCCCTGCAACCTCTCCCTCGACCGTCTCGCGCAGGGCGCCAAGGAAGGCGTCCACGCGGGCGGCGGATACCCGCTCCAGTTCGGCACCATCTCCGTCTCCGACGGCATCTCGATGGGCCACGAGGGCATGCACTTCTCGCTCGTGTCGCGTGAGGTCATCGCCGACTCGGTCGAGACCGTCATGATGGCCGAGCGCCTCGACGGCACCGTCCTGCTCGCGGGCTGCGACAAGTCGCTCCCCGGCATGCTGATGGCGGCCGCCCGCCTCGACCTGTCCGCGGTGTTCCTCTACGCCGGCTCGATCGCGCCCGGCTGGGTGAAGCTCTCCGACGGCACGGAGAAGGACGTCACGATCATCGACTCCTTCGAGGCGGTCGGCGCCTGCAAGGCCGGCAAGATGAGCGAAGAAGACCTCAAGCGCATCGAGTGCGCCATCGCCCCGGGCGAGGGCGCCTGCGGCGGCATGTACACCGCCAACACGATGGCCTCCGTCGCCGAGGCGCTCGGGATGAGCCTGCCGGGCTCGGCCGCGCCGCCCTCGGCCGACCGCCGCCGCGACTACTACGCGCACCGCTCTGGCGAGGCCGTGGTGAACCTGCTCAAGAAGGGCATCACCGCGCGCGACATCATGACCAAGGAGGCGTTCGAGAACGCCATCGCGGTCGTGATGGCGTTCGGCGGCTCCACCAACGCGGTGCTCCACCTGCTCGCGATCGCGCACGAGGCCGAGGTCGACCTCACGATCGACGACTTCAACCGCATCGGCGACAAGGTCCCGCACATCGGCGACCTCAAGCCGTTCGGCAAGTACGTGATGAACGACGTCGACCGCCACGGCGGAGTCCCGGTCGTCATGAAGGCGCTCCTCGACGCCGGGCTGCTGCACGGCGACTGCCTCACCGTGACCGGCAAGACGGTCGCCGAGAACCTGGCCGAGATCAACCCGCCCGCGCCGGACGGCGAGGTCATGCGTTCGCTCGACAACCCGATCCACCCGACCGGCGGCATCACCATCCTCAAGGGCTCGATGGCGCCCGAGGGTGCGGTCGTCAAGACGGCCGGCTTCGACGCCGCCGTGTTCGAGGGCCCCGCGCGGGTGTTCGAGCGCGAGCGGGCCGCGATGGACGCCCTCACCGAGGGCAGCATCAAGGCCGGCGACGTCGTGGTCATCCGCTACGAGGGCCCGAAGGGCGGTCCCGGCATGCGCGAGATGCTCGCGATCACCGCCGCCATCAAGGGCGCAGGCCTCGGCAAGGATGTACTACTATTGACGGACGGACGATTCTCAGGCGGCACAACCGGCCTGTGCATCGGCCACATAGCACCCGAAGCGGTGGACGCAGGTCCCATCGCCTTCGTGCGCGATGGTGATCTGATACGGGTCGATATCGCGGCTCGCTCCCTCGACCTACTTGTCGACGAGTCTGAGCTGACCGCCCGCCGAGAAGGCTGGGCGCCTCTTCCTCCGCGCTATACCCGTGGCGTTCTCGCGAAGTTCTCCAAGCTCGTGCGCTCCGCAGCTGAAGGAGCCGTCACCGGGTAGGGGCCGTTCGCACCACCACCCACCACCGCAGTATGTAAGGACTGATGACAGGCATGTCCACGGATGCAACCCCCAGCAGTGTGTTGCCGTCCGCGACGCCGTCCAAGGCGTCGCCCGAGATCCTGACCGGCTCGCAGTCGGTCGTCCGCACCCTCGAGCTCCTCGGCGTCACCGACGTCTTCGGGCTCCCCGGGGGTGCCATCCTCCCCATCTACGACGCGATCATGGACTCCACCCGGATCCGTCACGTCCTCGTCCGTCACGAGCAGGGCGGCGGCCACGCCGCCGAGGGCTACGCGGTGGCGTCCAACAAGGTCGGTGTCGCGATGGCGACCTCCGGCCCCGGCGCCACCAACCTCGTCACGGCCATCATGGACGCCCACATGGACTCCGTCCCGGTCGTGTTCATCACCGGCCAGGTCTTCTCCACGCTGATGGGCACGGACGCGTTCCAGGAGGCCGACATCGTGGGCATCACGATGCCGATCACCAAGCACTCCTTCCTGGTGAAGGACGTCGAGGACATCCCCGCGACGATCGCGGCGGCGTACCACATCGCCGGCACCGGTCGCCCGGGTCCCGTGCTCGTCGACATCACCAAGGACGCGCAGCAGAACACCGCTCCGTTCGTGTGGCCGCCCAAGGTCGACCTGCCGGGGTACCGGCCGATCACCAAGGCCCACGGCAAGCAGGTCCTGGCAGCGGCCCAGCTGCTCGCCGAGGCCAAGAAGCCGGTGCTGTACGTGGGCGGCGGAGTGATCCGCGCCCGCGCTTCGCAGGAGCTGTTCGAGCTCGCCGAGGCCACGGGTGCGCCGGTCGTCACCACGCTGACCGCGCGCGGCGCGTTCCCGGACACGCACAAGCAGCACCTGGGCATGCCCGGCATGCACGGGACGGTGCCTGCCGTGCTCTCGCTCCAGGAGTCCGACCTCATCGTGTCGCTCGGGGCGAGGTTCGACGACCGCGTCACCGGCAACACCTCCCTGTTCGCGCCCAACGCGAAGATCGTGCACGTCGACGTCGACCCTGCCGAGATCTCCAAGATCCGTGTCGCCGACGTCCCCATCGTCGGCGATGCCAAGGACGTCATCGTCGATCTGACCGCCGCGTTCCAGGACGCGAGCCGCTCCGGCAAGCCCGACCTGATCGAGTGGTGGACCTACCTGAACGGGCTCCGCGAGGAGTTCCCGCTCGGGTATTCGGCCACAAGCGATGGCCTGCTCGCTCCGCAGTACGTCATCCAGCGGATCGGTGAGCTCACCGGACCCGAGGGCATCTACACGGCGGGCGTCGGCCAGCACCAGATGTGGGCGGCGCAGTTCATCAAGTACGAGCGGCCGAACTCGTGGCTCAACTCCGGCGGCGCCGGCACGATGGGCTACTCGGTCCCCGCGGCGATGGGCGCGAAGGTCGCCCAGCCGGACCGCGTGGTGTGGTCGATCGACGGCGACGGTTGCTTCCAGATGACCAATCAGGAGCTCGCCACCTGCACGATCAACAACATCCCGATCAAGGTCGCGATCATCAACAACTCGTCCCTCGGGATGGTGCGGCAGTGGCAGACCCTGTTCTACGACGGGCGCTACTCCAACACCGACCTGAACACGGGCCACGACACCGTCCGCGTCCCCGACTTCGTGAAGCTCGCCGAGGCGTACGGCGCCTTGGGCATCCGCGTCACGAAGGAGGACGAGGTCGACGCCGCCATCAAGCTGGCGCTGGAGACCAACGACCGCCCGGTGGTGATCGACTTCGTGGTCAGCGCCGACGCCATGGTGTGGCCGATGGTCCCGCAGGGCGTCAGCAACAGCTACGTCCAGTACGCCCGCGACCACAGCCCGTCGTTCGGAGGGGAGTGACCATGAGCACGCACGTTCTGAGCCTCCTCGTGGAGGACAAGCCGGGTCTGCTGACCCGCGTGGCCGGGCTCTTCGCCCGTCGCGGCTTCAACATCCACTCGCTCGCGGTGGGGACGAGCGAGGTCGACGGGCTCTCGCGCATCACCGTCGTCGTCGACGTCGAGGAGCTCCCGCTCGAGCAGGTGACCAAGCAGCTCAACAAGCTGATCAACGTCATCAAGATCGTGGAGCTCGACCCCGCGCAGTCGGTGCAGCGCGAGCACCTGCTCATCAAGGTGCGGGTGGACAACTCCACGCGTTCGCAGGTGCTCGAGGCCGTGAACCTCTTCCGCGCCCGCGTCGTCGACGTCGCGACCGACGCGCTGGTGATCGAGGTCACCGGCGACAGCGGAAAGACTCAGGCGCTGCTCAAGGTGCTCGAGCCCTACGGCATCAAGGAGATGGCCCAGTCGGGCCTCCTCGCGATCGGCCGCGGCGGCAAGTCCATCACCGAGCGCGTCTTCCGGAATTGAGCCCGCCGCACGGCGAGCCGACCATTCACACGAACCAACCAGCAAGGAGAAGCACCAGTGGCTGAGATCTACTACGACAACGACGCGGACCTCTCGATCGTCCAGGGCAAGAAGGTCGCCGTCATCGGTTACGGCTCGCAGGGTCACGCGCATGCGCAGAACCTCCGCGACTCGGGCGTCGAGGTCGTCATCGGCCTGAAGGAGGGCTCGAAGTCGAAGCCGAAGGCCGAGGAGGCGGGCTTCCGCGTCCTCAGCGCCTCCGACGCCGCGGCGTGGGCCGACGTCATCGTCATCCTCGCGCCGGACCAGGTGCAGCGTCACCTGTATGCCGACGACATCCAGGCCAACCTGCAGGAGGGCAACGCCCTCGTCTTCGGGCACGGCTTCAACATCCGATTCGGCTACATCGAGGCGCCCGAGGGCGTCGACGTGATCATGGTCGCCCCGAAGGGCCCGGGCCACACGGTGCGCCGCGAGTACGAGGCCGGCCGTGGCGTCCCCGTCATCGTCGCCGTCGAGAAGGACGCGTCGGGCAACGCCTGGCCGCTCGTCCTCTCGTACGCGAAGGCGATCGGCGGCCTCCGCGCCGGCGGCATCAAGACCACGTTCACCGAGGAGACCGAGACGGACCTCTTCGGCGAGCAGGCCGTGCTCTGCGGCGGCGTCTCGCAGCTCGTCCAGTACGGCTTCGAGACCCTGACCGAGGCCGGCTACCAGCCGCAGGTCGCCTACTTCGAGGTGCTCCACGAGCTCAAGCTCATCGTCGACCTGATGTGGGAGGGCGGCATCGCCAAGCAGCGCTGGAGCGTCTCCGACACCGCCGAGTACGGCGACTACGTCTCCGGCCCGCGCGTGATCGACCCGCACG
Source organism: Leifsonia sp. 1010 (assembly GCF_031455295.1). Lineage (NCBI taxonomy): Bacteria > Bacillati > Actinomycetota > Actinomycetes > Micrococcales > Microbacteriaceae > Leifsonia > Leifsonia sp. 1010. The sequence goes on from NZ_JAVDSL010000002.1 coordinate 163,553, forward strand.
TCAAGGAGAACATGAAGGCGGTGCTCTCCGACATCCAGGACGGCACCTTCGCCAAGCGCTTCATCGCCGACCAGGACGCCGGCGCGCCGGAGTTCCTGGAGCTCCGCAAGAAGGGCGAGCAGCACCCCATCGAGGCCACCGGCCGCGAGCTGCGCAAGCTCTTCGCGTGGAACGCGTCGAACGACGACGACTACGTCGACGGCGAGGTCGCGCGCTGATCGCAGCCCGCACCTCCCGCACTGCGCAGTAGTCTCAGGGTGCCGCACGCGACGCGTGCGGCACCCTTCTGCGTCAGGAGCCACATGGGCATCGCCGTCGAGATCGCCGTGCAGGACGTGGTCGGCGTTCGCGTCGCGCTGGCTGGGGGAGCCGACCGCGTCGAGCTGTGCAGCGCGCTCGGGATGGGCGGGCTCACGCCCTCCGCCGCCCTGATCGCCGGCGCGGTCGCGGAAGCGCGCGACGCCGGTCGCGATGGCTTCGTCCACGTGCTCGTCCGCCCGCGTGGCGGCGGGTTCGTCTACGACGCAGACGAGGTGGCGCTGACGGTCGCCGATGTGGGGTTCGCCCGCGAGGCCGGGGCGGCGGGAGTCGTCGTCGGCGCGCTGAACGACAGCGGGGCCGTGGACGCGGAGGCGGTCGGGGCCATCGTCGACGCGGCCGGTCCGCTGACGGTGACGTTCCACCGCGCGATCGACGTCGCGCCGGACCCGGTGCGTGCTGCGGAGCGGCTGGCGGAACTCGGCGTCGCGCGCATCCTCACCTCCGGTGGCGCCGAGCGCAGCATCGACGGCGTCGCGGTGCTGCGGCAGCTGACGGACCGCGTGGCCGGCCGGATGCAGGTGATGGCAGGCGGGGGAGTGCGCGTCGACGACATCCCCGAGATCGTGGCGACCGGGGTGGATGCGGTCCATCTGTCCGCGCGCGACGCGGTGCATGGCGCGCCCAGCGGCCCGGGCGGAGGCGCCGCCACCTACGACATCACGGATGCGCGGATCGTCCGTGCGGCGGTGGAGACGGCGAATCGTCGGCGCTGAGGTGCTGCGGTGTTCGTGCGGCTACAGCGCGCAGAACACGCAGAGCGCGATCAGCACGATCTGCAGGATGAGTCGCGGGACGAGGGGCGTCGCGAAGACCCCGAACCGCTCGGTCTTGCCCGCGGCGTAGGCGTTCGCCGGGAAGACCGCCACCAGGAAGACCGCCAGGCAGAGGGCGGCGGGGACGCGCGTGGCCGGAATGAGCAGCCCGACGCCGCCGAGGATCTCGCAGACTCCGGTGAACGCCACCAGGACGCTCGGACGCACCACCCGCAGGGCCGGCGGGACCATCGCCGCCATGCCGCGAGCCGGTCCAGGGACGAAGTGCAGCGTCCCCATCACGACGAACACCGCCGCGAGCAGGATGCGGACGATGAGCTGTGCGATCTCCAGAAGTGTCACCATGCCATCCTCCCCTGAGGTTGTCCACAGGCGGGCGTAACGCGGCGAAAGGCGGGGGTGGCGTCCCGCTAGAGTTAAGCCGTTCCGCGCCCCACCGACCGTGGCGCAGTCCTCCCAAGCCAGCCCTCGCACTCTGTAAGGAACTGCCACGTGACAAAGCCGGTCGTCCTGATCGCCGAAGAACTCTCGCCCGCCACCGTCGACGCCCTCGGGCCCGACTTCGAGATCCGCTCGGTGGACGGGACCGACCGGCCGGCGCTCCTGTCGGCGGTCGCCGACGCCGACGCCATCCTGGTGCGCTCCGCGACCAAGGTCGACGCCGAGGTCATCGCGGCCGCACCGGTGCTGAAGGTCGTGGCCCGCGCGGGCGTCGGACTCGACAACGTCGACATCAAGACCGCGACCAACGCGGGCGTCATGGTCGTCAACGCGCCCACCTCGAACATCATCTCGGCGGCTGAGCTGACGGTCGGCCACATCCTGAGCCTCGCCCGCCACATCCCGGCCGCGCACAACGCTCTCGCACAGGGTCAGTGGAAGCGCTCGAAGTACACCGGTGTCGAGCTGTACGAGAAGACGATCGGCATCATCGGCCTCGGCCGGATCGGCGCTCTCATCACCGCGCGCCTGCAGTCGTTCGGCACCAACGTCATCGCCTACGATCCCTATGTCACGAGCGCGCGGGCGCAGCAGCTCGGCGTCCAGCTGGTCACCCTCGACGAGCTGCTCGCGCAGTCCGATTTCATCACCATCCACATGCCGAAGACGCCGGAGACGACCGGCATGATCTCCGACGACCAACTGGCGCTGATGAAGAAGACGGCGTTCATCGTCAACGTCGCCCGCGGCGGCCTGATCGACGAGGATGCGCTCTACCGCGCGCTGACCACCGGCACGATCGCCGGCGCCGGCCTCGACGTCTTCGTCTCGGAGCCCCCGCAGGACTCGCCGCTGCTCGCGCTCGAGAACGTCGTCGTCACGCCGCACCTCGGCGCCTCCACCGACGAGGCGCAGGAGAAGGCGGGCGTCTCGGTCGCGCGTTCCGTTCGGCTGGCGCTCTCGGGCGAGCTCGTGCCCGACGCGGTGAACGTCGCCGGCGGCGTCATCGACCCGTACGTGCGTCCCGGCATCCCGCTGGTCGAGAAGCTCGGCCAGGTGTTCTCCGGGCTCGCCAGCAGCCCGGTGACGAGCGTCGACGTCGAGGTGCGCGGCGAGCTCGCCGACTACGACGTCAGCGTGCTCAAGCTCGCTGCGCTGAAGGGCATCTTCACCAACATCGTCAGCGAGACGGTGTCGTACGTGAACGCCCCGCTGCTCGCCGACCAGCGCGGCATCGAGGTGCGCCTCATCACCGACTCGGTGAGCGAGGAGTACCGCAACCTGATCACCCTGCGCGGCGCGCTCAGCGACGGCTCGCAGATCTCGGTGTCGGGCACTCTGACCGGGCCGAAGCAGATCGAGAAGATCGTCGGCATCAACGGCTACGACGTGGAGGTGCCGGTCGCCGAGCACCTCGTGGTCATGGTCTACGACGACCGCCCCGGCATCGTCGCGGTCTACGGCCGCGAGTTCGGCGAGGCCGCGATCAACATCGCGGGCATGCAGGTCGCGCGGACCTCGGCAGGCGGCAAGGCGCTCAGCGTGCTCACCGTCGACTCGCGGGTGCCGGACGGCCTGCTCGAGAAGGTGCGCCTCGCGATCGACGCCGACCTGATGCAGGAGATCGACATCACCGAGTCCTGATCGGTGTCGCGGGTCTCCGGCCGCTGCGGTCGGAGACCCGCGCTCCGCGCCGGCCTCCGCCGGAGACCAGCCCGCTTCCGTCGGACCTCCGCCGGCTTCCGTCGGAGATCCGCGCCGATGCGGTCCGGATATCCATCCGGACCGCGTTGAGTCGGAGATTTGGGGCACTTTCTCCGACGGTGGCTTTTGGGGTCAGAGCCCGTGGTGCGGCTCTGAGACCACGGCCCACAGTCGTCGTGCGACCGGACTCCGGCCTACGCGTCGCCCGCGAACCGGCGGATCAGGGCGACCAGGTCGTCGATGTCCGTCTCGTCGCGAAGCACGTTGTTCGCCGCGGGGAGCAGCGCCGTGTTGTAGTACATCCCGTCGCCGATCAGCATGATGGTCCGCGCGACCAGCGGATCGCCCACCGCCTCCTGCAGCACTTCCAGCCAGCGCCGCTGCGCGCGGGCGAGCGCATCCCGGGCCTGAGGGTCGGCGGCCTGCGCGAGCCGGGCGATCGCCACGATCGCGCGCTCGAAGCGCGAGTCGGTCGGGATGGACGTCCGGAGGAAGTAGTCGACCGGACCGTCCTGCGCGGCGCGCATCGCGGCGACGTCCTCGTCGATGAGGGCGGCGAAGCGGTCGAGCACGCCCGCCGCCAGGGCCTCCTTGGAGGCGAAGTGGTAGAGCAGCCCGCCCTTCGAGACGCCGGCACGCGCGGCGACGGCGTCGAGGGTCGCGGCGCGCTCGCTCTGCTCGGCGAGAAGCTCCTCGAAGGCGTCGAGCACGCGGTCGCGAGCGGACACAGGCGCACTTGACGGCGCTGAGGACGAGGTGGCGGCTGCGGTCGCGGCGCCGGCTGCGGGCGCCGTGTGTGCGGGGGACGCGGCGGACTCGCGCGGTGCGGGGGAGGACGGCGCTGCGGCAGGCGGCATGCCCCCATGGTAGCCGCATGATCTTGCTACTGTACCGTCCAGACGGTACAGTAGAGCTATGACCACGACACCGACCCTCCCGACCCCGGCGATCACGCGTGCGGGCGTGCGCGGCTGGGCGGCACTCGGCGTCCTCATGCTGCCGACGCTGCTGGTCTCGGTCGACAACACCGTGCTCAGCTTCGCCCTCCCGGCCATCTCCGAGGCGCTGCGCCCGTCGGCGACCGGGATGCTGTGGATCGTCGACATCTACCCGCTGGTCCTCGCCGGGCTGCTCGTGGCGATGGGCAGCCTCGGCGACCGCATCGGCCGCCGCCGGCTGCTGCTCATCGGCGCCACCGGCTTCGCGGTCGTATCAGCCGTCGCGGCCTTCGCCCCGACCGCCGAGTCGCTCATCGCCGCCCGCGCCGCGCTCGGCGTCTTCGGCGCGATGCTGATGCCGTCGACACTGTCGCTGCTGCGGAGCATCTTCCTCGACCGCGAGCAGCGCCGTCTCGCCATCGCGATCTGGGCCTCGGGCTTCGCGGCCGGCTCCGCGCTCGGCCCGATCGTCGGAGGCGTGCTCCTCGAGCACTTCTGGTGGGGCTCGGTGTTCCTGCTGGCGGTGCCCGTCCTCATCCCGCTGCTCGTGCTCGCACCCCTGCTCGTGCGCGAGTCGCGTGATCCCGCGCCCGGGCCGGTGGATGTGCCCGGCATCGTCCTCTCGCTCCTGACCATGGCGCCCATCGTCTACGGCATCAAGGCGCTGGCGGTCGACGGCTTCTCGCTCGTCGCCGTGCTGGCGATCGCGCTCGGCGCCGGCTGCGGCTGCCTGTTCGTGCGGCGGCAGCTGCGACGCCCGGTTCCGATGCTCGATATGCGGCTGTTCACGCGACCCGCCTTCAGCGGTGCCGTCGTGGTCAACCTGCTGAGCGTGGTGTCGCTCGTCGGCTTCCTGTTCTTCGTCTCGCAGCACCTCCAGCTCGTGATCGGGCTGACGCCGCTGCAGTCGGGGCTCGTGCTCCTGCCGGGCCTCCTCACGATGATCGTCGCCGGCCTCGTCGTCGTTCCGATCGCCCGTCGCATCCGGCCGGGTCTCGTGATCGCGGGCGGGCTGACGCTCTCCGCCGCGGGCTACCTGCTGGTCGCGCTGACCGGCGGGGGAGCGCCGTGGAGCATCCTGCTGGCCGCCTTCGTGCTGCTGGGTGCGGGGATCGGCGGGGCCGAGACGGTCTCGAACGAACTCGTCATCTCGACCGCTCCTGCCGCCAAGGCGGGCGCCGCATCGGCGGTGTCGGAGACGGCGTACGAGCTGGGAGCCGTGCTCGGGACGGCGACGCTCGGTACGTTGATCACGGCCTCGTACCGGGCGACGCTGGTCGTCCCGGAGGGACTGACCGCCGCGCAGGCCGACGCCGCAGGGGAGACCCTGGGCGGCGCGGTCACCGTCGCGGCCGGCCTGCCCGGCCCGCTCGGCGAGCAGCTGCTGGCCTCGGCGCGCGCTGCGTTCGACAGCGGCGTCGGGATCACCGCGGTGATCGGCATCGTCCTGGTGGCGAGCGCCGCGCTGGTCGCCCTCATCACCCTGCGTCACGTGCGCTCCTGAGCGCGGGTGGATGTCGTGGCGCGGCGATAGGGTGGCACTACCGGTTCCGCCCATCGACCAGCGCAGGAGTGCCATGTCCCGTACCGTCAAGCTCGCCGTCATCCCCGGGGACGGGATCGGTCCGGAGGTCATCGCCGAGGCCGTTACGGTGCTCGACGCGGTGACGGAGGGGAGCGGGCTCGCGTTCGAGAAGACCCACTTCTCGCTCGGGGCGGACCGCTACCTGGCGACGGGCGACGTCCTGACGGACGCCGACCTGGAGTCCATCACGGCCCACGACGCCATCCTGCTCGGCGCTGTCGGCGGCGTGCCGGGCGACCCCCGCCTGGCGGGCGCGAACATCGAGCGCGGACTCCTCCTGAAACTGCGGTTCTCGCTCGACCACTACGTGAACCTGCGCCCGACGACGCTCTTCCCGGGCATCGCCAGTCCCCTCGCGAACCCCGGCGACGTCGATTTCGTCGTCGTGCGCGAGGGCACGGAGGGTCCGTACGTCGGCAACGGAGGCGCGATCCGGCAGGGCACGCCACACGAGATCGCCAACGAGGTCTCGGTGAACACTGCGTACGGCGTCGAGCGCGTCGTCCGCTACGCGTTCGACCAGGCCGCACAGCGGAGGCGGAAGCTCACGCTCGTGCACAAGACCAATGTGCTCACCTTCGCGGGCTCGCTGTGGAAGCGGGTCGTGGATGCGGTGGCCGCCGAGCATCCCGACGTCACGGTCGACTACCTCCACGTCGACGCCGCGACGATCTTCCTGGTCACGGATCCTGCTAGATTCGATGTGATCGTCACGGACAACCTCTTCGGCGACATCCTCACCGACCTCGCGGCCGCGATCAGCGGCGGCATCGGGCTGGCGGCCTCGGGCAACATCAACCCGGCCGGGGCCTTTCCGAGCATGTTCGAGCCGGTTCACGGATCGGCCCCCGACATCGCCGGCCAGCAGAAGGCCGACCCCACCGCCGCCATCCTCTCCACGGCGCTCCTGCTCCGCCACCTCGGCGAGAAGGAGCTCGCCGAACGCGTGGAGCAGGCGGTGACCGCCGACCTCGCCGCCCGCACGGGCGCTGCGCGAACGACCTCCGAGATCGGCGCAGCGATCGCCGCACGAGTGGCGCAGAATTGATTCACCGTCGCATAAAGGACCTGTCATGACTTCGACCAGCATCTCCCTCACCAGCGGACCCACCGAGACCTCGGGCCTGCTCTGGAACGTCACCCGCAACGAGGCCGCCCGAGACGCGGCGACTCGCGCCGAGATCCTCGCGGACCCCGGCTTCGGCAACCACTTCACCGACCACATGGTCGACATCTGCTGGTCGGCCAAGGGAGGGTGGCACCGTCCGCGCGTGTCGCCCTACGGCCCCATCCAGCTCGAGCCGTCGGCCGCGGTGTTCCACTACGCGCAAGAGATCTTCGAGGGCCTGAAGGCGTACCGCCACGAGGACGGCTCGATCTGGGGCTTCCGCCCGGAGGCGAACGCCGCCCGCATGCAGCGCTCGGCCTACCGCCTCGCGCTTCCCGAGCTGCCCGTCGAGCACTTCCTCGACTCGATCAAGCAGCTCATCGCCGTCGACGGCGACTGGGTGCCGGACGCCCCGGAGACGAGCCTGTACCTCCGGCCGTTCATGTTCGCCAAGGAGGCGTTCCTCGGTGTGCGCCCGGCCAACAAGGTCGCGTACTACCTGATCGCGAGCCCGGCGGGCGCGTACTTCCCGAGCGGCGTCGCCCCGGTGTCCATCTGGCTGTCCGACCGCTGGTCGCGCGCCGGCAAGGGCGGAACGGGTGCGGCAAAGACCGGCGGCAACTACGCCTCGAGCCTGCTCCCGCAGTCGGAGGCGTACGAGCACGGTTGCGCCCAGGTGCTCTTCCTCGACTCGGTCGAGGGCAAGTACCTCGAAGAGCTCGGCGGGATGAACGTGGTGCTCGTGCGCAGGGACGGCACGCTGGTCACGCCCGAGTCCGACAGCATCCTCGAGGGCATCACCCTCGACTCGGTGTTGCAGCTCGCCCGCGACCGCGGTCACGCCGTCGAGCGCCGCAAGGTGACGCTCGACGAGTGGCGCGACGGCGTGGAGTCGGGCGACATCGTCGAGGTGTTCGCGTGCGGCACGGCCGCGGTGATCACCCCGATCGGCGAGCTGAAGTCGGACACGTTCACCGTCGGTGACATCACCGCGCCTCCCGGCGAGCTGACGATGTCGCTGCGCCAGGAGCTGACGGACATCCAGTACGGCCGCGAGCGCGACCGCCACAATTGGATGTACCGCCTCGACGCGTAGTCCGCGGCTGTGCGGACGGAGGAGTTTCTGCTCCGTCGGTCGGCGTTTCGCGTGAAAGGGAGGAGTCTGCGGCCGGTTCGGCCGCAGACTCCTCCTTTTCGCATACCTGCGGAACGCCATGCCCTTGGGCCGAACCCTGGCTAGCATCGAGGCATGGGTGACGGGACCGTGTTCGCCGTCGTCGGACCGGGCGCGGTCGGCGGCCTCCTTGCGTGGTTGTTGCACCGGGCCGGACACGACGTGGTCGCGGTGGGTCGCCCGGCCACGGTCGAGGCGATCCGGCGCGACGGCATCGAGGTGCGGAGCGAGCTCTTCGGCGACGGGATCGAGCGTGTCCCGGCCGTGACGGAGGTGCCCGCCGGGGCGAGCGTCCTGCTCGCGACGAAGGCCTACGGGCTGGATGACGTGCTCCCCGGCGTCGTAGCGGCGCGACCCGCCGAGGTGATCTCCTTCCTCAACGGCGTCGAGCACATGGAGCCGCTGCGTTCTGCGCTTCCGGGTGTGCCGGTCGCGGGCGCATCCATCGCGGTGTCGGCGCTGCGCGCATCCACCACCGTCATCGACCACCGGAGCCCGTTCGTCGGCATCGAAGCGCCCCAGGCGGCGGCCGGCTTCGCCTCGGTTGTCGCGCTCACCGACGCCGGGCCGAGCGTCCGCGTCGGCGGGAGCGAGGCGGAGGTCCTCTGGGCGAAGTTCCGCCTGCTGGCCTCCCTCGCCCTCCTCACCTCGTATTGGCGGCAGCCGGCCGGGTCGGCCCTCAGCGAGGACCCCGAGCTGACCGAGGGGGTCGTCCGTGAGGTGGTCGCCTGCTCGGCCGCCGAGGGGGTCCCCACGTCCGAGCTCGACCTGGTCCGCGCCCTCCGCAGCGTGCCCGGCGGGATGCGCACCTCGCTCCAGGAGGACCTCGCCGCCGACGCCCCGAGCGAGCTCGACGCCATCGGCGGAGCGCTCCTGCGCATCGGCGAGCGGCACGGCATCCCGACGCCCTCCCTTGCGCGCATCCTGTCGGCGCTAGGCTCGAACGCGTGAAGATCGCACGTTTCAGCCACACCCGCGAAGGCTCATCGACGCCCGCCATCGACTACGGCATCGTCGACGAGGACGCCCTGGTCGTGCTCGCCGGCGACCCGATGTTCGTGGGATTCGAGACCACCGGGGAGCGCGTCCCGCTGGGCAAGGTCGGCTCGCTGCTCGCTCCGGTCATCCCGCGCTCGAAGGTCGTCGCGGTCGGCAAGAACTACCGCGAGCACGCCGCCGAGATGGGCGGGGAGGCGCCGGGGGAGCCGTTGCTGTTCCTGAAGCCGAACACGGCCGTGATCGGCCTCGGCGACGCGATCGTGGTGCCGCCGCAGTCCGAGCGCGTCGACTATGAGGGCGAGCTGGCCGTGGTGATCGGCAAGATCGCCCGCAACGTCCGTGCGGAGGACGCCGCCGGCCACATCTTCGGCTACACCGTCGCGAACGACGTCACCGCCCGCGACCTGCAGGAGAAGGACGGCCAGTGGACGCGCGCGAAGGGCTTCGACACCTTCTGCCCGCTCGGCCCGGTGATCGAGACCGAGCTCGCGCCCGACGCCGTGCTGCGGACCCGCCTCAACGGCGAGCTCAAGCAGGAGGCGCCGATCTCGGACATGGTGCACGACATCCCGTCGATCATCGCGTACGCGTCGAGCGTGTTCACGCTGCTGCCGGGCGACGTCATCCTCACCGGGACGCCGTCCGGGATCGGCCCGATGAAGGCCGGCGACACCGTCGAAGTGGAGGTCGAGGGCGTCGGGTCGCTGGTGAATCCGGTGCGCGCCCCGAAGTAGCCTCCCCGGTAGGATCGAAGACGTATGTCTGACTCGATCGCTCACCCGTTCTCCGAGGCCACCGGCGCCGATGTGCGCGTGCGCTTCTGCCCGTCGCCGACCGGTACTCCGCACGTCGGCCTGATCCGCACCGCCCTGTTCAACTGGGCGTACGCGCGCCACACGGGCGGGAAGATGGTGTTCCGCATCGAGGACACCGACGCCGCCCGCGACAGCGAGGAGAGCTACCAGCAGATCCTGGATGCGCTGCGCTGGCTGCGCCTCGACTGGGACGAGGGCATCGACGTCGGGGGCCCGCACGGCCCGTACCGGCAGTCGCAGCGGTACGGCATCTACAGCGACCTCATCCAGAAGCTGCGCGATTCCGGCCACATCTACGAGAGCTTCGCGACGGCGGAGGAGATCGAGGCGCGCAACGTGTCGCTCGGCCGCGACCCGAAGCTCGGCTACGACAACTTCGAGCGCGACCTCACCGACGAGCAGAAGGCCGCCTACCGCGCCGAGGGCCGCGAGCCGGCCCTGCGCCTGCGCGTGCCGGACGACGACCTGAGCTTCGACGACCTGGTGCGCGGCGAGATCACCTTCAAGGCCGGGTCGTTCAGCGACTTCGTCGTGGTGCGCCCCAACGGCCACCCGCTGTACACGTTCGTGAACCCGGTCGACGACGCGCTCATGGGCATCACGCACGTGCTCCGCGGCGAGGACCTGCTGTCGTCGACCCCGCGCCAGATCGCGCTCTACCACGCGCTGATCGACGCGGGAGTGACCACGTTCGTCCCGCGGTTCGGCCACCTCCCGTACGTGATGGGGGAGGGCAACAAGAAGCTCTCCAAGCGCGACCCCGAGTCGAACCTGTTCCATCACCGCGACCGTGGTTTCATCCACGAGGGCCTGGTGAACTACCTGGCGCTGCTCGGCTGGTCGCTGACGCACGACCGCGACGTCTTCTCGCTGGAGGAGATGGTGGCGGCGTTCGACGTGAAGGACGTCAACCCGAACCCGGCGCGCTTCGACCTGAAGAAGGCGGAGTCGATCAACGGCGACCACATCCGGCTCTTGGATGTGGCCGACTTCGCCGAGCGCACCATCCCGTACCTGGCCGCGGCCGGCGTGGTCGAGGAGCCGCTGACGCCCGCCCAGCACGAGGTGCTCGCGCAGGCGGCGCCGCTGGTTCAGGAGCGCGTGCAGCTGCTGGGCGAGACGCCCGGGATGCTCGGCTTCCTCTTCACCGACGCCGCGTCCCTCGCGGTCGAGCCCGACGCCCGCGCCTCGCTGCCGGACAACGCGGGCGAGGTGCTGGCCGCGTCCCTCGGTGCGCTGGAGCTGGTGCCCGAGGCGGAGTGGAACCACGAGGCCATCGAGTCCGCGCTGCGCGACGCCCTGGTCGAGGGGATGGCGCTGAAGCCGCGCGTCGCGTTCGGCCCGCTGCGGGTGGCGCTCTCGGGCCGCCGCGTGTCGCCGCCGCTGTTCGAGTCGATGGAGATCCTGGGCAAGGCGGAGACCATCGCGCGGCTCGACCGGCTGTCGGCGGACCTGGGCTAGCGCGATGACCGGTGTGACCGCGACGCCGGCTCTCGAGCCGTCCTACGAGGTCGTCGTCATCGGGGGTGGCCCCGCTGGGCTGTCCGCGGCACTGAACCTCGCTCGCGCCCGGCGACGCGTGCTCGTGGTCGACGGAAATCGCCCGCGTCACGCGGCGACCCTGCTCGCCCACGGGTTCCTCACCCGCGACGGTGTCAGCCCGCTGGAGCTGCGCCGGATGGGCCGGGAGGAAGTGGACGCGTACGACAACGCGACCGTCGTCTTCGCCCAGGTCGGCGCGGTCTCGGTGGAGGGCGACGGCTTCCGGGTCACGGCCCGCGGGGTGCGCGGGGGCGCGGACGTCGACGTGCGCACGGACACCGTGCTCATCGCGACCGGTGTGACGGAGACGATGCCGGCCATCCCGAGCATCCGCGCGTTCTACGGCACCCAGCTGCACAGCTGCATCGAGTGCGACGGCTTCGAGTCTGCCGGTCAGCCGCTCGCCCTGATCGGCGAGACCGACGACCTGGCTGAGCGCGCCCTCCTGCTCACCCAGTGGACCGACGATCTGATCGTCTTCACCAACGGCGTCGCGCCCGTCGGCGAGGACGAGGAGCGCACACTCGCCCGCCTCGGAGTGCGGGTCGAACGCCGCCCGATCGACGACGTGGTCGGCGAGAAGGGCGTCATGACCGGCGTCAGGCTCGCGGACGGCACGGTCGTCGAGCGGGCCGGCGGATTCCTGCGCCCGGTGTGGTCGCCCTCCCTGTCGTTCGTGGATGCCCTGGACCTCGATCGAGACGCCGACGGCTACCTGCTGACCGACGCGGACGGCCGCACGTCGCTGCCCGGCGTGTACGCGGCGGGGGAGACGACGGCACCCGGACCGCAGCAGCTGATCGTCGCCGCGGGCTCCGGAGCGGTGGTCGCGGCGGCCGTCAACCGCGACCTCATCGGGCTCTCGCTGGAGGACGCCCCCGTTTTGTAGTCCGGCCTGCCGGTAGGATAGAGTTGTTTCTCGTGCCCGGACTACGGTTCAGGCCGGTGGGGTATGGTGTAATTGGCAACACGGCTGATTCTGGTTCAGTTGTTCTTGGTTCGAGTCCAGGTACCCCAGCAAGAAGCGCCCCGGTTCTCCGGGGCTTTTTTGTTGCCCTTCTGAGCGGTCAGGCGGCCCATCGGGCCGCGGCAAGGATGAGGTCGGAGACCTCCGCCGGATGCGAGACGAGCGAGACGTGGCTGGCGGCGATTTCGATGGTGGTGGCGCCCATCCGTTTCGCCATGAAGCGCTCGAGGTCGGGGTTGATCGTCCGGTCCTCCGTCGAGACCGCGTACCAGCTCGGCTTGTCGCGCCAGGCGGCGTGCGTGGTCCTGCCGGAGAAAAGCGTGTCGGAGATCGGTCCCTGCACTGCGTACAGAACCCGCGCCTCCTCCGGCGGGAGGTCGCCGGCGAAGTCGCGCAGGAAGGCCTCCTCGCTGAGACGACCCCGTCCCTCGGACCACACCACCCCGGCGGATGCGGGCGGTAGAGGGTAGGTCTTGGCGAGCGCGCCGTAGTCCTCTCCGGCGTCGGGCGCCCGAGCCGCGACGTACACGAGCGCTGAGACGGCCGGGTCGATGCCGGCCTCTGTCACGATCATTCCGGCGAACGAGTGCCCGACGAGCACGGTCGGGCCGGGGTTCAGGGCGATGGCGCGCCGGGTGATCTCGACGCCGTCCTGGAGTGTGGTGAGGGGATGTTGCACCGCCGTCACCCCCAGACCAGCGGCCTGTAGGCGGGGGATCACCTTCGACCAGGACGAGCCGTCGGCGTAGGCGCCGTGGACGAGAACGACGTTGGGTGCAGCTTCAGGCATTCCGACCTCTTTCAGCCGAGCGGGTGGAGCGTGGCAGCACGGTAGCAGGGTCACCCGCCGCGACAACAGAAGCAGATCGTGACGGATCTGGTGGAGCGCGGGCGGAACCTGCTACTTTGACGGCCACCCGAACGAGCACCGCTCCGGCACCATCGCCCCAGGAGAGAGCGACCCATGACCGAAGAACCGTCTCCGATCGGCTCGATGTGACCGGTACGCCGGAACTCGTCCAGTCGACTCATCCCGGACGGGTGCGCCGCATCCACCTGGCCCTGATTCTGCTGTCCTTCTCGGCGGGCGCGGCCGATGCCTTCGCTTTCCTCGCCCTCGGCGGGATCTTCACGGCGAACATGACGGGCAACCTGATCCTGAGCGGCATGTTCACCCGGCCGCAGTTCGCGCTGACCCTTCTGACGGCCGGCGTGGCCATCGTCTCGTTCGTGGGCGTGCTCTATACCGCATTCCGGCTCACGCGCGCCCCGACGACCGTCTCAGCGACGGCACGACGGGCGTTCCGTCGACTGGTGCTGCCGTCCGTGGGCGTGCAGACGGTCGTCGTCGTGATCTGGATGGTGCTGCCCGGCGCCGACAGCACGGTGGAGCGTTGCGTGGTCATCGCTCTCTCCGCGGCAGCGCTGGCACTGCAGACCGTGGCGGCGAAGAAGCTCTCCGATGTGGATGGAGTGACCACCACCTACGTCACGGGAACGCTGACCACCACGATGCAGGATCTTGCGCTGCGCACCGCCCACGGCCAGGGCATCCGAGTGCTCTCGGTGCTCGCTCTGCCGGTCGGCGCCGTGTGCGCGACGGCCGCGCTGGCGCTCGCACCGCTCCTCGGCCCGGTCGTCGCATGGGTGGCGGCGCTCCTCGCGACGAGCCTGCTCATCCCCGGCCCCGGTTCGGACGTCGGCGAGTGACGATGGCTGACTGGGGTGTGTTCGCCACCATCGTCGGCGGTGCGGCGGCGGCCCTCCGCGGCCTGCTCTTCGTGGCCGTGTCCATCCGGATCCAGGTCATCGCCGGATCCATGGAACTGCGTCTCCGGGCGGCCCAGACGCTGAGTCTCTTCACCTCGATGCTGCTGGTGGCGGTCCTCCTCGCCGTGCCCGGTCAGCCTGCGAGGGCTCTCGGCATCGAGGTGATCGCCCTCGCGGTGCTGACAGCCGTGACGCTGCTCGTGCTGGACCGGCGGGCCACCGGGCCGTCGCCCACCCCGCTCGGGCGCGCGATTCAGCGGGTCAACCCGAACGTGGTGACCTCCGTGACTCTGCTCGCCGCAGGCATCCTCATGGTCGTCGTCGGTGAGGCCGGCATCTATGTGCTCGTCCCGGCGGTGTTCGTGGCCTTCGTGGGCGGGGTGCTCAGCGCGTGGGTGTTCCTCATCCACGTCGACGCGTGAGTCGGTCGGGCCGGAAGCTCGCCGAAGTGCACGTTGTGGCGGTCTCGCACGGCGTGTCGACCGCAACAACGTGCACCTCGGCGCAGAAAGGGGCGAGGGCTTAGGGGGTGACGTCCTCGGCGGCCTCCTCGGCCTGCTCGCCGTGCTGGACGATGTCGCCGTCCTGGAACAGGATGCCCCTGGCGGTCTCCCGCCACTGCGGCTCGGCCCGCAGCAGGAACTCGAGCTCCATGCTGAAGTGCTTGTACTCCTCCGCCAGCGAGTCGAGCATGATCGCGCGCGCTACGTCGTCCTTCTCAACCGCGATGCGCTGCTCGTACCAGCCGATCGCCTCCGCCTCCTCGGAGAGGCTGGCGCACATCCGAGCGAACGTCCTCGTCTCCGCGCTGAGCTCCTCGGGGGGCTCGTGGTACTGATCCGTTGACATGGATCTCCCTTCGTCGACACCATCCAATGCCCGGCGATAGGGCCCGGCAAGGCTTCCTGGCCGGTCGCCGCGCCGCTAGGGTGTGGACAGGGGGTGGCGTATGAACGCACTGATGGCTGAACTGCAGCGGGACGAGCGGCGGCGCCGGAGGACTGCGCTACTGGTGGTGCTGGCGATTCTCGCGGCTGCCGGAGCGTGGCTGACGGGGCCGTGGGGCGTTGTGCTGCTCACCCGGGGCGAAGCGGTCGGCTGGCTGCTCGTGGCGAGCGGTGTCGTGCTGCTCGCGGCCGCGGTGGCTGCCATCATCGCGGCGCGGCGTCTGCGCGTGCCGGTTGAGAGCCTCCGGGGCAAGGCGAACCCGCGTTTCGACGAGCCGGAGCCCTCCCGCAACCCGAACGGCGGGTACTCGCTGGCCGGATCGCAGTTGGGGTCGCACTAGCCTCGACCGGCGCATGGATGAGGGTCTCGGAGGCCCTCACTCCCCGTTGCGGAGGTCGGCGAGGCGGTCCTGTCGGAGTGCGATCCTGTCGAAGGTCGCGGTGCAGGTGTCGCCCATCGGCGCCTGCGACAGGAAGCCGAGCTTCCAGGCGCCTGCGCCGGCATCGAGTCGGAACAGGCGGACGAAGTCCCAGTGGATGCCGTCAGCCGACGAGTGGAACGCCCACGCCTCCCCGACGCGCGCGACGCGCAGGAAGACCTCGCCGCTGGTCACGCAAGTGCTGTTGCAGTCGTCCGAGTACCGGTCGGTGACGACGCTCACCACCATCGGCTGACCCTGCGGCGAGTACTCGAAGCACAGCTTCGCCCAATGGTCGTCGTCGCTCCACAGCACGAGCGCACCGGCGTCGAAGGTGGTGCGCGGCCCGGTGACGCGGATCCGCGCGGACAGCGTGAAGTCGCCGGCCGGGCCGCCGAAGGTGAGGGCGGTTGCGGCGTGCTGCGAGTGCGCGCCGAGCGCGTCGTTGGACCAGTCGACTCCCGCTGCCGCCGTCAGAGTCAGCGCCTCGGTCGAGGGGTCGTACTCGGCGTCGCCGGAGGTGTGGGTCCAGGAGAGCTCGGGCAGGGCGGGGATGCTGATCGACATACCGAGAACGCTACGGCACGCGCTCCTCCGCGTCGTCTTCCGGCACGACGCCGAGGCTCGTCCGCCAGGCGCGCCGAGCGCGTTTCGTGTTGGCCAGGATGAGGCCGGTGAGCGCCAGCGCCAGGAGGACGGCACCGAGGGTGACGAACTCGGGTTGCGCGACTGCACGCTCATTCCGACCCGGGAGCATCCCCAGCCCCCACAGGACGAAGACGACGCCGAACAGCAGACCGCCGAGCGGCGAGACGATCCGGAACCACAGCTCGACAGCCCGATGGAGGAAGACCATCAGCGCTTCCGATCCTGGTCGGAGGGTCGCCGTCGCAGTCCGACGGCGACCACCAGGCCGATGACCACGAGCGCGACGAACTGACTGCGCGGCCGACGCGGATTCATGCGGCGACACTACGCCTGCGCCCGCCCGCCTGCCGACCGTCGTAGGGTGGCGGGATGGGCGATGTCGAGGTGCGGTCGGCGCGGCCGACGGAGTGGGCGGCCGTAGGCGGATTGCGCTGGGATTCGGTGTTCGAGTTCGGGGGAGAGGCCCTCGATCCGCGCGACGTGTTCGCCGAGCAGTTCGCCGAGTGGGCCGGCGATCACCAGGACACCCACGAGTGCTTCGTCGCGGTCGCGGACGGCGAGGTGATCGGGATGACGTGGCTGGCCGTCATCCCGCGGGTCCCGAGTGCGCGGGCCCTCGACCGCGCGTCCGGCGACCTGCAGTGCGCGTACGTCGCCCCCGAGCACCGTGACCGCGGGATCGGCGGTCGGCTGATCGACGCGGTCGTTGAAAGGGCTCGCCAGCGCAGGCTGGAGCGTGTGACCGTGCACTCCAGCCCGCGGGCGGTGCCCGTGTACGAGCGGCACGGCTTCAGCTCGGAGGGGCGACTGCTCCACGTCTACGTCGTGCACCCGGATGCGCCGACGACACCGGCCTGAACGCGTCGCGCGTCAGCGTCTCGCCGGATCGAGGGTGATCTCGACGTCGTACTTCAGTTGCGGCTCCGGGGAACCGAACAGGAGGGCTGGGTTCAGCCAGACGAGCTCGACCTCGGTGAGACCGAAGCGACGCGAGACGGCGAAGAGGGTGTCGTACGGGTTGGGGACGTAGCCGGTCAGCACGCCGTCCTCCACGATCGCCTTCCCCCGGGCGAAGGACACGGGGCCGTGGTCGACGGCCTGGAGCTTCGGAAAGGGGGAGGGCAGGGTCCACGTCAACGGCGCGGCCGCGATGACGCCGGAGCCGCCGACCGTCTCCTCGATGGAGTGCAGGTACGACGGATCGCCTTCGGACGTGAAGCCCGGAGGGATGGGCAGCACGAGCTCGCCGTCGGGCGTGACGCTGACGAGGTCCGAGTCCAGGCCGAACACCATGGGCTGCACCGGACCCGGCTTGCCATCGTGGCGGGCGTTCGTCACGAGGAGGGAGTAGCCCTGCAGGCGGGATGCGTCGGCGCTCCCCTCCGGCAGCGGGGCGTCGGGCCGCACGTGCACCTCGACCCGGAGCCACGAGTTGACGACCACTCGCACCGCGCCGGTCAGCGGTGGCGCTGCAGGCATCCCGTCGCCGGGGTCGTGCTCGACGGCCTGCAGCTGACCTGTCGCGATGGTCTGCCCGGCCACGCGGAGGTCAGGGAGCTGCTGCGCGATGGGGACGGGATCAGAGGTCTCGGTCGGCGTCGGCGTCGGGCGGGACGCGGCAGGCGCGAGCAACGAGCATCCCGAGACGGCCACAGCGACGGCCGCGATGAACAGAGCCGCGGCGCCGCGACCCACACCGCCGCGACCTACCCCGCCGCGACCCACCCCCCGATGAATCATGGCTCGACCCTAGCGCACGCGGCCGGCCCACGCAGAAGCAGCCCGCTCGTGCACCGGACTACACCTGCGCCCCGAGCTTGAAGCCCTGCGCCTCCTCGCCCTTCCGGGTGTACGAGAAGCCGTCCGCGCCGATGGTGACCTCCATCTCGGAGTCGTCGGTGCGGGTCGTCAGCGGCTGCGGGTTGCCGTCGAGGTCGAGGACGGTGGACGCCTCCGTGTACCAGGACGGCACGACGGGGTTGCCCCACCAGTCCCGGCGCTGGTTGTCGTGCACATCCCACGTCACGACCGGGTTGTCCGGGTCGCCGGTGTAGTAGTCCTGCGTGTAGATCTCGACGCGGTGGCCGTCGGGGTCGCGCACGTACAGGTAGAACGCGTTCGAGACGCCGTGACGGCCCGGTCCGCGCTCGATGCAGTCGCTGCGGCGCAGGGCGCCCAGCTTGTCGCAGATCGCGATGATGTTGTGCTTCTCGTGGGTGGCGAACGCGACGTGGTGCATGCGCGGGCCGTCGCCGCCGGTCATCGCGGTGTCGTGCACGGTCGGCTTGCGACGCATCCACGCGGCGTAGGTCGTGCCGTGCTCGTCCTGGATGTCCTCGGTGACGCGGAAGCCGAGGTCCTCCATGTACTTCACGGCGCGCGGCACGTCCGGCGTGACCTGGTTGAAGTGGTCGATCCGGACGAGCGCCCCGGGCGTGTACAGGTCGTAGCGCCAGGCGAGGCGCTCCACGTGCTCCACCTCGTAGAAGAACTCGTACGGGAAGCCGAGCGGGTCCTCGACGCGGACGGAGTCGCCGACGCCCTTCGTGAAGCCCTCGGCGCGACGCTCCACCCGGCAGCCCAGCTCGGTGTAGAACGCGACGGCGCGGTCCAGGTCCTCCGGCGTCCGCACGCGGTACGCGAACGCGGCGACGGCGGCGACCGGACCCTTCCGCAGCACGAGGTTGTGGTGGATGAACTCCTCGAACGACCGCAGGTACACGGCGTTCTCGTCCTCCTCGGTCACGACGAGGTCGAGCACGTCGACGTAGAACTCACGGCTGGCGGCGAGGTCGGTGACGACGAGCTCCATGTAGGCGCACCGCACGACGTCCGGCGGCGTGGCCTTCGGCGTCGGGATGCGGTCGGTTGGCGCCGGGATGGGGTCGGTGCCGGTCACGGTGGGCTCCGGCGAGTCGGGGGTGATGGTCATGGTGGTGCGTCCTCTGCGTTGAGTCTGTGGCGTTGAGTCTGTGCGGGTTGAGTCTGCGTGGGCTTGAGTGATGGATGCGCGGTCAGGCGTCGCCGGCGTCCTCGGCGGCTTCCGTCGCCTCCTCCGGCTGATGCGCACTCGCACCGAACCGGGCGGTGTGGACGGGGCCCAGCGTGATGTGCACGGCCTGCTGGTCGGTGTAGAAGTCGATCGAGCGGTATCCGCCCTCGTGCCCCAGCCCGGAGGCCTTCACGCCGCCGAACGGCGTGCGCAGGTCGCGGACGTTGTGCGAGTTGAGCCACACCATCCCGGCCTCGACGTTCTGCGCGAAGGTGTGCGCGCGCTCCAGGTCGGTGGTCCAGATGTAGGCCGCGAGACCGTACTTCACGCCATTGGCGAGCTCCAGCGCCTCCTCGTCCGAGTCGAACGGGGTGATCGCGACGACCGGGCCGAAGATCTCCTCCTGGAAGATCCGCGCGTCGGGCGCGACGTCGGCGAAGACGGTCGGCGCGACGTAGTTGCCGTGCTCGAGACCCTCCGGGCGTCCGCCGCCCGCGAGGAGACGTCCCTCCTGCTTGCCGAGCTCGACGTACGACATGACCTTCTCGAAGTGCTCCGGGTGCACGAGCGCGCCGACCTCGGTCTTCGGGTCGTGCGGGTCGCCGACGACGATGTTCTTCGCCCGTTCGGCGTAGCGCTCCAGGAACTCGTCGTAGATCGGACGCTCGACCAGGATGCGGGAGCCGGCCGTGCAGCGCTCGCCATTGAGCGAGAACACACCGAACAGCGTCGAGTCGATCGCCGCATCCAGGTCCGCGTCGGCGAACACGACGGCGGGCGACTTGCCGCCCAGCTCCATCGACAGGCCCTTCAGGAACGGCGCGGCGTTGGCGAAGATCAACTGCCCGGTGCGGCTCTCGCCGGTGAACGAGATGAGCGGGACGTCGGGATGCTTCACCAGCGCGTCACCCGCCTCCTCGCCGAGCCCGTTCACCAGGTTGAACACCCCGTCCGGCACGCCGGCCTCACGGAAGATCTCCGCCCACAGGCTCGCGGACAGCGGCGTGAACTCAGCCGGCTTCAGCACGACCGTGTTGCCGGTCGCGAGCGCCGGAGCGAGCTTCCAGCTCTCCAGCATGAACGGGGTGTTCCACGGGGTGATGAGCCCGGCGACGCCGATCGGCTTGCGGTTCACGTAGTTGAGCTGGCTGCCCGGCACCTTGTAGGCGTCGTCGGCCTGCGCGACGATCAGGTCGGCGAAGAAGCGGAAGTTCTCCGCGGCACGCTGCGCCTGACCGAGTGCCTGGGTGATGGGGAGGCCAGTGTCGAAGGTCTCGAGCTCGGCGAGGCGCGCATCCTGCTCTGCGACCGCGTCGGCGATGCGGTTCAGCACCCGCGCCCGCTCGCGCGGCTTCATCCGCGGCCACGGACCCTCGCGGAAGGCGCGGCGGGCGGCGGCCACGGCCAGGTCGATGTCCTCCTTCTGACCGGCCGCAGCCTGCGCGTACGTCTCGTTCGACACCGGGTCGAGCACGTCGAACGTCGCGCCCGACACGCTGTCGACGAAGCGGCCGTCGATGAAGTGCCGGATGGTGTCCGGGAGGTTCTCGGGGATGTGGTGCTGCGCCATGCGCGGCCTCCTGTCGGTCGTAACGGTCACGGCTGCTGCTGTTCGCTCGCGGCCCCCTGCTCCTGGCGGCGGTGGAGGGCGTCCAGGGTGGCGAGCCGGTGGCGCCGGGCGGCGAGTTCGATCTCGAGCGGCTCGGCGCCGGATTCGATCAGCTCGACGATGCGCTCGTGCTCGTCGACGGACTCGCGGGCACGGCCGGGCACGAAGCTGAACGTCGAGTCGCGGAGAACGGTCAGGCGGTTCCAGCCGCGGTGCACAAGGTCGAGGATGTGCGGGTTCGGGCACTCCTCGAAGAGCACGGCGTGGAACTGCTGGTTGAGCTCGGTGAACCGGTGCGGGATGAAGTCGTCGAGGCACGCGATCATCTCGCGGTTGATCGCCCTGGCCCGCTCCAGGTGGTCGGCGGTGAGCAGGGGAGCGGACAGCTGGGTCGCGGCGCCCTCGACGAGGGCGAGCGTCTCCATCGTGTACGTGTACTCGGCCTCGTGCAGCAGGGCGACCTGGGCGCCGACGTTCTTCTCGAACGTCACCAGCCCCTCCGCCTCCAGCCGGCGGATGGCCTCCCGCACGGGCACGACGCTGATGTCCAGCTCCCCGGCGATCTGCCCGAGCACGAGCCGGAAGCCGGAGACGTACCGGCCGTCGTCGATGCGGGCCCGGATGAACTCGTACGCGAGCTGCGACTTGCTCGGGGCCGCTGCCTTCAGTGCTGCGTCCGCCATGCGCGGTACCTCTCTCTCCACTCGGCGTTCATCGGGAACAGCCCGTCGACCGGATGGGCGGCCGCCACCTGCTCGGCGATGAACTCCTCTT
The DNA here is from genome assembly GCF_031455295.1 of Leifsonia sp. 1010. Classification (NCBI taxonomy): domain Bacteria; kingdom Bacillati; phylum Actinomycetota; class Actinomycetes; order Micrococcales; family Microbacteriaceae; genus Leifsonia; species Leifsonia sp. 1010. Next base: position 185,079 of record NZ_JAVDSL010000002.1, read on the forward strand.
CGCGCTCCTGCTCGATCGCGTCATCCACGACCTCCTCGACCAGGGCGGGCGGGATGACCAGCAGCCCGTCCGCGTCGCCCACGATCACGTCGCCCGGCTGCACCGAGGCCCCGCCGCAGGCGATGGTCACGTCGGTGTCCCACGGCACGTGCTTGCGGCCGAGCACAGCCGGATGCGGGCCGTTGTGGTAGGTCGGGATGTCGAGGGAGGCGACGACCGCGAGGTCGCGCACGCCGCCGTCCGTGACGATCCCGGCCGCGCCGTTGACCTGCGCCCGCAGCGCGAGGACGTCGCCGACGGTTCCGCTTCCGCGCTCGCCGCGGGCCTCGATCACCAGCACCTCGCCCGGTCCGACAGAGTCGAACGCGCGCTTCTGCGCGTTGTACCCGCCGCCGTGCGTGGAGAAGAGGTCCTCCCGGTTCGGGATGTAGCGGAGCGTCCGCGCCGTGCCCACGACCCGGGTACCGGGCCGCGTCGAGGTCAGGCCGTCGATGGAGACGTTGTCGAGACCGCGCTTGCGGAGCTGCGAGCTGAGGGTGGCGGTGGCGACGCTCGCGAGCTTCTCCCTCAGCTCGTCGGTCAGCCGCCAGGCCGGGGTCGGCGGAGTGCCCCAGGCTTCCGCGCGCTGCGTGTCGTCGACGCTGGGCTTCGTCCCGAAGTCGCCGAACGGAATGCGGCCCTCGGTGATGCGGGTGATCAGGCGGCCGGTGGTCGGTGCGCTCGGCGCTGTGGGCGCATCCACTTCGACCTCGACCGTGTCGCCGGGAACGGTCACCGACGAGCCCGCCGGGGTGCCGGTCAGGATGACGTCGCCGGGCTCCAGGGTCATCAGCTGGGAGAGGTCGGCGACGAGGCGGCCGAACGGGAAGAGCAGGTCGTCGGTCGTGCCCTCCTGCACCAGGTCGCCGTTGAGCCAGGTGCGGACGCGGAGGGCGTCCGGGTCGAGGCCGGCGGCCGGGAGGACCGCGGGCCCGAGGGGTGTGAAGCCGTCGCCGCCCTTCGAGCGGACGTTGGAGCCCTTGTCGGCGGCGCGGAGGTCGTAGAGGCCGAAGTCGTTCGCGGCGGTGACGCCGGAGACGGCCGCCCAGCCGTCCTCGGGGGAGACCCGGCGGGTCGGGCGGCCGATGATCAGCGCGATCTCGCCCTCGAAGGCGAGGAGTTCGGTGCCGGCGGGGCGCTCCAGCTCGCCGCCCGATTCGGCGACAGAGGAGGAGGGCTTGAAGAAGTAGGAGGGCTGCGCGGGGGTGCGTCCGCGCTGTGCGGCGCGCGAGCGGTAGTTCAGGTGCACCGCGATGATCTTGCCGGGGCGGGGGATGTCCGTCACGGGTGGTGCCTCCTCATCGTCGGGGACGGTCTGGGACCGTATTCGAGATCATATACAATCTGTCGAACCTGTTCAAGCTAGTACGCAGCCGGGGTGGGAGAGTCGGGCGTCGCGCCGTTGAAACGGTCGGCGAGCGCCTCCGACGCCCGGGCGAGCAGGGTGACGTCGGCGCCGACGAGCAGATAGGCGGCGCCAGCTGCCGCGTAGCGGTCTGCCGTCGCCGGGTCGAAGGCGTTCACGCCGACGGGTGTGCCCGCCGCGCGGCCGGCGGCGATCACCGACTCGACGGCCGCGACGACGTCCGGATGGTTCTGCTGTCCGAGCAGGCCCATCGAGGCCGCGAGGTCGGCGGGGCCGACGAGGAGCGCATCCACGCCGTCGATGGCCGCGATCGCCGCTGCCTGCTCGAGCCCCTCGGTCGTTTCGATCTGCACGGTCAGCGAGACGAGGTCGTTCGCGCGGGCGAGGTAGTCGGGGATGCGGCTCCAGCGCGACGATCGTGCGAGTGCGCTGCCGACGCCGCGGACGCCGTGCGGCGGGTAGCGCACCGCGCGCACCATGGCCTCGGCGTGGGCGACACTGTCGACCATCGGAACGAGGATGTTCTGGGCGCCCAGGTCGAGGAGCTGCTTGATCACGACCGGATCACCGATCGGCGCCCGCACCACCGGGACAGCCGGGTACGGCGCGACCGCTTGCAGCTGGGCGAGGATCGACTCGAGGTTCACGGGGGAGTGCTCCCCGTCGATCAGCACGATGTCGAGCCCGCTGCCGGCGCAGATCTCGGCGACCAGCGGGCTGCCCGCGCAGGACCACATCCCGAACAGCGTGCGGTCCGCGGATCGCAGGCGGTCGGCGAATGTCGGCGCGGGCTCTAGACGAATCGGCATGTGACGGCTCCCAGGGTTCCGTAGTCGGCGTGGACGGTGTCGCCGCGCTCAACCCACATCGGGCGGGTGAACGAGCCGGCGAGGACGATGTCGCCGGCTTCGAGGCGGCTGCCGTGCTGCGCGAGCTTGTTGGCGAGCCAGGCGACGCCGGTGGCGGGATGGTCGAGCACGGCGGCGGCGACGCCGGACTCCTCGATGGTCTCGTTGCGGTACAGCAGGGCGGAGACCCAGCGCAGGTCCACCGCATCCACCGCCACCGGCCGGCCTCCGACGACCATGCCGCCCATCGCCGCGTTGTCAGAGATGGTGTCGACGATCGTGCGGCCCTGCATCTCGATCCGCGACGACAGGATCTCGAGGGCGGGGACGACGTAGCGGGTGGCGCTGAGCACGTCGAACAGGGTGACGTCGGGGCCTTCGAGCGGCTCGGCGAGGACGAACGCGAGCTCGACCTCGATGCGCACGTTCGAGAACTGGTCGAGCGGGATGACGGAACCGGTCTCGTGGACCATGTCGGCGAAGATCGCGCCGTAGTCGGGCTCGGTGATGCCGGTCGCCTGCTGCATGACCTTCGACGTGAGGCCGATCTTGCGGCCGACGAGCCTGCGTCCCTCGGCGAGTCCGCGTTCGACCCACAGACGCTGGACCGCATACGAATCCTCGACGGTCATGTCTGGATGGCGGGCGGTGAGCAGCGGGACCGTCGTGCGGTCGCGTTCGGCGGTCGCGAGTTCGTCGGCGATGGCCTGGATGGTCGGGCGATCGAGCACTCGGAGTCCCTTCGACGTCGGAGGAAGGGCGCGATGGCCCCCGAGTGGATCGTATATCTTCCTACCCGACGAGGGGCGAGTAGATGCGGGAATTCGTGCCGAATTTCGACCTCTACTCGCACCTCGGCGGAGAAGCGGAAGCTCAGGCGGCGGGGGTGGGGAGTGCCGCGCGGATGAGGACCTGGGCTGCGGCGCGCGCGTCGGCGGCGGCGTCGGGCGTTCCGGCGATTGCGGCCGTGGTCTGTGCGCCCTCGGCGAGGATCGCGAGTTGCGGCGCGAGCGACGGCGACGCCCCGGCCCCCGCGGCGAGCTCGGCGACGAACGTCTGGAATGACTCCTTGTGCCGCCGGGCGGCCTCCGCGACGCGCGGGTCTGCCGCGCCGAGCTCGCCGAACGCGTTGATGAAGCCGCAGCCGCGGAAGGTGTCCTCGACGAACCAGTCCGCCAGGTAGTCGTAGATCGCGAGCAGCTTCGCCTCGGCGCCGTCGACGGTCGCGACCCGGGCGGCGACGCCGTCGGTCCAGAGGTCGTGACGCTTCGCGAGCACCGCGAGCACGAGGTCGTCCTTCGAGGGGAACAGCTGGTACAGGCGTCGCAGCGACACGCCCGCCGCATCCCGCACCTGGTCCATGCCGACGGCGTGGAAACCGCGCGCGTAGTAGAGCGCGTCGGCAGCGTCCACGATCCGGGTCCGCATCTCTTCATCCGCCATTCTCTGATTGTAGCTTGACTGAGAACGACAGTTCTCGCTAGAGTCGGATCACCGGCGAGAACGATCGTTCTCGCGCCAGTCGAAGAAAGGATGCGACACGATGTCGTACATCACCGTCGGGACCGAGAACAGCACCCCCATCGAGCTCTTCTACGAAGACCACGGCTCCGGCCAGCCGGTCGTGCTGATCCACGGGTTCCCGCTCGACGGCCACTCGTGGGAGAAGCAGACCGCCGCGCTGCTCGACGCCGGCTACCGCGTGATCACGTACGACCGCCGCGGATTCGGCCGTTCCAGCCAGGCTGCGACCGGCTACGACTACGACACCTTCGCCGCCGACCTGAAGGTCGTGCTCGACACCCTCGACCTGCGGGATGCCGTGCTCGTCGGCTTCTCGATGGGCACCGGCGAGGTCGGCCGCTACCTCGGCCTGTACGGCTCGGAGCGCGTCGCCAAGGTCGCCTTCCTCGCCTCGCTCGAGCCGTACCTGCTCAAGACCGACGACAACCCCGACGGCGCCGCCCCGCGCGAGTTCTTCGAGGACATCGTGGATGCGGTGAAGGCCGACCGCTACGCGTACTTCACGCAGTTCTACAAGGACTTCTACAACCTCGACGAGAACCTCGGCACCCGCATCAGCGAGGAGGCCGTGCGCAACAGCTGGAACGTCGCCGCCGGCAGTGGGGCGGTGGCTTCGGCAGCCGCGCCGCTCACCTGGTTCACCGACTTCCGCGCCGACATCGCCAAGATCGACGTCCCTGCGCTCATCCTCCACGGCACTGCCGACAACATCCTCCCGATCGACGCGACCGCCCGTCCCTTCCACAAGCTCCTGCCGCAGGCGGACTACGTGGAGGTCGAGGGCGCGCCGCACGGCCTGCTGTGGACCCACGCGGCCGAGGTCACCGAGGCGCTCCTGACCTTCCTCCGGAAGTAACCCGCCCCCGGGCCAGGAGTGGGCGCGGCGCGGACCTCGGGCGGTCCGCGCCGCGCTTTGTCATGTCCGCAGGCGTCTGCGCTCGGCCCACACGTACAGCGCGGCGTAGACGACGAACGAGCCGACGAGGCCCCAGACGAGCAGGGCGGCGGACGGCCGCGACCACAGTAGCTCCCCTCCGCGCAGCAGGAGGGCGAGCAGCATCAGCGCCAGCGCGACGAGCTGCGCCTGGAAGATCTGCCGGAACGCGCTCCACCGGGCATCGCCCAGCATCCACAGGTTGACCATGCCGGGAAGGGTCAGGATGGCGCCGCAGACGCGGGCGGTCAGCGGCGTCAGCGGCCATGCCCACACCGCGATCGCCAGCTGCGGTGCGACGAACAGCACCAGCCCGACCGCCAGCGAGCAGATCCCGATGAGGGCGAGCAGGATGCGTACCCAGCCGGGCAGGACCGCATCCTGCTGTTCGACCGCTCCGGAGTCCTCCCCGCGGTTCACGATCATCGCGGCCAGCACCAGGAACGGCGTCGTCACGTACAGCGTCACCCAGACGATGAACGACAGGTGGCCGAAGTGGAAGCGGTCCCAGTGCAGGAAGGTCGCGACCGCGAGCAGCGTGGCGAACAGCAGGACGGCGGGGAAGCCGTGACGGACGGCGTGCCACCGGTTCGGCCGCACGACGTGGGCGAAGAAGACGATGCCGCCCGCATAGGCGCTCCCGAGCAGCATCGCGGTGATCGGCGGGCGGATCGTCCAAGCGAACAGCCGGTCGGTGGTTTCGGCCAGCGGGTAGAGCAGCACGAAGGCGGCGACCAGGAACGGGATGATGATCGCGCCGACCACGCGCGTGTAAGAGTGCACGCGGTCGGTCATGAGTCGTGCCCCTCCGCCTCGGCGACGGCGCGGTCGGCGGGCAGGGAACGGCCCTCGGCGACGGCGGCATCGAAGGCGTCGGCGACGGACGCGCCGGCTTCCGCGGGGGAGTCCGCCGCGAGCATCCGGTCGACGAAGAGCTGGTGGAAGGAGAACGCGGGCGCGTTGTACAGCCCGGTGCGTTCCCGCAGCGAGCGAGACGCCCCGAGCAGGCGGCCGGCCCGGCGGACGTCGCCCGAGAGGGCGGCGACCGCGACCATCCCCTCCAGACCGTAGGCGATGCCCTCGACGTGGCCGAGCCTGCTGGAGAGCGCAAGGCACGCCGAGAAGTCGGATGTCGCCCCGGCCGCATCGCCGAGCAGCAGCCGTGCCCACCCGCGGTGGTGCTGGGCGATCGTCACGCCCAGCTCGTCGCCGTTGTCGTGGGCGAGGGCCAGGCTCTCCTCGAAGTGTCCGAGCGCCGCATCCACTCGTTCGCGCAGCAGAGCGACCCTGCCGAGCATGACGAGCGCCATCGCCTGGCCCCAGCGGTCGCCGGCGTCGCGGAACAGGCGCAGGCTCGTGTCCATCGCGTCGTCCGCGGCGGCCGGATCGGGCTGCGGCGAGGCCAGGACGGCGAGAGCGAACGAGATGAGCGCGAGCGCCTCGCCGTCCGGATCGTCGGAACTGCGGAAGAGTCCGGCGCTCTCCGTGAGGCTGGCGGCGACCGTCCCACCCGGGTCCTGCCAGAAGGTGATCGCCTGGGTGAAGTACAGGGCGATGGCACGGGTGCGGTCGTCAAGCTGGTCGTCGGCGGCGAGCACCTCGTCCATCCATCCGCGCACTTCGCCGAGCAGGCCGGCGACCCACCAGTACACGTAGAGCGCCCACGCCAGGTGCGCCGCCCGCGCCCAGTCGCGCCGGTCGAGGAGGTGCCGGACAGCGGCCCGCAGGTTGCCGGTGTCGGCTCCGAGCCGCACCACCCAGTCGTGCTGCGCGGCGCCTTCGAGGCCCGCGTCCGCCCGGTCCCCGAGCCCGAGGAAGAACGCTGCGTGGGCGTCGCGGACGTCAGCGAGTGTTCCCTCGCGTTCCAGCTGTTCGAGGCCGTACTCGCGGACGACCGCGAGCACGGAGAATCGTGCGGCGGCGGTGTCCTCATGCTGGCGCACCAGGCTGTTGTCGACCAGCACGGCCAGCGCGGAGAGGACATCGGGCGTGCGGCCGTCGGCCGACACGGCCTGAGCGACGGACTCCGCCGCCTCCAACGAGAAGCTCGCCGAGAACACGCCGAGCTTGGCCAGGAGAGCGCGCTCCGGCGGGTCGAGCAGCTGGGCGCTCCAGTCGATGGTGGCGCGGAGGGTCTTCTGGCGCTCGGGCAGATCGCGAGCACCTCCGACGAGCAGCGGCAGCCGGTGGTCGAGCCGCCGCGCGAGTTCGGCCGGCGGCAGCACCCGCACGCGCGCGGCGGCCAGTTCGAGCGCCAGGGGCACGCCGTCCAGCGCCGAGCAGATCCGGTCGACGTCTCCGCGGTTCGACGTCGTGACCTCGAAATCCGGACGGACGGCGTGGGCGCGTTCCACGAACAGCGTCATCGCGTCGTCCGGCGGCAGAGGGTCGAGCTCGTAGCGCCGCTCGCCGCCGACGCGGAGCAGCGACCGGCTGGTGACGATCGCGGAGACGCCGGGCGCGGCGGCCAGCAGGGAGGTGACGACCGGCGCCGCGGGGAGCGCCTGCTCGAAGTTGTCGAGCACCAGCAGCACCCGGCGGTCCCGCAGTGCGGTGGTGACCTTGTCCACGAGGGGTGCGTCGCCGGTGTCCCGCACCCCGAGGGCCTGCGCGAGGGCACCGACGACACCGGCCGCATCGTGCGCGGGCGAGATGTCGACGAAGACGGCTCCATCGGGGAAGCGGTCGCCGGGATCGGAGGCGGTGGCGATCGCGAGCCGGCTCTTGCCCATCCCGCCGGGACCGGTGATCGTGACGAGGCGCGCGCCGCCGCCGAGCATCGCGCGGACCGCCTCGACGTCGGCCGCGCGCCCGATCAGGCGGGTCAGCGGCGAGGGCAGCGCGGGGGTCGCGCTGGGCGCGGTCGACGCGACCGGATGCGGCGGTGAGGTCGCGAGCCTGCTCAGCTCGAAGCGCTCGGCGAGGAGGGTGGCCAGATCCGCCTCCAGCAGCACCTGCAGCTCCTGCGCCGACTCGATGTACTTGAAGGAGGCGCGGTCGTCGGCGCGGATGCGGTCGAGCAGCTCGGTCAGCCGCGGCTCGCGGCCGGGGGCCGGATCCTTGATGTAGATGAGCCGCGGCAACTGCGGCGGGCACAGGTTGTACTCGTCCTCGAGCCCGGAGACCTGCTCGTCCGGCGCGACCCAGCCGTACCGCTCCCAGTACAGCCCGACGAACACGTCGCTCTGGTCGAGGTAGGCGCGGTACAGCTCGCGCGGGGGATGCGGACGAGCGCCCAGCTCGAACATGACCGGCGCCAGATGCAGGCGCTCGATCGCGGCTCGTGCGGCCCGACGTTCCGGGGCGAGCTCTTTGAGGGTCGAACTGACGAAGACCCGCAGCCGCTGGTCCGGTGTGCGGATCACCCGCGGGGCGCCGTTCATGCACGCATTCTGTTGCACGCACCCCGTGGTGCACCAGAGGTCTGTCTGCGGGCGGCCGTCTCAGCGGCGGCGGCGGGCTCAGTGCGAGCGGCCGGCTCAGTGCGCGCGGCGGGACGACCGGGCGGGGGAGGCCTCGGCCGGAGTCGCCGCCGATGCGGCGGATGTCGTCGCGCGCAGTTCGCGCAGCGCCGCGGCGGACGCCGACCCCGCCTCGGCGTGATAGATCACCAGCAGCTGCCCGTCCGAGTCGCCGATCGGGAGCTTCTGCCTGCTGAGCTCCAGCATCCCGAGCCGGGGGTGGTCGAGCCGCGCGGCGCCCCCGCCGAGCCCGCGCACATCGTGGCGCGCCCACAGCTTGCGGAAGTGCTCGCTGCCGAGCGAGAGCTCGCCGACGAGCTGGGCGATGCGCGGGTCGTCGACGTCGCTGCCGATCGAGGCGCGGAACGACGCGATCAGTCCGGCGGTGGCCTGCTCCCAGTCCGGGTACAGCGCCCGCTCGTCCTCGTCGAGGAAGAGGGAGCGCAGCCGATTCGCTCCGGGGCGGATGCTGGGGGAGAGGGCGGTCGCGAGCGGGTTCGCCGCCAGCACGTCGAACATCCGGTCCTCCACGAACGCGGGAAGCTCGATCACCTCCAGCAGCTGGAGGATGCCCTTCGGCACGGTGCGACGGGCCGCGCGGCGGACGCGCCCGGGCAGCGGCTCGCCCAGGCTCAAGAGGTACTCGGTGGCCGCCGCGTCGAGGTCGAAGACGCGCGCGAGCGCGGTCAGCACCTGCGCGGACGGGTGACGGTCGCGCCCCTGCTCGAGCCGCAGGTAGTAGTCGGCGCTGATCCCCGCGAGCGTCGCGACCTCCTCACGGCGGAGTCCCGGCGTGCGGCGGACGCCCGTGACCCGGAGGCCGACGGAGGCCGGGTCGACGAGCTCGCGCCGGGCGCGGAGGTACTCGCCGAGGGAGTTCGGTTCAGAGCGGGAGGTGGCCACAGCGCGAGTCTAAGAGGACGCGGCGCGAGCATCCAGGTCCTCCCATCCCCAGGATCATCGCGGTACTGCCTGGCGTGCCCGCGACGCCGGAGAGTGGATGCCATGACAGACATCGACACCACTCGCGCCGCCCTCCCCGGCGGCACCTACCGCACCGGCGACCTCGACCTCACCCGCTTCGGCTACGGCGCCATGCAGCTCGCCGGCCCGGGCGTGTTCGGCCCGCCGGCCGACCGTGACGGAGCCATCGCGGTGCTCCGCGGGGCCGTGGAGGCGGGCATCACGCACATCGACACGGCCGAGTTCTACGGCCCCCACGTGACCAATGAGCTCATCCGCGAGGCGCTGGCGCCGTATCCCGACAGCCTCCACATCGTCACGAAGGTCGGGGCGGAGCGGGATACGGAGGGGAACTGGCCGCACGCGCGCTCGCCGCAGCAGCTGCGCGATCAGGTGCACCAGAACCTGCGCTCGCTCGGGCTCGAGACGCTGGACGTCGTCAACCTGCGCGTCGGCGGCTTCGACCGTCCGGAGCCCGGTTCGCTCGCCGAGCAGTTCGGCGCCCTCGCCGACCTGCAGCGGGAGGGGCTCATCCGGCACCTGGGGCTCAGCACGGTGAGCGCGGAGCAGCTGGCGGAGGCGCAGGCCATCGCGCCGGTCGTCACCGTGCAGAACTTCTACAACATCGCCAACCGGGAGGACGACGCGCTGGTCGACCAGACCGCGCGCGAGGGGATCGCGTACGTGCCATACTTCCCGCTCGGCGGCTTCACGCCGCTGCAGTCCGACACGCTCGCATCGGTCGCCGGGCGGCTCAGCGCGACGCCGCTCGCCGTCGCGCTGGCGTGGCTGCTGCACCGCTCGCCGAACATCCTGCTGATCCCGGGCACGTCGTCGGTAGCGCACCTGCGCGACAACATCGCGGGTGCTGGGCTGCAGCTGCCGCAGGACGTCATCGCCGAGTTGGACGCGGTCGGCTGACCACCCGGGGGATGTGCTCGCGCCATCTTCAGCGCCCCATTGCTTCGAATGCGAAATCGTATATCATTGGCGGATCGGAGCGCCGCTCCGGGACAACGATGTCGCAGCACTGGGAGTACACAACGATGAGCACATCCCCCTTCACGCCAACGGGCAGCATCCGCTCGCAGACGGATCGCCGCCGGGTCGTCTTCGCCACCGTCATCGGAACGACGGTCGAATGGTACGACTTCTTCATCTATGCCTCCGCGGCCGGCCTCGTCTTCGGCCAGCTGTTCTTCGCGCCTGCCGGGCCGCAGTTCGCCACGGTGCTGTCGTTCCTGACGGTCGGGGTGAGCTTCCTGTTCCGTCCGCTGGGCGCGTTCCTCGCCGGACACTTCGGCGACCGGTACGGCCGTCGCCAGGTGCTGGTCGTCACCCTGATCCTGATGGGGCTCGCCACCGCCCTTGTCGGCCTGCTGCCGACGTACGAGGCGATCGGCATCGCGGCGCCCATCTTCCTGGTGCTGCTGCGCGTGCTGCAGGGCATCTCGGCCGGCGGCGAGTGGGGCGGCGCCGTCCTGATGGCGGTCGAGCATGCGCCGACCGCCCGGCGCGGCCTGTTCGGCGCGTCGCCGCAGATCGGCGTGCCGCTCGGCCTGCTGCTCGCCTCGGGTGCGATGGCCCTGATGACGGTCATCGCCCCCGGTGACGCGTTCCTCGCCTGGGGTTGGCGGGTGCCGTTCCTGTTCTCCGTGGTGCTCATCGCGATCGGATACTGGGTGCGGCGCCGCGTCGAGGAGAGCCCCGTCTTCACCGAGATCGCGGAGCGCCGCGAGCGCACCCGGATGCCGATCGTGAAGGTGTTCCGCAAGCACGCGCTGCTCGTGGTCGTCGCCGCCCTGGTCTTCGCCGGCAACAATGCGGTGGGTTACATGACGACCGGGGGATACATCCAGAACTACTCGACCGACCCCGAGGGGCCGCTGAAGCTCGAGCGCGGCCCCGTGCTGTGGGCGGTCGCGGCCTCCGCCGTGACCTGGCTGGCCGCCACCTGGTTCGCAGGCTGGCTGAGCGACCGCATCGGCCGCCGCACCACCTACATCATCGGGTGGATCCTGCAGCTGGTCGGCGTGTTCGCGCTCTTCCCGCTGGTCAACACGGCGAACGTCGGCCTGCTGTTCGTCGGTCTCGCCATCCTCACGATCGGGCTCGGGTTCACGTACGGACCGCAGGCGGCGCTGTACTCGGAGCTGTTCCCGGCATCCATCCGCTTCTCGGGCGTCTCCATCTCGTACGCGATCGGGGCCATCCTGGGCGGGGCGTTCGCCCCGACGATCGCGACCGCGCTGGTGCAGGCGACCGGGAGCACGCTGTCGGTCACCTGGTACCTCGCCGGCATGACGCTCCTCGGTCTCATCGCGACGCTGCTGCTGCGCGATCGCACGGGCATCCCGCTCGGTCCCGACCACGAGGCGGAGCAGGCGGCGAGCCCGATCCGCGGCGTCGGCCGCCGCGCCGAGGCGCCGGAGCCCGTGCGCAACTGACGCGCCCCCTCGTCTCGCCCATCGGGCCTAAGATTTGCGCCAAATCTCGGTTTTGAGCGCCCCAAAACCGAGATTTGCGCCAAATCGTGACGCGGGGTGTCCTGGGAGGGGTGAGATTCGTGCCGAATGTGCGGAATGGCGCGCTGAAAGCGCACATTCGGCACGAATGTCGTGGGGTTAGCCCGCGACGAAGTGGATGAGGTGGTGCGCCACCGCCTCGCCCGACACGTCGTGCGTCTGGCCGGCCACGATCGCGAACTCGCCGTCCTGAGCGGCCGCGGCCACGCCCTCCGCACCGAAGCGCAGGAAGCCGGGGCTCTGCTCGCCCGCGAGGCCGAGCACCGGCACGCTGATCGCCTGCAGCAGGTCGTCCGGGATGCGGCTGTCGCCCATCGCGGCATCGTCGTACGCGAGGGTGGGGGCGAGCGCCAGCGTGCTCTCCCACCCGGGCGAACGGCGCATCCCCTCGATTCCGGCATCCGGCACGCCGACGCGCCGGAGGAACAGCTCGACGGCGCCGGCGCGGTCGTCCGCCGCGAGCGCCTCCGCGAGCTCGCTCGTGTAGGCGGTCGCCGAGGAGAGCATCGGGTCGGGCAGGTACGGCGGCTCGTAGACGGCGACGCGCGGGATGCGGTCCGGACCGAGGGCTGCGGCGGCGGCCAGGGCGAGGGCGCCACCCGACGACATGCCGAACAGCGTCGCCGAGCCGCCCGCAGCATCCACGAGGGCGGCGATGTCCTCGATCTCGCGCGCGACCGCGTCGGCTCGTGCGGACGGATCGCCCAGCCGGTCGCTGCTCTCGCCGCGCCCGCGGCGGTCGTAGAGGACGACCGTCAGCCGGGCGCGGAGGGCGGCGGCGATCGGGCGCATCGGCCCGGCATCCCGGAAGCACATCGCGCCGTCGACCAGGATCACGGCGGGGCCTGTGCCGTCGATCTCGTATGCGATCGTGCTGCCGTCGGCGGAGGCGAGGGTGCTCATGGTGTGCAGCGTATCCCCTGCGCTCAACCGGACGGGCTCAGCGCCCCTGTCGCCGCCGCACGCCGAACCCGATCAGCACCGCTCCGCCGATCGCCACGAGCACGCCGGCGCCGCGCACGAGCCACTGCGTCTCACCGGTCAGCGCATCCACCAGCAGCGGACCCGCGAGCCCGATGACGACGAGCGCGACTCCCAGGATGAAGAACCAGGGGGAACCGTTCGTCCGCTCGACCATGCTCCGAGCCTATCCGGGCGCGGATGGTTCGGTCACGGCCGAGCGGACGGCGGTTTACGGCAGGTAGTACGTCGGGTTCGGCAGCTTGACGGTCCGGTCGGCGTAGCCGCCGATCAGGTCGCTGTACTGGTCGCCGAAGTTCGCGACGATGTCGTAGCGGCCGCCGGAGGGCGACTCGATGTGCGCCCGCGTCTGCGACTTGTACTCGATGGTGGTGCACTTGGCCGTCGCGCAGGTGATGTACGACGGCTGCTGCGAGGCGCCGACGCCCGTCCACTTCGTGTAGAAGTTCTGCGCGGTGAAGCCGGTGTAGCCGACCTTCGCGAGGTTGCCGAGCGTCGCCGCCTTCTGGTCGTCGTTGCGGCCGGTGAGGCCGATCAGGGTGCACCCGGCCTTCTGGGCGACGGCCGCCAGGGTCGTCATGTGCGGCGTGGCCGGGAAGCGCTGCTGCTGGACCCACACATCCTGCTCGGCCGGGTTGAACTGGAAGTGCATGTCCGCGACCTCCATGTCGTACGTCCAGAGCGTGGTGTCGTCCGTGTCGAGCACGATCGCCGGGTTCTTGTGCAGCTTCTTCTCGACGAAACAGGTCGCGGCCAGCACCGGCGCCTGGCGGAGCACGATGGAGCGGAGCTCACGGATGTAGGGCGAGTCGGTCTTGTTCGCGATGCCCGTGCCCGGGTCGCCGTAGTACGTGGCGATGGTCTTCTTGACGGAGTCGATGTTCGGGATGCCCTCGCCGCCCTCCGTGGCCCCGCTCGAGCCGTCGGGCGCCATGGTGAAGTGAGTGCGCGGGGCGAGCTGCGGCTCGGAGACGCCGGGCAGGTCCGCCGACGGCAGGTAGTAGGTCGGGTTCGGGAGCTTCAGCGCCTCCTCCGCGTAGCCGCCCTGGAGGTCCGACCACTGGTCGCCGATGTTGAGGGTGATCGTGTAGCCGAGGTCCTGGATGTGCTTCCGCGTCAGCGCCTTGTACTCGACGGTCGTGCAGCTGGCCGCCGCGCACGTGAGGTACGAGGGCTGCTGGGAGGCGCCGGTGCCGGTCCACTTCGTATAGAACCGGTCGGCCGTGAACGCGGTGTACCCGACCTTGTCGAGATTGCCGAGGGTGGCGGCCTTCTGATTGTCGTTTCGCCCGGTCAGCCCGAACACCGTGTACCCGAGCGCGGCGGCCTGGTTCACGAAGTCGACCATTCCGGGAGTGGCGGGGAAGCGCTGGCCCTGGACCCACACATCCTGCTCGGCCGGGTTGAACTGGAAGTGCATGTCCGCGACCTCCATGTCGTACGTCCAGAGCGTGGTGTCGTCCGCGTCGAAGACGATCGCGGGCTTCTGGCCCTGCTGCACGGCGCGGTCGTACTCGGCCTTGAGCTCCGCCTTCTCGCGGCCGAGGATGCCACCGAGCTCGCGGATGTACGGCGAGTCGGTCTTGTTCGCGATGCCGGTGCCGGGGTCGCCGTAGTACGTGGCGATCGTCTTCTTGACGGAGTCGATGTTCGGGATGCCTTCGCCCCCCTGGGTCGCTCCGCTCGAGCCGTCGGGCGACATGGTGAACGAGGTGCGCGGCGCGAGTGCGGCGTCACCATGGCCGTGTCCGTTGCCGGGCCCCGGATCCCAGGCGAGTGCTGCCGGAGCATCCGCCAGGCCGACGCCGAGCGCGAGCACGAGAGCGCTCGCGGCGCCGACGAACACGCGGCGGAACCGGGAGGGGGAGTGGAGGGAGTCGGACATGATCGCACCTTCGCCATCGGGCGGCCGTCGTGAGGCCTGGATGTCTGCCCCCGTTCGGGGGCCGGGAGCAGCCTAGCGAAGCGTCGACGGGAGCGAAAGCGAAGGGACGTCGGAGGCGGTCGCGAAGCGAACGACACACTCAGCGGGATTGAAGTGGACCCCGGTAACGTTGACGCCCGTATGCGCACCGACACCCTCGACACGGCCGCCCTCCGTGCGGACTTCCCGATCCTCTCGCGAGAGGTGAACGGGCACCCCTTCGTCTACCTCGACTCCGGCGCCACGTCGCAGAAGCCGCGCCAGGTGCTCGACGCCGAACGCGAGTTCGCCGAGCGCTTCACCTCGGCCGTGCACCGCGGGGCGCACACGGTGGCGGGCGAGGCGACCGAGCTGTTCGAGGACGCCAGGGCGCGCGTCGCCGGCTTCGTCGGCGCACAGCCGGAGGAACTGGTCTGGACCTCCAACGCGACCGAGGGCATCAACCTGCTGGCGTACGGGATGTCGAACGCCTCCCTCGGGCGCGGTGGCGCGGCGGCCGAGCGCTTCCGTCTCCGCCCGGGCGACGAACTCGTCGTGACGGAGGCGGAGCACCACGCCAATCTCATCCCCTGGCAGGAGCTCGCCGCGCGCACGGGCGCGACCCTGCGCGTGATCGGCCTGACCGACGAGGGGATGCTGCGGCTCGACCAGGCCGCCGAGATCATCGGCCCGCGCACGCGCGTTGTCGCGTTCGCGCACGTCTCCAACGTGCTCGGCGGCATCAACCCCGTCGCCGAGCTCGTCGCGCTGGCCCACGAACACGGCGCGCTCGTCGTGCTGGACGCCTGCCAGTCCGTCCCGCATCTGGCGGTCGACCTGCCCGCTCTGGACGTCGACTTCGCCGTGTTCTCGGGCCACAAGATGCTCGGCCCGACCGGCGTCGGCGCCCTCTACGGCCGCAGCGAGCTGCTGAACGCCCTCCCGCCCTTCCTCACCGGCGGTTCCATGATCACGCAGGTGACGCTGGAGGGCGCCGAGTACCTCCCGGCACCGCAGCGGTTCGAGGCCGGGACCCAGCGCGTGTCGCAGGCCGTCGCCCTCGCCGCCGCCGTCGACTACCTCGATGCGGTCGGAATGCCCGCGATCGAAGCGCACGAGGAGGCGCTGGGGGAGCGGCTGCTCGCCCGCCTCGCGGAGGTCGAGGGCGTGCGCGTGCTCGGCCCGGGTGCCGGTGTGCCGCGGGTCGGCCTCGCGAGCGTCGTGGTGGACGGCATCCACGCGCACGACGTCGGCCAGTTCCTCGACGACCGCGGCATCGCGGTGCGGGTCGGCCACCACTGCGCGCAGCCTGTGCACCGCAGGTTCGGCGCGACGGCCAGCACGCGCATCAGCACCTACCTCTACAACGCGGCGGACGAAGTGGACGCGGCCGTCGAGGCGATCGCCGACGCCCGCGTCTTCTTCGGCGTCACGAGCGGGGGAGTCCGATGAGCGACCTGCAGAACCTGTACCAGCAGGTCATCCTCGACCACGCCCGCGAGAAGCACGGCTACGGAATCGCGGGCGACGAGGCCGCGACCTCGCACCAGTTCAACCCCACCTGCGGCGACGAGGTGACGGTCGGCGTGCGCACCGCGGCCGACGGGCGCATCCTCTCGATCGGCTGGGAGGGGCACGGCTGCTCGATCTCGACGGCCTCCGCGTCGCTGCTGAGCGACCTCGTCGAGGAGGTGGACCGCGAGCGGCTGGCCGCATCCATTGCCGCTTTCCGCGAACTCATGCACTCGAAAGGCGCGCTGGAGGGCGACGAGGAACTGCTCGGCGACGCGGTCGCCCTCGCCGGCGTCTCCAAGTACGTCACGCGGGTGAAGTGCGCGATGCTGCCGTGGGTGGCCCTCGAGGACGCGCTGCTCAAGTCCGCCTGATCGGCGCGGTCGCCGTCAGGGAACCGGTGCCAGATCCACCTCGTCGGCGATCGCCTCCAACGCTGACGGCAGTGACGGGAACGTCGTGCCGTAGACGAGACCCGAGGGACCGGCGGCCGTCCACGCCTGCGCGCCCCGGGTGACGCGCCCGACGAGGTAGCGGCGGTGGCCGCCCAGCACCTGACGCTGGGCGAGCGGCAGCGTGAGCGGAAAGGCGTACACGTCGCCCTGCGGGCTGACGACCAGCTCCCAGCGGGCCCGTCCCGGACTGAACTTGCTCGTGAAGATGCGCGACATGATCGACCGTTTGTACCGCGTGGCCGCGCGCCGTCGCCACGAACATGACGACCTGTTGCGAAAACCTGCGCCGCGTTACGCCGGAGGTGTGTCGGGGCGTCTTCCGCGGGTGCTGTCGGGCACCGGTCACGGCTCCAGCCGGGAGAGCCAGACGGTGAGGATGCGCTCGAGCTCGGCGGCATCCCGTGGGCTCAGTTCGTCGATGAGGCGGCGCTCGTTGGCGAGGTGATCCGTGAAGGCGGCGTCGATGGTCTCGCGTCCGCGCGAGGTGAGCGCCACGACCCGGCCGCGGCCGTCGGTCTCGGAGGCGCGGCGGGTGACGAGACCGGCGCGCTCCAGGCGGTCGATGCGTTTCGTCATGCCGCCGGTGGTGATCATGGTGTGCTCGGCGAGTTCGCCGGCCGTCCGCTCGTAGGGTGCTCCAGCGCGGCGCAGGGTGGCGAGTACGTCGAAGTCGCCCTCGGCGAGACCGTGCGCCTCGTAGACGGCCACCAGCTCGTCGGTGAGCCGGGCGGCGACGCGGTGCAGTCGACCGATGACGCCCTGCGGCGACGGGTCGAGGTCCGGACGCTCGCGGCGCCACTCGGCCTGGATGCGCGCGACGGCGTCGGTCTTCTCTGCGGGTTCCTGGTCCATCCCTTCACAATACCTTCCATGGAAGCTAAAGTAGCTTCCATGGAAGATAACCGACCCACCTCGACCTGGCGGTGGATGCTCGTCACCGCCATCGCGCCCGTCGCGTGGGGCTCCACGTACGTCGTCACGCGGGCCGTGCTGCCCGACGATGCGCTCTGGGGAGCCGTCATCCGCGCCCTCCCGGCCGGAGTGATCCTGCTGGCGATCAGTCGTCGCCGTCCGCACGGTGCCTGGTGGTGGCGGTCCGCCGTGCTGGGCGTGCTGAACACCGGCGGCTTCTTCGCGCTGGTCTACGCGGTGGCGCAACGCCTGCCCTCCGGCGTCGCCTCGACGGTCATGGCGGCGTCACCGCTCGTGATGATGGCGGCCGGCCGGATCATCCTCGGGCAGCGGCCGCGCGCGCTGGCACTCGCGGGAGGTGCGGCGGGCATCGTGGGCGTCGCGCTCATGCTGTTCGGGGGAGCGGATGCGGTCGACGGACTCGGGGTCGTCCTCGCGGTGACCGCCCTGGTCGGCTCGGCGATCGGCTACGCGCTCGCGACGCGCTGGGGAGCGGTCGACCTGATCGCGTCCACCGCCTGGCAGCTGCTGGCCGGCGGGCTGCTCGTGCTGCCGGTCGCCGTGATCGTCGAAGGCGCGCCTCCGGCGCTGGACGGCGCGGCGATCGCCGGGTTCGCCTACGTCACCGTGATCGCGACCGCACTGGCGTTCGTCGCGTGGTTCGCGGGCCTGCGGCACCTGCCGGCCGGAACGGTCGGACTGATCGGGCTGCTCAACCCCGTCACCGGCGTGGTGCTCGGCGCGCTGGTCGCGGGGGAGGCGCTGAGCGGGCGGCAGCTGGTGGGACTCGCGATCGTGCTGGCGGGCATCGCGCTCGGTCGGCTGCCGAAGGACTCCAGGAAGCTGCGGGTCGGCGCGCAGAACGTCGAGCCGGTCGAACCGGTCGAGAAGTCGAGGATGCGGTCGTAGTTGCCCTTCGGGTCGCCGGCGAACATCCGCTCCAGCATCCGCTCGATCACCCAGAGCGCACGGGAGTAGCCGAAGAAGTAGGTGTCTTCGAGCCGGGCTCAGTGAAGGGTGATGCGCTCACTCCTGAATGAGCGTCACTCCTCCGTCTCCCGGGTCAGAGACGGTTGCGGCGGTAGCCACGCCCAGTGCCACCGCGAAAGCGATCGACAAGCTGAGCGCGACAATCGCGGTGGTGAGCAGTGCCACCGACCGAGGTCGCTGTCGGGCCAATCGCACCGAGACCCAAACGAGGAGGACGGCCGCACCGATAAGAGCGGGCCACACGACCGGGGCAAGTACGCTGACCGCTATGGAGGCGACCAGGAGCCATCGGTCGGTCACAGCGGGCTCGGTTCTGGTCGTTGCCGGGGCGATCATGGTCAGACGTTCTTCAGGGTCGCGCTGGTGAGCCGGGTGCCCTTGTAGATGAGCTGCTGCTGCTTGTTGGCGCTGAAGAGAGAGCCCTTGAAAGCGAGCGCCATGTTGTACCTGACGGTGCATGCGCCCGAACCGCCGGAGACGTAGTTGCTCTGGCTGGTGCTGATGTTCCAGACTCCGGCTGCCCCGGTGAACCACCCCGTGCACTCCAGATTGCGGGTCACGTTGGTGGATGTTGCTTCGAAGACGTATCGCATGGTGAAGGTGCCGGTCGTGACCCCGAACAGGCTTGCGTTCACCGGGTAGGTCGCCGTGTACCGGGGGTTGGAGGCGGCAGTCTGAATGTGGGGTGCACTCGCGGCGTTCCGCGCCGTCGCTCGCTTGCTGTCGGGGACGCTGTGTTGCGACGCCGTCGTGATGGAGCCGGCACTGGTGCGTGCCGGCGCCGGCAGTGCGACGGTTGCACTGCCCGAGGTCAGGGTCGGGGCACCCGAGCTGAATTGCATCAGCGACAGCGGGTCCTCCTCGATCGCGTCGGCGACCCGCTCCTGTTCAGCCGCAGGCAGCTGGTCGAACGTCTGGTCGAGGGCGGCATCGGCGGCGTCGCTGACGTTCAATGCGTCCACGAAGTCGCTGAACAGGGCCTCGGCCGAAGCCGGTTCCTCGTCCGCATTCGCCGCGGTGATCCCCGTCCCAAGAACCAGGCCCAGCACAATGCCGCTTGCCGACGCCACCTTCGTCAGTCGGTTCATCTGAGTCTCCGATTCGCACATCTTCCAACGCGCGGGTTCGCGCGAACGTCCGGGGCCAAGGCCCTTCCTTACCCAGGTAGACGACGGCGTCTATCGAATCGTGACGCGCAGACAGCCGAGCTGCTCGGCTATGAATGCAACCGCCGGCCGCGGACTCCGAACGGCGGTTTGTGACGCTGTCGGCCCCGCGGGCTATGCCTCACCCTGTTCGCGGAGCCGCTGGATCGAGCGCCCGGTCAGCTGCCGAGCGACTCCAGGAAGCTCCGCGTCGGCGCGAAGAACGTCGAGCCGGTCGCCGCGGTGGAGAAGTCGAGAATGCGGTCGTAGCTGCCCTCCGGGTCACCCACGAACATCCGCTCCAGCATCCGCTCGATCACCCAGAGCGCGCGGGAGTAGCCGATGAAGTAGGTGCCGAACTCGCCGTGTCCCGGACGGCCGAAGGGCATGTTGTCGCGCAGGATGTCGTGCTCGACCTCTGCCTCGTCGACGATCGTCGCGAGGGTCTTGTGCGACTTCTGGCCGTGCTCGGCGTCGTCCAGCTCGATGTTCTCGACCTTGGTGCGGCCGATCACGCCCTCCTGCGACGGCACGGGGAGGCGGTTCCACGCCCCCAGGTCGTGCAGGTACTTCTGCACGACGACGTAGCTGCCGCCCGCGTGATCCGGGTCCTCGTCGCCGACGACGGTCGCCTGCGTCATGTCGCCACCCGCCGGGTTGGCGGTGCCGTCGACGAAGCCGAGCAGGTCGCGCGCGTCGAAGTAGCGGAAACCGACCACCTCATCCACGACCTCGACAGCACCGGCGAGGGAGTCGAGGAGCTGGCGCTCCAGCTCGAACGTGAAGTCGCTCCGCTCGGCGCGGATGTGGAACAGCAGGTCGCCCGGCGTCGAGACGGCGGTGTGCACCGACCCGGCGATCTCGCGGAACGGGTGCAGCTCGCGCGGGAGCGGCATGTCGGTGAGGCGCGGCCAGAGCGTGGCGCCGATCCCGACGTTGCACGAGAGCCGGGCGCCGAGGTCGCGGAATCCGACCGTCTTCACCTGGTCGGTGATGCCGCCGAGCACATCCTTCACGGTGGCGAGCGCCTCCGGCGTGTCGTCGACCGTCACCACCAGGAAGACCGCGGCGCGCGAGAGCGGTGCGTCGACGCTCTGCGGATCGATGGGGACGCGCTGCCAGGGCTGGTCGCCGGTGTTCGCCATGCCGCCATGCTGCCGTATCGGGGCGTCGCGTCGCCACTCGCCCGGACGCACGGGCGTGCCGTTCCGCTCCGACCTAGGCTGGAGGGATGAGCCTGCCCTCCATCGACACCGCTGTCACCTATCCCGACGGCGATCTGACCTCCACCGGGACCGTCGTCCTCGTCCAACCGCTGCCGGACGGCCGCTCGGCCGTGGTGCTCGATCGGACGGCGTTCCATCCGATCGATCCGGTGTGGCCGGATCAGCCCGCCGACGCCGGGACGCTGACCGTCGACGGGCGTGCCTACGAGGTGGTGGATGCGGTGATCGGCGCGACCGACGGCACCACCCTGCACGTCGGCGACGCGCCGGTCCGCACGGGAACAGACGGCTGGGCCTTCGTCGTGTGCCACCTGGTCGAGGATGCTGCGGGCATCGAGCCGGGAGGGGCCGTCGTCGTCAGCGTCGACCCGGCTCGTCGTGGCGCCCTCTCCGCCGGGCACACCGCCTGCCATCTGGCGTCGCTCGCGCTGAACGACGCGCTCGCCGGCCTGTGGACGAAGGAGGTCGCCGTCGACGGCCGCGGACGCCCGAACTTCGATCAGCTCGCGATCACGAGCTCGCACATCCTCGAGGGCGGCTCGCTCGACGAGTACCGCATCGGCAAGAGCCTGCGGAAGAAGGGATTCGCGGCGGCCGATCTCCCCGCGCAGCTGGCCGAGGTGACCGCCGCCGCGAATCGCACGCTCACCGACTGGATCGCGAGCGGCGCCGCCATCTCGATCGTGCGCGAGGGAGGACGCCAGGGCCTCGGCGACCGGCGCCGCTGGCGGGCCGAGCTGCCGGAGGGGGCGGTCGAGATCCCGTGCGGCGGCACCCACCTGCGGTCGCTCACCGAGCTCACCGGCGCCGAGATCGCTCTCGACCTCGCCGACGCCGAGGGTGCCGTCACCGTGACGATGCGCACCACAGCGCACCTCGCGTAACCCCGCGTCGTCCCTCCCGCCATCAGCTCCTGACTTTTTCGGCCTTTCGTCGCCGAAAACGCGGAAAAACTCAGGAGCTGTCGGCGTGGGTCGGCGTGGTCGTCAGTGGGGGAGGAACGGGAGGGCGGCAGCGGCGAGGGCGAGTCCGGCGGCGAGACCCCAGCCGGCGCGCACCAGCTGCGCGCTGCGCACCTCACGCTCGATCGCGCCGAAGCGCTCCGCGGTATCGCCAGGCGAGGCGACGGTCCGCCAGCTGGCCGGGTCGTCGAACAGGCGGGCCGCCCGTGCGGCGGTCTCCTCATCCAGAGCCGCCGGCCGGCGGGTGAGCCAGCGCACGAGCCCCTCGGAGTGCACCACGGCGGTGCGGACCGGCTTGCGGTGGATGCGTACCTCCTTCGCGCCGACCACTACGATCGCCGCGTGGACGGGCGCTTCGATCCCGGCCCGCATCAGCAGGCCACGGACGCGCGAGGCCTCGAGGTCGGAGTTCCGCAGGTAGGGCTGCTTGACGCCGTTGACCAGCACGGACCGGTCGTAGACCGACACACGTGCGCCGCGATGGTGCTTCGTGTTGATGACGAACACGCCGCCCGGGCCGACGACGAGGTGGTCGACATCCGCCTCTCCTGAGCCGACCGGGACGGCGTGGAACGCAGTCCATCCCTTCGGCAGCCGCCCCAGCGTCGCACCGACCTGGCGCTCGCCCAGAGCACCGGCGAACCACGGCTGGGCGCCAGCCGGAAGCGGATCCATCCCGAACGCCCGGGCCAGCGGTGAGCGCGGCGGAGCCGCCTCCTGCAGGCGGACCACCTGCTCCATCACGGCCGTCCCGGGGGCGCGGTCTCGCATCCGCTGTGCACTCATCCGGCCACGCTATCGAGCGCACCGGCGGCGCCCCCAGTCCCCGGTCGGGGACGGATCGACGCGGCTACCCCTGCCCGGGGGTCCCGTGAGTGCGGGGGAGTTCGCTGCTGTCGGGGAGACGTTCCTCCAGCGAGTCGTTGTGCTCCTGCACCGCCTCCAGGCGGTCCGTGTCGGTCTTGCCGAGGTCGCTCACGGCGTCGGTGAGCTCGTCGGCGTCGCGGGGTGCTGCGGTGTCATCCGGTCGATCGGTCATGCGGCGCACTGTACCCGCGTCGGTCGCGCCGGCCCACGCCCGGCGCCCGGGCCCGGATCGGGGACCCGGTTGACGATTCGCGGCCGGGACGGGCTAGCATGCGGCACATGAGCCGCATTGAAACCGGGATCGTCTCCTACACGCTGTCCGGCGACTACTACGCGCGCGTCGGCGCCGACTTCGACACCGAGGCGGTGGATGACGCCATCCTGGCCGAGCTGAACAGGATGCTGCCGCGCGGCGTCGTGGTGGAGCGCTCCGGGCGTGTGCTCGCCGACGAGGAGGTCGCCGACGAGGCACGCGCCATCGACTGGGAGGCCCTGCTGCGCAGCATCGACGTGGATCAGATCCTCGCGGAGCACGGGCGCTGAGCCCGCGGCCGCGGCCGTTTCAGCGTGAGCGCTTGACGTCGTCGTAGGCGGCGAGGGCCGCCCTGCGCGTCTCGGCGAGGTCGACCATCGGCTCGGGGTAGTCCGGAGTGTCCCACTCGGGCACCCAGCGGCGCACGTAGTCGCCGTGCGGGTCGAACTTCTGTCGCTGCAGCTCCGGGTTGAAGATGCGGAAGTACGGCGCGGCGTCCGCGCCGCTGCCTGCGACCCACTGCCAGTTGAAGGCGTTGTTGGCGGGATCCGCGTCGACCAGGGTGTCCCAGAACC
The DNA here is from genome assembly GCF_031455295.1 of Leifsonia sp. 1010. Taxonomy (NCBI): domain Bacteria; kingdom Bacillati; phylum Actinomycetota; class Actinomycetes; order Micrococcales; family Microbacteriaceae; genus Leifsonia; species Leifsonia sp. 1010. The sequence goes on from NZ_JAVDSL010000002.1 coordinate 208,520, forward strand.
ACTGCTCGCCGTGGCGCCAGTCGATCAGCAGGTTTTTGATCAGGAACGACGCGGTCACCATGCGCACCCGGTTGTGCATGACTCCGGTTCTCCACAGTTCGCGCATCCCCGCATCCACCAGGGGCACGCCGGTGCGACCCTGTTCCCAGGCCCGGAGTGCAGACGGATGCAGCCGCGGCCACGGGAAGGAGTCGTACTCGCGATGGATGTTCACGGTCGCCAGGTCCGGGTGCTCGAAGAGCGTGTGATAGGCGAACTCGCGCCAGCCGACCTCCGAGAGGAAGGTCGACGCGCTCTGGGCCGTGGCGCCCTGGCGCTTCTCGATGGTGGCGTGCCACACCTGGTGCGGACTGAGCTCTCCCCAGCGCAGCCGGGGAGAGAGGCGCGAGGTCGCATCCACACCGGGTACGTCGCGCTGCTCGCGGTAGTCGCCGAGATCGTCGGCGAGAAAGCGCTTCAGTTGCTCGTGCGCCGCCTTCTCGCCCGGTTCCCAGGTCTCGCGCAGGCCGCCAGCCCAGTCAGGATGCGTCGGCAGGAACCCGAGGTCGTCGAGCGCCACGGTCTCGAGGGACCGGGGCGCGGTTCCTCCAGGCACTTCACGGGGCGCGGGTCCGGGTTTCCGCGGCGCGGGGGCCGCGAGACAGGCCCGCCAGAACGGCGTGTAGACCGAGAACGGGGTGTCCTGCCCGGTCCGGATCGTCCACGGCTCGAAGAGCAGGTTGGCGGCGAAGCTCGTGGCCTCGACGCCCGATGCACGTGCCGCGGTCTTCACCGCTTCGTCGATGCGCCGCTCCGCCCCGCCGTAGCGCCGGTTCCAGAAGATCGCGGACGCGTGGGTCTCGCGCAGCACCGTCTCGATCACGGTCTCGCTCCGCCCGCGCAGCAGGACGAGGCCGGCGCCCAGGCGCTCCAGCGACTCGGTCAGCGACGCCAGACTGTGGTGCAGCCACCACCGGCTGGCGGCGCCGGGCGTCCGGAGCTCCGGCGTCTCGTCGTCCCACACGAAGACGCAGAGCACCGGGCTGCCGGTCTGGATGGCCGCGTGCAGAGCGGGGTTGTCCGCGATCCGCAGGTCGTCGCGGAACCAGACGACCGCCGGGCGGTCGCTCACAGGTCGAGGGAGTCGCCGGGCTCCAGCGGGTAGAAGGTGCCGCCGTTCTGCTCGGTCGCCCATGCCAGGCGCCCGTTCGACATGTCCTTGCCCGCCCGGGAAAGTACCATCTCGTGGATGGGGAAGGCGCGCTTCGGCTTCACCGCGAGCACGTAGTCCATGGTCTCGGCGATCTTCATCCAGGGGGCGCCGGCGGGGGCGGCCAGCACATCCACCTCGACGCCCTCCGGGGCCGAGAACGAGTCGCCCGCGTAGTAGAGCACGTCGTTGACGAGCACTCCGACGTTGTCGACCACCGGGATGCTCTCGTGGATGACGGCGTGGCGCCCGCCGAAGAAGCGGAGGGTGAACGGGCCGGCCTCCACCGTGTCACCGGGGTGGACGACCGTGATGTCGAAGTCGGAGGCGGCGGCGGCCACGCCTTCCGGGCCGAAGATCGTCACGTCGGGGGAGAGGTCGAGAACGCGATTCAGCTGCTCCGGGGTCCAGTGGTCGGGGTGCTCGTGCGTGATGACCACGGCGACGGCGTTCGCGGTGTCGGTGAGCGGAGAGGTGAAGCTGCCCGGGTCGACGAACAGCTTCTGTCCGTCCTGCTCGAGGAGGAGGCCGGCGTGCTCGAACTTGGTGAGTCTCATGGTTCCCAGGAAATACCGGATGGGATGCGCATGCAAGGACGACACGTTTGAGGAATATACCCCTAGGGGGTACCGTTGCTCGTGACATGGACGAGAAGAACGAGCACACGACGGTCCACGACCACGGCGAGCACGATCACGCTGCGCACGACCACTCCGGTCACGCGGAGCACGAGCACGCCGCACACGATCACGCCGGGCACGACCATTCCGGTCATGCGGGCCACGACCCCGCGATCTTCAAGCGGAAGTTCTGGCTGACGCTGGTCTTCACCATCCCGACGCTGGTCTTCTCGCAGGGCCTCCAGGAGATCCTCGGGCTCGACGGGCCGCGCTTCCCGGGCAGCCAGTACATCCCCGCGGTCTTCGGCGTCATCATCTTCTTCTACGGCGGGCTCGTCTTCCTGCGCGGCGCCGTGGACGAACTGAGAGCCAAGCAGCCGGGCATGATGACCCTGATCTCGCTGGCCATCGTGGTCGCCTTCGGCTACAGCGTCGCCGTGACCCTGGGCCTCCCCGGCATGGACTTCTGGTGGGAACTCGCCACCCTGATCCTGATCATGCTGCTCGGTCACTGGATCGAGATGTCCGCCGTCATGGGCGCACAGGACGCGCTCGGCGAGCTCGCCAAGCTCCTGCCCGACACGGCCGAGCGGCTGCCCGACATCCACGCCGAGCCCGTCTCCGTACCGGTCTCCGAGCTGCGCGTCGGCGAGCTGGTCCGCGTCCGTCCCGGATCGGCCGTGCCCGCCGACGGCGAGATCGTCGACGGCCGCAGCGATCTGGATGAGTCCCTCCTCACCGGGGAGTCGAAGCCGGTGACGCGCGGGCCGGGGGAGCAGGTCGTCGCCGGAAGCATCTCGGGGAGCGGCTCACTCGTCGTCCGGGTCGGGCGCACGGGCGGGGACACCGCGCTCGCCGGCATCATGAAGCTCGTCGCGGACGCCCAGGCCAGCAAGTCGGGCACCCAGGTGCTCGCCGACCGCGCGGCCGCGTGGCTGTTCTACGTCGCGCTCGCCGTCGCCACCGTCACCCTGATCGCGTGGACGCTGCTGCGGCCGGGTGACCCCGCGTTCATTCTCGAGCGGGTCGTCACCGTGCTCATCATCGCGTGCCCGCACGCGCTCGGCCTCGCCATCCCGCTGGTCGCCCAGATCTCCACCGCCATCGGCGCCCGCAACGGGCTGCTGATCCGTGACCGTCACGCCATGGAGGACGCCCGCCGCGTCGACGTCGTCCTCTTCGACAAGACCGGGACGCTCACCGAGGGCCGCCAAGGCGTGGCCGCGGTGGTCGCCGACGACGGCGATGCCGACGCCCTGCTCGCGCTCGCCGCGTCCGTGGAGGCGCCGGCGGAGCACCCGATCGGCGCCGCCATCGTCCGCGAGGCGCGTCAGCGCGGCCTGACGATCGAGCCGGTGTCCGGGTTCGAAGCCCTCGGGGGACGCGGAGCCGCCGCGACCGTCGACGGCGAGCGGGTCGCCGTCGGCGCCCCCCGGTTGCTGACCGAGGGCGGCCTGACCCCCGGGGACGCGGTCCGCGCGGGCGCCGACCGGGCCTCGGCCGAGGGACAGACCGTCGTCTACGTCCTGCGCGGCGACCGTGTCGCCGGCATGATCGCGCTCGCCGATGTCGTCCGACCGGAGTCGCGGGAGGCCGTCCGGTCGCTGCGGGATCGCGGTGTCCGGGTCGCCATGCTGACCGGCGACGCGCAGGCCGTGGCCGACGCTGTCGCCGCCCAGCTGGGCATCGACGAGGTGTTCGCCGAGGTCCTGCCCGGGGACAAGTCCGGCACGGTGGCCCGGCTCCAGGCGGACGGCTCCCGCGTGGCCATGGTCGGTGACGGCGTCAATGACGCCCCGGCCCTCGCGCAGGCGGACGTCGGGATCGCGATCGGCGCCGGCACAGACGTGGCCATCGAGTCGGCCGGGGTCGTCCTCGCCTCCAGCGACCCGCGCGGCGTCGCGAAGGTGATCACACTCTCCGCCGCGACCTACCGGAAGATGCTGCAGAACCTAGCCTGGGCGACCGGCTACAACGTGATCGCGCTGCCGCTGGCGGCGGGTGTCGCGATCGGGGTCGGCATCGTGGTGTCGCCCGCGTTCGGCGCGGTGCTCATGTCGCTCTCGACGATCGTGGTCGCGATCAACGCCCAGTTGCTGCGACGCGTCCGTCTCTGACGGCCGGCCGTCTGCTCCGACGCACCGGCGCCCCGCCTTCGGCAGGCGGGGCGCCGCCTGTGCCATCATCGGGTCCGTGACCGCACTCCCGCGGGCCGTGGTCGTCGCGGTCAACCCCATGGCGTCCTTCGGCCACCGCCGCGAGGTCGGCCCGCGTGTCGTCGAGCGCCTGCGCGACGCCGGTCACCGCGTCGTCGCGATGGGGGAGGCGAACATCGAGCTGCTCCGTCGCGAGACCGCCCGCGTGCTGGCGGACGGCGCCGACGCGCTCGTCGTCGTGGGCGGCGACGGGATGGCCAACCTCGGCATCGACCTCGTCGCGAACACGCGCATTCCGCTCGGCATCGTCCCCAGCGGCACCGGCAACGACCTCGCCGACGGCCTCGGCATCCCGATCGACGACACGGAGGCGGCCATCGACCGGCTCCTGGATGCGCTGCAGCGCGAGCCGCGCACGATCGACGCCGGAACGATCCGCCACGGCGAACTGACCACGTGGTTCGGTTGTGTCGTCTCCGCCGGTTTCGACGCGACGGTCAACGAGCGCGCCAATCTGATGTCGCGACCGCGGGGCCGCAGCCGCTACATCATCGCGCTTCTCCGAGAGCTCGCGACGCTGAGACCGCGGCCTTACCGCATCCACGCCGACGGCCGCACGATCGAGGTGGATGCCATGCTCGTCTCGGTCGCCAACAACCGCTCGCTCGGCGGCGGCATGCGCATCGTCCCGGACGCGGACCTCTCCGACGGCCTCCTCGACTTCTTCATCGTCGGGCCGATGTCGCGCGTGCGCTTCCTCCGCATGTTCCCGAAGGTCTTCCGTGGTGAGCACACCGGCCTTCCGGAGGTCAGCATCCTCCGTGTCGCGTCGGTGCGGATCGAGGCGGAGGGCGTCATCGCCTACGCCGACGGCGAGCGCATCGGACCGCTCCCGGTGGAGGTCTCGGTCGCCGCCGGCGCGCTCCGGGTGCTCGCCTAAGCGACGCGCCCGGGACGCCGGCCCCGTTTTGGCACAGCACGCCCATCTGTGGCATGATCTTCTAGTTGCCAGACGGCCCCATCGTCTAGCGGCCTAGGACGTCGCCCTCTCACGGCGGTAACGCGGGTTCAAATCCCGCTGGGGTCACCAACAGCCCGGATGCCAGTCATTTACTGGCATCCGGGCTTTTTCCTGGGGTTGAACCGGGCCGTCGGGAGCTTCCCACGCGTGGTCCTGCGGCCAGCCGTTCGGGATCTTCCCGGTTGTGCGGCGATGCAGCCGGCCGGCTTCGTCCACCCGGACATGCATTGCGGTAGACCGTCGGATAGGTCGGGCCCAAAAACCACGCCACGGGGTTGACCAGCTCGAGGGCGACGCGCCAGGCGGGCGGGGTGACGAGGTGGAGCATCCGCATCTCCGCGGAGCCCATCTCGCCGTCGAGGTGCCAACCGTCATTCATGCGGCGCAACATCTCCTCGCGGAGTCTCTGCGCCGATGTCGTGTACATGTCGACAATCATGCACGGCGGATGTACAGAGCGGCTTCCCACGTTCGAGGCATCACGGGGGCGACGGAGGTGAGCAGCAGGTGCCTCACAGCGTGATGACGCTGACCTGGTCCTTTCCGCGGTCCTTGGACCGGTACATCGCCTTGTCGGCGACCCGCAGCAGTTCCGGGCCGCTGAGGACGCGCGAGGGTCCGGCCGCGTGCACGGTGACGCCGACGCTGGCGGTGATGACGCGCTGCCAGCCGTCGTCGTGGAGAGGCTGCTTGATCGCGACCCGGATGCGTTCGGCGATCGCGGACGCGCGCTCGTGGTCGGTGTTCTGGCAGACGATGATGAACTCGTCGCCGCCGTAGCGGCACACCAGGTCGTCGCCGCGCACGGCGGAGACCAGCCGGGCGGCGATCAGCTTGAGCACGGTGTCGCCGGCGGTGTGGTCCAGCTCGTCGTTGACCGACTTGAAGTCGTCCAGGTCCACGAAGATCAGGGCGAGCGGCTCCTGGCGCTCTATCGCCGACGCGACGCTGGCCGTGATGTGGCTGCGCAGCAGCACGCGGTTGGCGAGCCCGGTGAGCGGGTCGTGCAGGGCGATCGCGGCGAGCTGCGCCTGCAACTGGAGGCGCGCGACCGTCTGCGTCGCTTGGCGGCACAGCGAGCCGAGCAGTTCGACGGCGTGCTCGTCGAGCTCCGGAGGCCGCGAGAAGTAGCAGGCCAGCGTCCCGATCGAAGCGCCCGCGTGGATGAGCGGAGCGGTCAGCAGGGAGTCGAGCCGAGCCGCGCGGAGGGCCGCCGCCACGTCCGGGTGGGCCAGTTCATCCCGGACGGACCAGGTCGCGAGCGCGGGGCCGACCGGGCCGAGCGCGGGGAGCCCGCCGGGGAGCAGCGCGGCATCCAACGGGACGGTCCCGCCGACCAGGTGCGGTTCGTGGCCGTCGAGGAAGACGGCGGCCGCCATCGCGCCCAGACCCTGCTGCGCGCTCTCCGCCAACGCCTGCGCGAGCATCTCCACGGTGTCGCTCTCGCCGAAGGCGGTGGTCGCGTTCTGGAGCACGCGGGTGCGCGCCTCCGACCCCTCCGCGATGCGGCGGGCGGCGAGCAGCTGGCGCTCGTAATCCTGGCGGCGGCTGGCGTCGAAGACGGCGACGTGGATGAGAGGGCCGGCCTCGGCCTCGTCGACCACCGCGTTGACGAGCACGGGCAGCGCGTCGTCGTGGGTCGTACGGAACGACAGGGCGACCTCGCGCACCTCGCCCTGGAGGTGGAGGACCGGGAGGAAGCGGGTCTCGTAGAAGATCCGCGCACCCGGCTCGAGCAGGTCTGTGAGCGCCGCCCCGACGAGCTCGTCCGCCGCACGGCCCGTCCACGCGGCGAAGGTGGCGTTGACGCGCAGGATGCGGCCGCCCTCGGTCAGCGTGACGAGACCGCACGGCGCGCGGTCGTAGAGCGCATCCGCCGGGAGTCCCTCCGACGTGATCTCCTCCGCCGTCATGCCAGCGAGCTCCGGATGGCCGCGGCCAGCTCGTCGGGTCCGGACAGGTTCGGGCAGTGCCCGGTGGCGTCGAGCTGCACGAACACACTGCCGGGGATCTGCGCGTGAACGTAGCGCCCGACCGGCCCGGGCGCGATCGCGTCCTCCGAGCACTGCAGCACGACGGTGGGCACGGTGACCTCGGGAAGGTCGGCGCGGTTGTCGGAGAGGAACGTGACGCGGGCGAAGTGCCCGGCGATCGCCGGATCGGTCCGGCAGAAGCTCGCGGTCAGCTCGGCGCCGAGCTCCGGCCGGTCGGGGTTGCCGGCGATGACGGGCGCTATCGCCTCCGACCACCCCAGATAGTTGTCGTCGAGGGTGTCGAGCAGGCCCTCGATGTCGGAGCGGGTGAAACCGCCGACGTAATCGCCTTCGTCGATGTAGCGCGGCGACGGACCGACGAGCACCAGGCGGCCGAAGCGCCCGGGGGAGCGGTTGGCGGCCAGCACGCCGATCATCGCGCTGACGGAATGGCCGACGAAGACGGCGTCGTGGAGGTCGAGGGCCTCGAAGATCTCGAGCACGTCGTCGGCGTAGCCGTGAAGCGAGTCGTACTTGGCCCGGTCGTAGGCGCTCACATCGGAGTCGCCCGCGCCGACGTGGTCGAAGACGATCACCCGGAAGTCGGACTCGAAATGCGGGACCACCCGCCGCCACATCTCCTGGCTGCAGCCGAAGCCGTGCGCGAAGACGATCGGACGGCCGGACGGATCACCGGACTCGCGGACGCTGTTGCGACGTCGGACGTCGACAGCATCGGTCGGTTGCAGCATCCAGGGTCCCATCTTCGGTGTGAGGAACGGCCCCTCTCCGGCGTCAATGGGCCGTCTCCGCATCCCGAGCTTATCCGGGATCGCGCCGCACCGGGATCGTGCCGTTCACCGGGTCGCTGCTCCCGGCATCCACTCCTCCGGGTAGTGATCGCGCACCGCGGCGTTGAAGTAGGAGCCCGCCGACTCGGCGGCTCGCAGCTCGCGCCACACCCGCGCGGGCACGAGGAAGTAGCGGTACACCTCGCCCGACACGAACTCGACCTCCAGCGTCCGCACGGAGGGGTCGTACCCCGCCGTCGCGATCACCGTGCTGTCGAATGCCACCCGCTCCACGTCCGCACCCTACGCCGGACCTCCGACGGCACTAGGATGTCCGAAGCGAAGGGGAGTATCCCGGACGGCTCGGCGGCAGGTGCGAACCTGTGACCGGCCGGCGCTGTGCACGTCAGCACGGTCTGCGAAGCAGCGGACCCGGGCACAGCGGCACCGACGAGGTGCAGGAGAGACTTTCGGTGCTTTTCCGCGCCCTCCGAAAGGTCTCCCGTTGCACACTGCGCTTCCCCTCTGGTTCGAGATCGGCTCCTTCGTCGTCCTCCTGCTGATCCTCGCCTTCGACCTGCTGATCATCTTCAAGAGGCCGCACATCCCGAGCCCGCGCGAGTCCGCGCTCTGGGTCGCCTTCTACGTTGCGCTGGCGCTGATCTTCGCCCTGCTGATGCTGGTGGTGGGGGATGCGGAGCACGCCGGGCAGTTCCTCGCCGGGTGGTTGACGGAGTACAGCCTCAGCATCGACAACCTGTTCGTGTTCGTGATCATCATGGGCCGGTTCGCGGTGCCGAGGAAGTATCAGCAGGAAGTGCTGATGGTGGGCATCATCCTGGCGCTGATCTTCCGCGGGGTGTTCATCCTGCTGGGAGCCGGTCTGATCGCGAGCTTCAGCGCGATCTTCTACCTGTTCGGCGCGTTCCTGCTGTGGACGGCGTTCAACCAGGCCTTCGGCAAGCATGACGACGAGGGCGCGGAGGACTCCTGGTTCATCAAGTTCGCCCGCAAGCACCTGAAGGTGTCGACCCAGTACAACGGCAACAAGCTGCGCACGGTGGTGGACGGCCGACGGATGTTCACGCCGCTGATCATCGTGTTCATCGCCCTGGGCACCACCGACCTGCTGTTCGCCCTCGACTCCATCCCGGCGATCTTCGGCATCACCCAGAGCCCGTTCATCGTCTTCACGGCCAACGTGTTCGCGCTGATGGGCCTCCGGCAGCTGTACTTCCTGCTCGGGCACCTGCTCGACAAGCTGGTGTACCTCAAGTACGGGATCGCGTTCATCCTCGCCTTCATCGGCGTGAAGCTGGTGTTCCACGCGATGCACGAGAACGAGCTGCCGTTCATCAACGGCGGCGAGCACATCGAGTGGGCGCCCGATATCAGCACCTGGACCTCGCTGCTGGTGATCGTCGGCGCCATGGTTGTCGCTACGATTGCAAGTCTGGTGAAGCTGCGGATGAGCGGCACCAGCGTCGCCGAGGCCATCCACGGTGACGAATCCGACGAGGACGAGGCCGAGGAAACGGTCGTCGACGGCACGCAGGAGGACCCCCGCACATGAGCTCTCTCGTCGGCGTGACCGTCCGCAGCGACACGGGCGCGGTCCGGCACGTCAACGAGGACAGCGCTCTGGCGCAGGATCCGGTGTTCGTCGTCGCCGACGGCATGGGCGGTCACGCGCGCGGCGACCTGGCCAGCCGGACGGCCGTGGAGAGCCTCGCGCGCACCCTGCAGCCGGGCTCGCGGCCGACACCGGATGAGGTGATCCGCGCCATCGACGAGGCGAACGCCGCCGTGCGGTCGCTCTCCGGCGCCGACGAGTCGGGTGCTGCGGTGGCGGGCACCACGCTGGCCGGGATCGTGCGCGTCCGCGTGCCGGAGCTGGCGGCGGAGCAGTGGATGGTCGTCAACGTCGGCGACTCGCGCGTCTACGCGTGGGACGGCCGGCAGCTGCGCCAGCTGACCGTGGACCATTCCGCCGTCCAGGAGCTGGTGGATGCCGGCCTCATCAGCGAGGCGCAGGCCGCGGTGCACCCCGAGCGCAACGTGATCACGCGAGCCCTCGGGGCCGAGGATTTCGTGGACACCGACAGCGAGCTGGTCGCCGAGAGCGGCCGGCAGATCTTCCTCATCTGCTCCGACGGCCTGACGCGCGAGCTCAGCGACCAGCGGATCGCCGAGATCCTCGCGCAGGGCCCCTCCGACCCGGCGTCCGCCCTGGTGGACGCGGCGAACGAGGCCGGCGGCCACGACAACATCACCGTGATCGTGGTTGAATCGGTGACCGGGGAGGACACCACGGCCCCCGTCGACACGCGAGAACGCGCCGACGGAAGCGGCCGGGAGTTCGAAGACACGCAGCCGAGGGAGTAGGTCGTCCGTGTTCGAAGTGCAGCAGGCGGCAGCCGGGCAGTGGGCGGTCGTCGCGGGGGGTGCGCGGGCGCTGCTGGTGGCCGAGACCGACCCTGCGCGGCTGCGGGCGCTCTTCGAGGCGGTCCGCGCGGGCTTCGCCGAGACACTGGATGCGCTGGTCGCCCGGGGGCTGAGCCGTACGCCGTCCTTTGCGCTGCTGGACGCATCCACCGGGCCCGTGCTGCTGGCCGTGCGCGGGACGGCCAGCGCGACGATCGCTGACGGCGGAGCCGAACGCACGGTGCGGGCCTCCGGGGTCTCGTCGTGGGTCGAGACGCAGCTGACCGACGCGACCGCTGTGACCCTGGGCGCTGCCGCGGGGGAGACGCTCCCGCTCGGGGAGGGCGTCGTGCGGTCCGGCGGCGTCGTCTGGTCCGCCGCGGAGCAGGCGGAGGATGTCGGCGCGACCGTCGCGGCCCCGCCCCGTCGTGAGCGCGAGACCGGACCGGTGGATGCGCTGGCCCTGGATGGCGGCGCGGTCGGCTCAGAATCGGCAGCCACCGGGCAGGTCGATCCCGAGCCGGTGATCGCCGGACCGGCCGTCGAGGCGTTCGAGCCCGCGCCGGCTCCAGTCGAGCCCGATCCGCACACGCGCGTCCCCGAGGCGACCTTCGCCGACGTCCCGTCCGCCGACGCGGCACCGGCGCCCGCGCAACCGTCCGAGGCGCCCGGCTACGACCACCTCTTCGGGGCGACCATGGTGCGGAGCGTCGAGGACGCCGCCGTCCGCCCGGAGGAGGAGGACGCGGCCCCGCCGAAGATCGACCTCCCCGGCTTCATCACCGACTCCTTCCCGCCGGCCGCGGGGCGCCTCGCGGGCGATCACGACGGGCTCACCGTCATGAGCGGAGACCTGCCGCAGCGTGCGCGACCCACGGAGACCGAGCAGGAGCCTGCGCGCGAGCCCGCGCCGCAGACGTTCGCCGTGCTGCTCTCCGACGGCCGCCGGGAGCCGCTGTCGGCACCGGTCGTCGTCGGCCGTGCGCCGAGCGTCTCGGCCGTCCCCGCCCTCCGCGGCGCCCGTCCGGTCACGCTGACCACCGCCGAGGACGACATCTCGCGCTCCCACGTCGCGGTCGCGGTCGAGGGCGACAGTGTCGTCGTCACCGACCTGCACTCGCGCAACGGCACCTTGATCGTGCTGCCCGGCAAGACACCGCAGAAGCTTCGCAGCGGCGAGCCGACCACCGTCGTCCTCGGAACCGTGATCGACCTCGGCAGCGGGGCGACGCTGACCGTCGAGGCAGCCGGATGAGGCGCATGGCCTCGCAGCCGCCCGAGCTCGACGGCTTCCATTTCATCCGTCTGCTCGGATCCGGTGGGTTCTCGGACGTCTTCCTCTACGAGCAGCAGCTGCCGAAGCGCAGCGTCGCCGTGAAGGTGCTGCTGACGGACGGCGTGGACGAGTCGGCGCGAGCCCGCTTCGTCGCCGAGGCGAACGTGATGGCCCGGCTCTCCGCGCATCCCTACATCGTCACGATCTTCCACGCGGGCGTGGCCGGAGACGACCGCCCCTTCCTCGTCATGGAGTACTGCTCCGGTCCGTCGCTGGCCGACCGGCTGAAGCGCGAGCGGATCGGCGTCGAGGACGCCCTGCGCACCGGCGTGCGGCTGTCCAGCGCGGTCGCGACCGCCCACGCGGCCGGCATCCTCCACCGCGACATCAAGCCCGCGAACGTGCTCACCAACGCGCTCGGCTGGCCGGCGCTGACCGACTTCGGCATCGCCTCCGCGCTCGAGGAGCTGCCGGTGCACACGACGACGCTGTCCGAATTGCGCAGCTCGCCGTCGGACACCGCGACCTCCGGCAGCCGCAGCGTCGGTCTCAGCGTGCCCTGGTCGCCGCCCGAGATGTTCTCCGACGACCCGGATCCGGATGTGCGCAGCGACATCTTCTCGCTCGCCGCGACCGTGCACACGCTCCTCGCCGGGCGGACGCCGTTCGAGGTCCCCGGACGCTCGAACGGCACCCTCGACCTGATGGGACGCATCGAGCGCGGGATGATCACGCCGCTCGACCGGCCGGATGTTCCGGCGTCGCTGGCCTCCGTCCTGCGGCGGGGCATGGCCACCCGCCGTGAGGACCGCTACCAGACCGCCGTCGACTTCGCCCGGGCTCTGCAGCGCGTCGAGCTGGAGCTGGGCCTCGCGCCGACCAGCATCGACGTGCCGAACCTCAGCGTGGGGGATGCGCGCCCCGGCCCGTCGTCGGACGGCGGGGAGCAGGAGACCCGCGCGCGGTCGGTGGCCACGATCCGGGCGCAGCAGCCGGCGCCCGCGCCGACTGCGGTCGACGCGCGGTCCGCCGAGCGACAGGCCGCCCCTGCCGTGCCCGCGGCGCCTGAGCCCGAGGCCACCCGCGTCCGCGGCGTCGTGCCCATCTCCGCACAGCCGCCCGCGCGCTCCGCCACGACCGACGAGCACCCGTCGGCCGAGCCGGTGCAGGACCACACCATCCTCCGCTCACGCCCTTCGGCCGAAGAGGGCGACGGGACGCCGCGGGACGGTGCGGACGACGCATCCGGCCCGGACGCACCGGCCCCTGTGCGCGACCCGCGACGACGCCTCCTCACCTGGATCGGCGTCGGCGCCGCGGCCGTGGTCGTCCTGGCGGTCGCGGCGGCCGTCGTGGCCAACCTCGTCGCCGCTCCCTCCACATCCACCGGCCCGGGCGCCCAGCCGAGCGACGGCGGCAGCATCGCCGTCACGGTCGTGCCGCTGCCGGTGCTGGTCTCCGCCGTCCGCGCCCCGGACGGCGCCAGCGCGACCTTCACGTGGAAGACGGCGGACGCCCAGAAGGGCGACCAGTTCACGTGGCAGCAGGAGGGCACGACCAACGGTCCCTCCGTCACGGCCGAGCGAAAGGTCACCCTCGCGAACCTCACACCGGGCGTCCCGGTCTGCATCGACGTCGCGACGGTCCGCGCCGGCCGCACCTCCGAGCAGCTGAAGGCGTGCGCGCCGTGACCGCCGCGAAGCCGCTCACGGTCGAGTTCTGCGGCGAGCTCTACAGCGTCGAGCCGGGCAGCGAGTTCGGCATCGGGCGCGAGGCCGAGCTCACCATCGACGACAACCCGTACCTGCATCGCCGCTTCCTCACGGTCGGGCACGACTACGGGATGTGGTGGCTGAGCAACGTGGGCACCCTGCTGACCGCGACGGTCACCGATGCGACCGGCACGATGCAGGCGTGGCTCGCGCCGGGCGCGAAGCTGCCGATCGTCTTCCAGACGATGCACGTCATGTTCAGCGCGGGCGCGACGACGTACGACTTCACCATCTCGAGCGACGAGGACTACTTCAATACCGCGGTCCAGGTGGATGCGGCGGGCGGCTCCACCACGGTCCTCCCGGTGACGCTCACCACCAGCCAGCGCCAGCTGATCGTCGCCCTCGCCGAGGGGGTGCTGACGCAGACCGTTCCCGGCCGCGGCACCATCCCGACCTCCGCCGAGGCCGCCGAGCGCCTGGGCTGGAGTATGACGACCTTCAACCGCAAGCTCGACAACGTCTGCGACAAGCTCGACAAGCTGGGCGTCGCCGGGCTGCGCGGCGGCCGCGGGAAGCTGGCGACGAACCGCCGGGCCCGGCTCGTCGAGTATGCGGTGACGACCCGTCTCGTCGGCGTCGAAGACCTCCCGCTGCTCGACCGGCACGACGACACCGATGCCGACGCCGCACTTGACCGGACGCCCTCCGGGGAGGACGGTGGCACGGACGACTGAGGCGCTTCCCGCGTGGCCCGGCGGGATCGAACCGGCCTGATGGGGAGTGCTCCCCATACCGGACGCGTCGGGGGGTCGTGTTAGCGTAGACGCGTTTTCCGGCCCGAGGGATTGCAGAGTCTTGGTTTCAGTGAGTGCGTGGTTCCGGCAGCGGAAGACCGCCGCCGTGATCACCGCACTCGCGGTCGTCGCGGGGGTCCCGCTGACGATCGCCGTCCTCCACAAGGGCTTCCCCGTCAACGCGGTCGAGCTCGACACCCGCGACGTCTGGGTCACCAACGGCGAGAAGCTGCTCGGCGGTCGGCTCAACCACCAGATCGACGAGCTGGATGCCGCGGTCACGGGCGCGAGCGCCGATCTGGACGTCCTGCAGGACGGATCCGCGTACTTCCTCACCGACCTCCCCCACGGAACCGTGGACAGGATCGACCCGGCCTTCGTCTCGCTCGGGGGACGCATCCAGGTTCCGGAGGACTCGCAGGTCGGCTACGGCGGGACGACGCTCTCCGTGCTCGCGCCGAACGGCAACCTCTGGGTGCTGGATGCGTCGGGCCGCCTCGACTTCGACAAGACCAAGACCAAGCCGGTCGTGAAGGCGGGAGCCGGCGCGAAGCTCGCCGTCGCGAAGTCGGGCACGACGTTCGTGGTCGCGCCGAAGGGCAAGCGGCTGATCACGGTCGACGGGCCCGGCGCGAAGCCGGAGACCCGCGACTTCGCGGTGCCCGGCGCGTTCCAGGTGAGCGCCGTGGGCGACCAGGCGGTCGTGCTCGACACGCAGCGCAACCGGATGATCACCGGTGGCGGCACGACGGTCGACCTTCCCGCCAAGGGACTCCGGTTGCAGCAGCCCGGGCCCGACGACCGGGCCGCCGTCGTCGCCACGGCGAACAGCCTCCTGAGCGTCCCGCTCGGCGGCGGGACCGTAACCGCGAGCCCGGCCGGCGCGACCTCGAAGGGCGGCGCTGACGCGGTGTCGGCCCCCGTGCGTCTCGGCGCCTGCTCGTACGGCGCGTGGTCCGGCTCCGGCCGCTACCTCTACGCGTGCGACGGCAAGAAACCGGTCGGCATCGACATCGACCAGCCGGTCGCGGGCGACGACCTCGAGTTCCGTGTCAACCACGGCGTCATCGCGCTGAACAACCTGCGCGACGGCAACGCGTGGGTCGTCTCCTCCAACATGCGTCTGGTGCAGAACTGGGCGCAGCTGAAGCCGAACGACACCACCGTGCAGGGCGAGACCGGCGAGGAGAAGCCGGTCGTGCAGTCCTTCGCCGACACCCTGGCGCAGCGGACCGATCAGAACCGGCCGCCGATCGCCGTGAACGACACCTATGGCGTGCGCCCGGGCCGATCCACAGTGCTCCACGTGCTCACGAACGACACGGATCCGGACGGCGACGTCCTGACGATCTCGGACGTGTCGGCGATCCCGGTGGATCAGGGCGTGCTGCAGCTCGTCGAGGGCGGCCGCGCCATCCAGTTCACGCCGAAGGACGGCCTGAGCGGCACGATCTCGTTCCGCTACTCGGTCGACGATGGCCGCGGCGGAACGTCATCCGCCCAGGTGGATGCGACGCTCAAGCAGCCCGCCGTGAACGAGGCTCCCGCATCCACCCGGTCGAGCACGGCCCAGACCGAGGTCGGCCAGTCGGTCACCTATAACGTGCTGAACGACTGGACGGATCCGGACGGCGACGACCTCAGCCTGGTCGCCGCCTCCGCGACCACCGAGGACGACGTGCGGTTCAAGCCCAACGGCGACGTCACCTTCACCAGCAAGACCGGGCAGGCGGGCTCCAAGGAGGTGCGCGTCACCATCTCCGACGGCCGCGCCTCGGCGACGGGCAGCCTGATCGTGACGGTGAAACCCGCGGGGACGCTCGACCCGGTCGCCGTGACGGACTTCGCCGACGGGTTCACCGGTCGTCCGGTGGTGCTGCATCCCCTCGACAACGACCAGTCGCCGTCGGGTGAGCCCCTGTCGCTGGTCGGCGCGGGCCTCGACGGCGGGAGCGGCGCCCAGGTCACCGCGGACAGCTCGCGGGGCACGATCACCGTCCGCAGCAACGCGCCGGGGGAGTACTACCTCGTCTACACGCTCGGAGCCGGGCCCAAGACGACGACGGGGCTCGCGCGCGTCGACATCGCGCCGCAGGGTGCGAGCGAGGCTCCGCCGATCGCCGTGACCGACAAGGCCTACGTCCGGCCCGGAGAGCCCACCTCCGTCGCCGTCCTCGAGAACGACGTCTCGCCGTCCGGCCGCGTGCTCGCCGTGCGATCCGTGTCGGTCGGCAAGGGCGCCGAGGACCTCAATGTGGAGGTGCTCGACAACGCCGTGGTCAAGGTCACGGCGCCGACCGTGCTCACCCAGCAGGTGCAGCTCTCCTACGTCGTCTCGGACGGGATCAACGAGGCGACCGCCGGCATCACCGTCGTCCCCGTCCCTCCGCTGGTGCAGCACCAGCCGCCGGTCGCCGTCGACGACCAGGTGCCGGTCCGAGCAGGCGATGTCGCGACCGTGGCCGTGATGGAGAACGACTACTCGCCCGACAACGCCCCCTTCACCCTCGACACGCAGCTGCGCGACGAAAGCGGTGCCGGCCAGGGCGCGACCGCCTTCGTCAGCGGCGAGTCCGTCCGCTACCAGGCGCCGACGACGCCCGGCCAGTACAACGTGGTCTACGGGATCACCGACAAGTACGGCCAGAAGGCGCAGGCGACCGTGACCTTCGTCGTCGGCGCCCCGGAGAGGGGCTCCGACCGTGCGCCGCAGCCGCAGCCGCTCACCGTGCGTGCCTTCGCCGGCTCGTCCGTGCCGGTGGAGGTCCCGCTCGACGGCATCGACCCGGACGGCGACTCGGTCTCGCTCTCGGGACTCGCGACGCAGCCGACGCTCGGCCGGATCTCCGACTCCACCAGCCGATCCTTCACCTATGAGGCGTATCCCGACTCGGCCGGGACCGACACGTTCACGTATCAGGTGAAAGACACGTACGGGAAGACGGCGACAGGCACGGTGTCGATCGCCGTCATCCCGCGCCCGAGCCAGGTGCGGCCGCCGATCGCGGTCAACGATCCGGTGCAGGTGAAGCCGGGCCGGACCATCGCGGTACCCGTACTCGACAACGACTCCGACCCGAACGGGTACGCGATCGCGCTGCAGAAGAAGCTGCTGCAGGTGGACGAGGGCCTCAAGGCGTCCGTGCACGGCAAGATCGTGCTCGTCACGGCTCCGAAGGACGAAGGCTCGTTCGTCGTGCGCTATCAGATCACCAACGGGCAGGGCGGCGTCGCCAGCGCGTTCATCCAGGTCACCGTGACCCCGAACGCCAAGGATGTGCCGCCGACCGCGGTGGACCACGTCCTGGAGCCGGACGAGGTGGCGAACAAGCAGAGCGTCAAGGTGAACGCGCTCCAGGGCGCGACCAACCCGTCCGGACTCGTGGACGACCTGAAGGTCGAGGTCACCGGGCCGAACGCCTCCGCCGCCGACGTCGGCCAGGACGGCTCCATCACCGTGAAGCCCGGCGAGCAGCGGATCGCGATCGCCTACACGCTGACCGACACGGTGACCGGGCTGAAGGGCACCGCGTTCATCGTGGTCCCGCCGAAGGGCGACGCGACGGCCCCGCCGCGGGTCAGGGACGGCCTGCCGCAGCAGATCGTGCAGGCCGACGGGTCGAAGAGCTGGAAGCTGTCCGACATCCTCACCGTCCCGTCCGGCCGCGACTACAAGCTCACCGGCGCTTCCGGCGTCAGCGCCACCAACAGCTCGGGCGGATCGTCGTACGGCGACGAGCAGACGCTGACCTTCACGGCGGCGAAGGGATACCGGGGACCGGCGGCGCTCACCTTCAAGGTGAACGACGGACGGGAGGCCGGCCAGAGTTCGGACCGCATCACCACGCTGGTCCTTCCGATCACGGTCGGGGAACCGGACCAGTCCGACGTCGCGCCGACGTTCACCTCGCCCAGCGAGAAGATCGAGCCGGGGGAGGCGCCGCTGTCGGTCGACCTGCGGGCGTCGAGCTTCCACCCGAACCCCGAGATCCTCAACAAGCTGACGTACTCGGGCGGCACGTCGTCCAACTCGAAGATCCAGTCGGCCTTGAGCGGGTCGACGCTGACCCTGTCGGCGCCGCTAGGCGTGCAGGCAGGGGAGACGGCGACGGTCGCGGTGACGATCAGCTCGGGGACGCACACGATCTCCGGCACGGTGAACGTGCAGGTGGTGAGCTCGAGCAGGCTGGTCGCCACGCAGAAGAACCCGCCGCAGACGGCCGAGGTCAAGCGCGGGGACACCGCGACGGTCACGGGCGCGTCGAGCGACGCCCAGTGGGTCAACCCGTTCCCGGGGCAGCCGCTGACGATCACCGACGCGACAGCGCAGAGTGCGCCGGCCGGGGTGACGGTCACGCACACCGGGTCCTCGATCAGCGTCAGCGCGTCCTCCGGGGCCGCGATCGGTGCGGTGAACGTGGTCTACCACGTCGAGGATGCGACCAAGGACCCGAAGCGCACCGCGTCGGCCATCGGGCAGCTGCGCGTGACCATCCACGACGTCCCGTCGAAGCCCAGTGCGCCCTCGAACCCGCGCGCGAGCGACGGGAAGGTCACCGTATCCATCAAGGCGCCGGCCGACAACGGGAAGCCGATCACGCAGTACGAGGTGACGGACGGCGCCGGGCACACAATGACCACGGCCTCCGTCGGGGATGTGACCATCGGCGGCCTGACGAACGGCAAGTCGTACTCGTTCACCGTGCGGGCGCAGAACGCGGACGGATGGAGTGACGAGTCGGCCGGAAGCACGCCGGTCACCCCGTACGGCAATCCGACGAAGGTGGGCGGACTCTCTATTAAGAGCAGCGGGAACGCCCCGAGCGACCTGACGATGAGCTGGAACGCGCTCTCGGACCCGAACGGGACGGGTGGCGGCCAGGCGACGTACCACTACCGTCTCAGCGGCGGGTCGTGGCAGACGACGACCAGTACGAGTGCCAAGGCGAACAACAAGGGCGCGGGGACGTACTCCTTCGAGATCTATGCGTCGAACCCGGGCGGCAAGGAGGGGCCGCACGCGACCTCCGGCAGCGTCGAGGTCAAGGATCCGCCGCCGCCGGCTCCCTCGATCGACCTGAAGAAGGGCGACCTCAAGCCTGGATTCGTCCACAGCTACACGTACGACGTGACTCTCCACAATTTCCCCGCGAACCGCACGTTCAGCATGCAGGTGCACTGCAATGGAGGGACGTTGTCGACGCGGTCGATCTCGACCGACGGGAGCGGCTACGGCCACTACCACGGCAACGCCGGAAGCGACATCGAGCCGTGGTGCGGCTATCCGGGAGCGTACGTGGTCGTGAACGGCGAGCAGAGCAGTGTTCAGGACTGGTCCAAGTAAGGAGATGCAGCAGTGGCAGTGACACAGGAGCAGGCGGACTGGTTCGCCGGGGCGTTCACGCAGTTGGTGGCGAACGTCGATAAGGCGATCCTCGGCAAGGAACACAGCATCCGCCTGGTGATCACGGCCATGCTCTCCGGCGGCCACGTGCTGCTCGAAGACGTGCCGGGTACCGGCAAGACGGTGCTCGCCAAAGCGCTCGCCAACACGGTCGAGGGCACGCAGTCGCGCATCCAGTTCACCCCGGACCTGCTGCCGTCCGACGTCACGGGCGTCACGATCTACGACCAGTCCAGCGGCCGGTTCGAGTTCCATCCCGGACCGATCTTCGCGTCGGTGGTGCTCGCAGACGAGATCAACCGGGCGAGCCCGAAGACGCAGTCCGCGCTGCTCGAGGTGATGGAGGAGGGCGTCGTGACGGTGGACGGCGTCGGCCATCCCGTCGGCGCGCCGTTCATCGTGATCGCGACGCAGAACCCGGTCGAGCAGGCTGGAACGTACTCGCTGCCCGAGGCGCAGCTCGACCGCTTCCTGATCAAGACCTCGCTCGGCTACCCGGACCACGCGACGACCGTCGACCTGCTGCTCGACTCGTCGAACCGCTCCCGCGCGTCGGCCGTGCGACCGATCATCGCGTCCGACTCCGTCACGACGCTCGCCCAGCTGGCGTCCGAGGTGCACACCGATGCCAGCGTCATGGGGTACCTCAGCGAGATCGTCACCGCGACCCGCGACGACAAGGATGCGGCGCTCGGCGTGAGCATCCGCGGCGCCCTGGCGCTGGCACGTGCGGCGAAGACGTGGGCGATCTCGGCCGGGCGCACCTTCGTGACGCCGGACGACATCCGCGACCTGGCCCAGCCGGTGCTCGCTCACCGCGTCATCGTCGACCCGGAGTCGGAATTCGCGGGGGTGACAGCGGCCGACATCGTCGAGCGGGCCGTCGCCTCGGCCACACCGCCCGCCTATCGGGCAGCCTGAGCCTCCTCGCCTTCGTTTCTCCGTCCCGACCGACCCGACAGGATTCTGCAGCCATGACCACCGACAGCCCCGCTCGCGGACGGCGTCGTCGCACGCCCGGCGCCGATCAGGCGCGCATCGCGGCGGAGCTCGTCGGCGGCGCGGTCGCGCGCGCGGCCGGAGCGGTGACCTCGCGGGTCGCGCCCCTCGGTCGTGCGGTCGGTCGCCGCATAGCGCCGGTCGTCGGCGTTGTCAGCACCCTCGGCTGGATCGTGCTCGCCAGCGCAGCGGCCTCCATCGTCCTGGCGGTGTGGCTCGGATGGGCGGAGTTCGTCTACATCGCGGCCACGCTGCTTGCCGCGTTCGTGATCGCGGCCGCCTTCGTCTTCGGCCGCTCGACATACCGGGCCGGAATCGAGCTGAACCCGCGTCGCGTGGTCGCCGGCGGCAGGGCTCTCGGACGGCTGACCGTCGCCAACAGCGGATCGCGGCCGGTCCTGCCGACGCGGATGGAGCTGCCCGTCGGCGAGGGACAGGCCGACTTCACCATCCCGCGGCTCGCCCCCGGGGCCGAGACCGAAGAGCTGTTCGCCGTGCCCACCGAGCGGCGGGCACTCATCCTGGCCGGCCCCGCGCTGTCCGTGCGCGGTGACCAGTTGGGGCTGCTGCGCCGTACGAACCAGTGGACCGAGCAGATCGAGCTGTTCGTCCACCCGAAGACGGTGCGGCTCGCCGCAACGGCCCGCGGTCTCGTCCGCGACCTCGAGGGGCAGACCACCAAGGTCATCACCGACAGCGACCTCGCATTCCACGCCCTGCGCACCTACGAGCCGGGCGACGACATCCGGAACGTGCACTGGCGGACGTCCGCACGGACGGGGCAGCTGATGGTCCGGCAGTACCAGGAGACCCGCCGCTCGCAGCTGCTGCTGGCGTTCGACGCCGAGCGCTCGCACTTCGCCTCGGACGACGAATTCGAGCTCGGCGTCTCCGTCCTCGCCTCGGTCGGCTGCCAGGTGATCCGCGAGGAGACCGAAATCCGCGCCCTGTGGCAGGGCGGACCGATGCGCGCCGAGACGCCGACCGCCCTGCTCGACGACTCCTGCCGCATCCAGTCGGTGGATGGCGCGCACCCCACCCTGCGCGAGTTCCTGCGCCAGGCCACCCTGCGCCTGCCCGCTCCGAGCCTCGCAGTCACCGTGGTCGGATCACAGGTCGACGCGGCCGAGCTTCGCGGCGCGTCCGCGCTGTGGTCGGCCGACACGGAGACCATCGTGATCCGGGTCGACGAGGCCGCAGAGCCGCGCCTGACCCGGCTCGGGCGCTCGATGCTGATCACCGTCTCCGCTCTGCCCGAGTTGCCGTCCCTGCTGAAGCGAGCCGGTCGATGAGCGCGGCGACGGGCACAGGGTCCGACCGGCGACGGGACGCGCGCACGGCGGCCGCGACGACACCGCTCTTCGACTCCCTTTCGCGCACGACATGGATCGACGTCGCCGTCCTCACCGGCCTCAGCCTGCTCGCGGTCGCCGGATTCGAGCCGGCGTTCGGGCACTATGCTTTCGCTCCGGCGGCGATCGGCGGCATCGTGGTGGGCGGGGGAGTCGCGCTGCTCGGCCGGTTGCTGCGACTGTCCTGGCCGCTGACCACCGTCATCGCGCTGGCCGCCTACTTCCTGTTCGGCACGCCGCTCGCGCTTCCCGGCCAGGCGCTGTACGGGGTCCTGCCGTCGCTCGACAGTCTTTCCGACCTGGTCATCGGCGCTGTGTTCGGCTGGTCCGACGCGGTGACCCTGCAGGCTCCGCTCGAGGCGCCTCCGTACGTCGCGGTGGTGCCCTACGTCGCCGGGTGGCTGGTCACCCTGGTGTCCGTCACCCTCGCCGTCCGCTGGCTGCCGCGCGTGCGGCGTCCGTCCTCGGGTCGCGCGGCCGTACTGCTCGCCGGGCCGGCGCTGCTGCTGCTCGCGGCCATTCTGCTCGGTACCCGGGATGCGTTCTTCGCCGGGATACGCGGCGTCCTGTTCGCAGGGGTGGCTCTCGTGTGGCTCGCCTGGCGTCGCGCGCGCTTCGCGCGAGACCGTGTCGAGACCGACTCCGGGGTCCGGCGCAGCCGGGTGCTCGGGGGCGCCGCGGTCGTGCTCGGTGCGGTGCTCGTCGGAGCGCTGGCGGGGTCGGTGCTCGCGCCGCCGGCCGCCTCGCGATTCGTCGTGCGCGACGAGATCACGCCGCCGTTCGATCCGCTCGACTATCCGAGCCCTCTGGCCGGGTTCCGGAAGTACACGAAAGAACTGCAGAAGACCAAGCTCTTCACCGTCACCGGACTCAAACAGGGCCAGGTGATCCGGCTCGCCACCATGGACAGCTACGACGGCGTGGTCTGGTCCGTCGCGTCCCCGGGGAGCGACAGCGATGCGTCCGGCGCGTTCGAGCTGCTCGGCAGCACCATCCCGCGGCCACCGGTGTTCACGCCCGGTGCGTCGTCGACCGCCGCCATCGACGTCCTCGGCTACTCGGACGTGTGGCTGCCGACCCTCGGCTACACGAACACGCTCACGTTCGACGCGCACACCGGCCAGGACCCGACATCGACGGTGCGCGTCAACACCGCGACGGGAACGGCGGCCGTCACGAGTGGCGTGCGCAACGGCCTCGCCTATACGGTCGGGGCGACCGCGCAGAAGATCCCGAACGACCGGGCGCTCGCCAAGGTCCCGCCGGCCAAGCTGACACTCCCGTCGGTCACCAACGTCCCCGACGTGGTGTCGGCGAAAGCCGAGGAGTACGCCGGATCCGCCGACACGGCCATCCAGAAGCTGCGAAACATCGAGCGGTCGCTCAAGTCGCTCGGCTACCTCAGCCACGGGCGGGCGTCCGACCCGGTTCCCTCGCGCGCCGGTCAGGGCGCCGACCGCATGACCGACCTGCTCTCCAAGTCGCCGATGGTCGGCGACCAGGAGCAGTACGCGAGCGCCTTCGCGCTCATGGCCCGACGGCTCGGCTACCCGACCCGCGTCGTGATGGGCTTCGCGCCGAAGGTCTCGGGCAGCACCACCACGGTCACCGGCGATGACGTGACCGCCTGGGACGAGGTCGCCTTCGAGGGCGTCGGATGGGTGCCGTTCTTCCCGACGCCGACCAAGACGGATGCGCCGAAGAACCAGACCACGAAGCCGAAGCTCGAGCCGCAGCCGCAGGTCCGGCAGCCGCCGCCCGCCGATCCGCGCGCCGAAGACCTCCTGACGCCCGTCAAGACGAAGGACAACGACCCGAAAGACAAGGCGTCGGCGTTCCGTCTGCCGGTCTGGGCGTGGGTGGTGCTCGGGGTCATCGGGATCCCGCTGCTGGCCTACTTCATCCCCCTGCTGATCATCGCCGGACTCAAACGTCGGCGACGGCGCAAGCGCGAGAGCGCCGGGCCGCCCGACCGGCGCGCGGCCGGTGCCTGGGACGAGCTGACCGACGGATACGCCGAGCTGGGGCTCGCCGTCCCGGAGCGTGCCACGCGGCTCCAAGCCGCCGCCGCGCTCGAGGAGCAATCCGCCGCCCAGGAGCTCCCGGTCCCGGACGGCGGCCTCCGCGACCTGGCCCGGCACGTCGATGCGGCGGTGTTCGACGGCAGCGTGGTCGACGAGGAGCGGGTCCAGCATGCGTGGACGACAGCCGACGACGCCCTCACCCGTGCCACGAAGGCGGCCGGCCCGCTGCGCGCCCGGCTCGCGGCGTTCCGCTACCGACGCGCCCGCCGCGCGTGAGGCGGGCGCGCGCCGCGGACCCCTCGACCGGTCGTCCCGTTTCCGTATAGTGGGCGGCATGGACGACCGCGGGTTCATCGTTCCGCCACCTGGCCTCATCCCGTCACGGGCGTCCCAGCCGGCGCAGACACCGGCGCCCGCGCCCGCCGCCGAACGGATCGAAGCGGTCGCTCCCGGCCGGGCCTTGCCCGCCTTCACCCCGCCGCCCGGACCGAACGGCCCCGCCGCTCCTAACCGGCCCGTCTGGCGTCTCCTCCTGCCCGGCGGCCGGGCCGTGCCGCTGACCCGGGCCGTGCTCCTGGGCCGCAACCCGTCCCGAGGCGCGCACGCCGGCGACGCCGAGCCGATCGCGCTCGACGACCCGACCTCGACGGTGTCGAAGACGCACGCGCTGCTCGTCGTCGAGGGCGACACCCTGACCGTCACCGACCTCTATTCGACCAACGGCGTCGTCGTCGCCGGAACCCGCGCCCAGCCGGGAGAACCCGCCGCCGTGCCCGACGGCGCGGAGCTGCTCCTCGGCGACCTGAGCATCCGCGCAGAGCGCTCCTGACAGAGGCCCGCCCGCGATCGGGTGATACCCTGTCACTCGTGTACGCGGGTCTTCTCCTCCTTAGCCGCCGCGGCGAGTCCTAGTCTCAGGCCACTCTCGCCGCGGAGTCCGTCGACGGCTGATCCGTTCACACGCTAAGGAGTTCGTAAGAGCATGAGCAACCCCACCGGGCCACTGACACTGGCCGAGAAGGTCTGGAACGACCACCTGGTCGCCAAGGGCGAGGACGGCTCGCCCGACCTCATCTACATCGACCTGCACCTGGTCCACGAGGTCACCAGCCCGCAGGCCTTCGACGGCCTGCGCATGGCCGGCCGGCCGGTCCGCCGCCCCGACCTCACCATCGCGACAGAAGACCACAACACCCCGACGATCGGCATCGACAAGCCCATCGCCGACCTGACCAGCCGCACCCAGATCGAGACGCTGCGCCGCAACGCCGAGGAGTTCGGCATCCGCCTCCACTCGCTGGGCGACGTCGAGCAGGGCATCGTGCACGTCGTCGGCCCGCAGCTCGGCCTCACCATGCCGGGCATCACCGTCGTCTGCGGCGACTCGCACACATCCACCCACGGCGCGTTCGGCGCCATGGCGTTCGGCATCGGCACGAGCGAGGTCGAGCACGTGCTCGCCACCCAGACGCTCCCGCTCAAGCCGTTCAAAACCATGGCCATCACCGTCGAGGGCGAGCTGCGCCCCGGAGTGACCGCGAAGGACATCATCCTCGCCGTCATCGCCAAGATCGGCACCGGCGGAGGCCAGGGCTACGTGCTCGAGTACCGCGGCAGCGCCATCCGCTCGCTCTCCATGGAGGGCCGGATGACCATCTGCAACATGTCCATCGAGGCGGGTGCGCGCGCCGGGATGGTCGCCCCGGACGAGACGACGTTCGCCTACCTGAAGGGGCGTCCGCACGCTCCGGAGGGCGCCGACTGGGACGAGGCCGTCGCCTACTGGAAAACGCTCCAGACCGACGACGACGCGGTCTTCGACGCCGAGGTCTACCTCGACGCCGACGAGATCGAGCCGTTCGTCACCTGGGGCACCAACCCGGGCCAGGGCGTCTCGCTCAGCCAGCCCGTCCCGGACCCGGCCGCGATCGCCGACCCCAACGCGCGGGCCGCTGCCGAGCGCGCCCTGGAGTACATGGACCTCCAGCCGGGCACGCCGATGAAGAGCATCCCCGTGGATGCGGTGTTCATGGGCTCCTGCACGAACAGCCGGATCGAGGACCTCCGAGCCTTCGCGTCCATCATCAAGGGCAGGAAGAAGGCGGACGGCGTCCGCGTCATGGTCGTCCCCGGCTCGGCGCGCGTCCGCATCGAAGCCGAGGCCGAGGGGATCGACAAGATCGTCGAGGAGTTCGGCGGCGAGTGGCGTTTCGCCGGCTGCTCCATGTGCCTCGGCATGAACCCGGACCAGCTGGCGCCGGGGGAGCGCTGCGCCTCCACCTCCAACCGCAACTTCGAGGGCCGGCAGGGCAAGGGCGGCCGCACGCACCTGGTCTCGCCGCTCGTCGCGGCGGCCACGGCGATCCGCGGAACGCTCTCGAGCCCGTGGGACCTGGAAGCCGAAGGCGGCGACACGCCGCGCGATGGCGGCGCCGGCACGCGAATCGGAGAGAAGGTGGGCGCCTGATGGAGAAGTTCGAGACCGTCACCGGAACCGCCGTCCCGTTCCGGCGCTCCGACGTCGACACCGACCAGATCATCCCGGCGGTGTTCCTCAAGCGCGTCACCAAGACCGGCTTCGAGGACGCCCTGTTCTACGCCTGGCGCCAGGACCCGGACTTCATCCTCAACCGACCGGAGTACCAGGGCGCGACCGTGCTCGTCACGGGCCCCGATTTCGGCACGGGTTCGTCACGCGAACATGCCGTCTGGGCGCTCCGCGACTTCGGTTTCCGCGTGGTCCTGTGCCCTCGGTTCGCCGACATCTTCCGCGGCAACGCGGGCAAGCAGGGCCTGTTGACCGGCATCATCTCCGAAGAGGACGCCGAGCGGCTGTGGGGGGCGATCGAAGCCCAGCCGGGAATATCGGCGACGGTGGATCTGGTTGCCAAGACTGCGACCGTCGGTGAGGTCCAGGTGTCTTTCGACATCGACGACTACACTCGCTGGCGTTTGCTCGAAGGGCTGGACGACATCGCCCTCACCCTGCGCGACGAGGCGCGAATCTCCGAATACGAATCGGGCCGCGCGAGCTGGCGGCCCACGACCCTCCCGGTGAAACTTTGACATCTCTTCTTCAGGACGCACAGGCAGCAGGAGCACGCGTGGGCCTCAAGGGCGATCGCATCACGATCAACGGCGGACGCCCCCTCGAGGGCCGCATCGAGGTGCGCGGCGCCAAGAACTTCGTCACGAAGGCCATGGTCGCGGCGATCCTCGGCGAGAGCCCGAGCGTGCTCCGCAATGTGCCGGACATCTCCGATGTCCGCGTGGTGCGCGGCCTGCTCGAGGTCCACGGCGTCAAGGTGACCGACGGCGCCGAGGAGGGCGAGCTGCTGCTCGACCCGAGCGCGGTCGAGTCGGCGCACATGGCCGACATCGACGCGCACGCCGGCTCCAGCCGCATCCCGATCCTGTTCTGCGGCCCGCTGCTGCACCGCCTGGGCGAGGCGTTCATCCCCGACCTCGGCGGCTGCCGCATCGGCGACCGGCCGATCGACTACCACCTCGAGGTGCTGCGCAAGTTCGGCGCTGTCGTCGACAAGCTGCCCAGCGGCATCCGCATGACGGCCCCGAACGGCCTCCACGGCGCAAAGCTGGAGCTCCCGTACCCGAGCGTCGGGGCGACGGAGCAGGTGCTCCTCACCGCCGTGCGGGCGGACGGCATCACCGAGCTCAAGGGCGCGGCCATCGAGCCGGAGATCATGGATCTCATCAACGTGCTCCAGAAGATGGGCGCCGTGATCTCGGTCGACACCGACCGCGTGATCCGCATCGAGGGCGTCGACTCGCTCTCCGGCTACACCCACACCTCGCTGTTCGACCGCAATGAGGCCGCCAGCTGGGCTGCGGCCGCGCTCGCGACCGGCGGCGACATCTTCGTCGGCGGCGCACGGCAGCCCGAGATGCTCACATTCCTCAACGTCTTCCGCAAGGTCGGCGGCGCCTTCGAGATCCACGACGACGGCATCCGCTTCTACCACCCGGGCGGTGAGCTCAAGCCGGTCGTCATCGAGACGGACGTGCACCCCGGCTTCATGACGGACTGGCAGCAGCCGCTCGTCGTGGCGCTCACTAAGGCGTCCGGCGTGTCGATCGTCCACGAGACCGTGTACGAGCAGCGTTTCGGCTTCGTCGACGCGCTCATCGACATGGGCGCGAAGATCCAGGTCCACAAGGAGTGCCTCGGCGGCCACCCGTGCCGCTTCGGTCAGCGCAACTTCAACCACTCGGCCGTCATCATGGGCCCGGTGGAGCTGAAGGGCGCCGACATCGAGGTTCCGGACCTTCGCGGCGGCTTCAGCCACCTGATCGCGGCCCTGACCGCCGAGGGGCGCTCGACCGTGAGCAACGTCGGAATCATCAGCCGCGGCTACGAGAACTTCATCACGAAGCTGCAGCTGCTCGGCGCCGACTTCGTCCTCGAAGGCTGAACCGGCTCATCCGGCTGGTCCATCCCGTGCGGCATGCTCCGTGCGGGATGCCGGGTCACCGATAATGGGACGGTGCCAGAAACCGCTATGCCCGTGAAGAAGCAGCGCTCGGAGAAGAGCAGACCGTCGGTGTTCTGGGTTCTCGCCGGCCTCATCGTGCCGATCGGGAGCCTGCTCGCCCGCTTCCGGATCGTCGACGGCGACAAGTTCCCGCGGACCGGCGCGTTCATCCTGACGCCCAACCACTACAGCGAGATCGACCCGGTCATGATCGGGATGGTCGCGTGGAAGCTGGGGCGGCTGCCGCGGTTCCTCGCGAAGGAGAGCCTGTTCCACGTTCCGGTGCTGGGATGGTTCCTGCGGCGGTCGGGCCAGGTCCCCGTCTCGCGCGGAGGCAGCGCCCGCGGCTCGGCGCCGCTCGAGGCGGCGCAGAAGATCGCCGACGAGGGACGGATCGTCGTCATCTATCCCGAGGGCTCGCTCAGCCGCGACCCGGACATGTGGCCGATGCGCGGCAAGACCGGGGCCGCCCGGATGGCCCTCGAGCACGACCTCCCGGTCATCCCGATCGCGCACTGGGGAACCCAGCAGGTGATGGCGCGCTACGCGAAGAAGATCAGCTGGTTCCCGCGCAAGACCATCGACGTCAAGGTGGGCGACCCGGTCGACCTGTCGGCGTTCCGCGGCAGGCCGCTCGACAACTCCACGCTCACCGAGGCGACAGCGGTCATCATGGATGCGATCACCGCTCTGCTCGAAGACCTGCGCGGCGAGAAGGCCCCGGCCGAGCGCTGGGATCCGTCGCAGCACAACCAGAAGGAGACCGGCCGCTTCGATGGCTAAAGCAGTGAAGGCTCCCATCGCGCGTCCCCGCCGCATCGCCGTGCTCGGCGCCGGCAGCTGGGGCACCACGTTCGCGAAGATCCTCGCCGACGGCGGGTCCGACGTCGTGCTCTGGGCGCGTCGTCCGGAGCTCGCCCGCGAGATCAACGAGGTGAAGCGCAACAGCGACTACCTCGAAGGCATCAACCTCCCGCGGAACCTCCGTGCCACCAGCCGCCTCGGTGAGGCGATGAGCGGTGCGGAGCAGGTGTTCGTCTCCATCCCCAGTCAGACGCTCCGCTCGAACCTCGAGGCGATGATCCCGTACCTGAGTCCGGAGACGGTCGTCGTCAGCCTGATGAAGGGCGTCGAGAAGGGCACCGGGCTGCGGATGAGCGAGGTCATCGCTCAGGGGCTGCCGATCGACGTGGAGCGCATCGCGGTGGCGTCCGGCCCGAACCTGGCGCTGGAGATCGCGCGCGAGCAGCCCACGGCGGCCGTCGTGTCGTCGGCCAGCCTGGAGACGGCGCAGGCTGTGGCCATCGCGGCGACCAACCGCTACTTCCGGAGCTTCGTCAACACCGATGTCATCGGCACGGAGTTCGGGGGCGTGCTGAAGAACCTGATCGCCGTCGCGATCGGCATCGTGGACGGCGTCGGCTACGGCGAGAACACGAAGGCGTCGATCATCACGCGCGGCCTGGTCGAGATGACGGACTTCGCCGTTGCCTACGGCGCACAGGCCGAGACGCTGTCCGGCCTCGCAGGCTTGGGCGACCTGATCGCCACGTGCGAGTCGTCGCTGAGCCGCAACAACACGGCGGGCCGGCTGCTCGGCCAGGGATACGGCTTCCACGACGTCGTGAAGCAGATGAACCAGACGGCGGAGGGTCTCGCGTCCGTCGCGCCGATCCTGCACCTCGCCGAGGCGCGCGGGGTGGAGATGCCGATCGTCCGTCAGGTGAGCCAGGTGCTCGCCGGTACGCTCGATCCGAAAGACATCGCACCGCATCTCACGACGGATTCGGACGAGCCGCAGGGCGAAAGGACAACGGATGACGGACAAGGTCGCGGTCGCGCTTCTCTTTGGGGGTCGCTCAAGCGAGCATTCGATCAGCTGCGCGACGGCGGCGGGCGTCCTTGAGGCGATCGACCGCGACAAGTACGACGTGATCCCGATCGGGATCACGCACGACGGCGCCTTCACGCTGCAGCCGGACGACGCATCGCTCTTCGCGCTGAACGCCGAGAAGCTGCCAGAGGTCGAAGACAACGGCTCGCGCATCCTGTGGCCGGACAGCGTCGCAACGCGCGAGCTGACGGTCATCGACCGCGACGGCGGCCGCTCGTCTCTCGGCGACGTCGACATCGTGTTCCCGATCCTCCACGGCCCGTGGGGAGAGGACGGCACCCTGCAGGGGATGCTCGAGCTCGTCGGGCTTCCGTACGTCGGCAGCGGTGTGCTCGCCAGTGCCCTGGGGATGGACAAGCACTTCACCAAGACCGTGCTGCAGCAGGCCGGCATCCCCGTGGCGCCCTGGGTGACGGTCAGCGCCTACGAGTGGAGCACCGACGCCGACTCCGTGCGCGAGGCCGCGCGCGAGCTGGGTCTCCCCGCGTTCGTCAAGCCCGCCCGGGCCGGTTCGAGCGTCGGCGTGACGAAAGTGAAGGACTGGTCGGAGCTCGACGCCGCGATGGAGATCGCACTGGCCGAGGACGACCGCGTGCTCATCGAGTCGATGGTCACCGGCCGCGAGGTCGAGATCGCCGTCCTCGGCGGACGGCCCGGCGAGCCTGCGCGAGCGTCGGTCGCCGGCGAGATCGTCGTCAGCGGACGCGACTTCTACGACTTCGCAGCGAAGTACCTGGACGCACCGGGCATCGACCTGGTCTGCCCGGCCGACCTCACGGACGCGCAGCTGGCCGAGATGCGCGAACTCGCCATCCGCGGCTTCGACGCCATCGGCGGGGAAGGGCTCGCGCGCGTCGACTTCTTCCTGACGGCCGACGGCTTCGTCATCAACGAGATCAACACCATGCCGGGCTTCACCCCGATCTCGATGTTCCCGCGATGCTGGCAGGAGTCAGGGCTGAGCTACCCGGCGCTGATCGACGAGCTCATCCAGGTCGCCCTCGCGCGCGCCGCCTGAGCGCGGGGACGCGAACCCGGCCGGCTCAGGGACTCGGCCTCGCGGTCGGGTCGGTGTCGAGCGTGGACAGGCACTTCTGCGTCTGCTTGACGGTGGAGACGGCGCTGGCGAACTCGGGCAGCACGGACGAGTCGGAGACGCCCGAAACGTGGTCGATGATGACCTCCGTCGCCGGCACGCGGCCGAAGGTCTGGTAGACGATCGTCTTAGCGGCCGGGTCCGTCATGAGCACCCAGTCGACGCCGTTGACGTTGACGCACGGCTTCGTCGTCGCCCCGATCGGCGGAACGCCGCAGCGCAGGATGACGGCAGCCGGATCGCCCCAGGCGCCGGTCGCCTGCGCATCCGTCTCGCGCTTCGCCTTATCGGCGACCGAGTCGGGCAGGCGAACGCTGATCTCGGCGCAACCGGGCGCGTTGCTGTTCGCGGCGGGGTCGAGGGAGACGGTGGGCGCGCAGCCCGCGAGGAGCAGGGCGGCGCCTGCGAGCAGGACGGCCGGGAGGGCGCGGCGACGGGACTTCATCGGTTTCAGGCTACCGTTTCAGATCATGGGAATCTCTGGGAGCGACGCGGCCGGCATCACCATCGGGGAGGCGTCGGAGCGGGAGGCGCTCAAGCGCATCTTCCCGCGGCTCCCGGACTCGAGCGCCACGCTCGTCGGACCGGGTGACGACGCGGCGGTGCTCGCCGCGCCGGACGGGCGCTTCGTGGTGACGACGGACATGATGGTCCACGGCCCGGACTTCCGGCTCGCGTGGTCGGGCCCGGCGGACCTCGGCTGGAAGGCCGCGGCGACGAACCTGTCGGACGTGGCGGCGATGGGCGCAGTCCCGACCGCCTTGGTCGTCGCCATCGCCGCGCCGCCGGAGACTCCGGTGGCGTGGCTGGAGGGCGTCGCCGACGGCTTCCGGCTCGCGTGCACCGAGCTGGCTCCCGGGTGCGGCGTGGTCGGAGGCGACCTGTCGGTGTCCCAGACGCTGACCATCGCGGTGACGGCGTTCGGCGACCTCGGCGGACGCCGTCCGGTGCTCCGCAGCGGCGCGCGCCCTGGCGATGTCGTGGCCGTCTCCGGGGCCCTCGGGCAGGCGGCTGCCGGCCTGCGCACGCTGTTCACGGACGCGGTGGATGCGGCGGGAGAGCCGGATTCCGCGCGTCTCGCGGCCGTCGTGGCCGCGCATCCCGATACCGTCTCGGCTCAGCTGCGGCCGCGTCCGCCGATCGCCGACGGACCGCTCGCGGCCGACGCCGGTGCGACGGCGATGCTCGACCTGAGCGACGGCCTGGCGCTGGACGCCCGGCGCGTCGCCGAGGCGAGCGGCGTGGCGATCGACCTCGACCCCGCCGCCCTGGGCTCCGACCCGCGGACGGCCCTCACCGGGGGAGAGGACCACGGCCTCCTCGCCACCTTCCCGTCCGGCACACCCCTCCCCGGCGGCTTCCGCCCGATCGGCACCGTCCGCGACGGCGCGGGCCTCCTCGTCGCCGGCACCCCCTTCGACGAGCGCGGAGGCTGGGACCCCTACCTCGAATGGGACGGCCGCCGCGGCTGACCCACCCCCGCCGCCCATCCGCGCCTCCGCGCTCACCCCACCGTCGAGTCCGCGAATTTTGCACGCTCGTAGCGCAAATCGTGTGCAAAATGTGCGGACTCGACGGTGGGCGGAGCCACGGGAAGAGGGCTAGGGGCGGAGAGGGGCGAGCCAGTGGATGGCGGTCTCGCCGTAGGACTTGCGGCGCACGAGGGCGAGTCCGTCGGGGAGGCTCGGGTCCGGCGTGCGTGCGCTCCGCTCGACGCAGACCTCGGCGTCGTCGGAGAGCAGCGGCTGCAAGGCGGTGAGCACGGCGAGCAGCTCCGCATCCGGAACGTCGTAGGGCGGGTCGATGAACACGACATCGAAGGGCCCGCGGGCACCGGCGAGGTAGGACTGCACCGTGGAGGGCCGCACGTCGATCTCCGGGACGGCGACCCGAGCAGCCCGCGCCGCCGACACGACCGCCGCGGCGTTCCGCTTGCAGACCTGCGCCGCCGCCGCGCCCTTCTCGACGAGAACGACGGAGGCGGCGCCGCGGCTGGCGGCCTCCAGCCCCAGCGCGCCCGATCCGGCGTAGAGGTCGAGCACCCGGGCTCCGTGCAGCGCGTCGCGCGCATCCAGCGCGGAGAAGATGGCCTCGCGCACCCGGTCGCTGGTGGGGCGGGTGCCGCTCTTCGGCACCTGGAGGCTGAGCGAGCCGGCGAATCCGGAGACGATGCGGGTCATGGCCCCCCGAGCCTAGCGTCGGCACCCGGAGTGCCGCCAAGATATGGGGATGGAGGAACGCCTGGAGCAGGCAGAGCTCGACGCCCTGTGGCTCCCCGGTGACCCGATCGCCTCCGCAGAACGGCTGGCCGCCGCTGCCGCCGAACCGGACCGGTCGGAGGTCGTCCGGGCCGAGCTCGAGACGCAGCGCGCCCGCGCGCTCGGGCTGCAGGGGCGGTTCGACGAGGCGGAGGCCCTGCTGGAGTCGCTCGAGCCCGCAGCCGGCGTGCTGGAGGTCCGCGTGCTGCTCGAACGGGGCAGGCTCCGGACGGCAGCCGGTCGATGGAGGGAGGCCGTGCCCGTTCTGGAGGCCGCCCTGCGTGCCGCCCGCCGGGACGGCGACGTGTCTCTCGCCGTCGAATCCGCTCTGGTACTCGCCGACGCGGACCGGCCCCGGGCACTGCAATGGATCGAGGAGGGTCTCTCCGACCTCGCCGCGACCGGCGACCCCCGCACCCTCCGCTGGGGCGTCGTGCTCCACGACCTGCGCGGCTGGGCGCTGCTGCGGGACGGGGATGCGGCCGCGGCTCTCGCCTCGTTCGAGGATGCGGTGGAGTACGCCGAGGCGTACGGCACCCTCGACCAGCAGTTCGCCGCGCAGTGGGCGTACGGTCGCTGCCTCCGCGAGCTGGGCCGTAAGGCCGAGGCGCGCGAGATCCAGCGTCGGCTCGCCTCGGAGCGTCCCGGCGAACCGGCCGTCGCGTCGGAGCTGGCGGAACTGGACGCGCCGGACGCCCCGGCCGGCCGGCCCGACGACACACCCCCCGACGACGGAATGCCGGAGGGGAAGCATACGATCGAGTCATGACCTCCGTCCCCGCCCCGGCCGGCTCCGGGTCCGCCGGCTCCGGGTCCGCCGACGCGGGCTCCATCGGCCTCGACACCCGGCTGACCGGCGTCCTCGGCGGCCGCACGGCCTCGGCGTTCGAGAAGGCCTTCGGGATGCGCACGGTCGCCGATCTGCTCAGCCACTTCCCTCGGCGCTACGCGAAGCGCGGCGAGCTGACGGCGCTGGCGAACCTGCCGCTGGACGAGAACGTGACGATCATCGCCGAGGTGCTGCGCGTGCAGGAGCGCCCGATGCGTGCGAGGCGCGGAAGCATCCTGGAGGTGAAGATCTCGGACGGCGAGGGCATCCTGACCCTCACCTTCTTCAACCAGGCATGGCGTTCGCGCGAGCTCCTTCCGGGCGTGCGCGGAATCTTCGCCGGCAAGGTGTCCGCGTACCGCGGCGCCTTGCAGCTCGCGCATCCCGACTATGAGCTGTTCGAGCCGGATGCGGAGAATGCGGTGATCCCCGGCAGCACGGCCGCGAAGGAGTGGGCGCAGACGCCCATCCCGATCTACCCCGCGACAGGGACCGTGGCGAGCTGGCAGGTGCAGAAGGCCGTCGCTCTGGCGCTCGACGCCCTCGGGCCGGTGCCCGACCCGGTGCCGGATGCGATCGTCGTCGAGCGCGGCCTGGTGCCGTACCGCGATGCGCTCGAGGGCATCCACCGGCCGCAGAAGGACGCGCAGTGGCAGCGCGCTCGCGACACGCTGCGGTTCCAGGAGGCGTTCGTCCTCCAGGCCGCGCTGCTGCAGCAGCGTGCGGCGTCGCGGGAGGCCGCCGCGACATCGCGTGTGGCCGTTCCCGGCGGGCTCCTCGAACGGTTCGACGCGGCGCTGCCCTTCTCTCTCACGGGCGACCAGGATGTGGTGGGCGGCGAGATCGCACGCGACCTGGCCGGCACGGCGGCGATGCACCGGCTGGTGCAGGGCGAGGTCGGCTCCGGCAAGACGCT
Source organism: Leifsonia sp. 1010 (assembly GCF_031455295.1). Taxonomy (NCBI): domain Bacteria; kingdom Bacillati; phylum Actinomycetota; class Actinomycetes; order Micrococcales; family Microbacteriaceae; genus Leifsonia; species Leifsonia sp. 1010. Next base: position 243,744 of record NZ_JAVDSL010000002.1, read on the forward strand.
CGTCGCCCTCCGTGCCATGCTCGCCGTCGCCGACTCCGGCGGCCAGTCGGCCCTGCTCGCTCCGACCGAGGTGCTCGCCGCGCAGCACCTGCGCTCGATCGCCGCGATGCTCGGCCCCGACCTCTCGGCGCAGCTCATGCCGACCCTCCTCACGGGCCAGCTCTCCACCGCCGAGCGGAAGCGCGCGCTCCTGCGGACGGTGTCCGGGCAGGCGCGCATCGTCGTCGGAACGCACGCGCTCCTCGGCGACGCGGTCACCTTCTTCGACCTGGGACTGGTCGTCGTCGACGAACAGCACCGCTTCGGCGTCGAGCAGCGGGAGGCGCTGCGGGCAAAGGGCGGCACCCCGCCGCACGTGCTGGTCCTCACCGCGACGCCCATCCCGCGCACGGTCGCGATGACCGTCTTCGGCGACCTGGATGTGTCGACGATCGCGCAGCTCCCCGCCGGCCGGCAGGGCATCGAGAGCTTCGTCGTGCCGCTCGCCGACCGCCCCGGATGGGAGCGCCGGATCTGGGAGCGCGCGTCGGAGGAGATCGCGAAGGGCCGCCAAGTGTTCGTCGTCTGCCCGGCGATCTCGGGCAAGGACGCCGAGGACGATGGCGAGGAACCGGAGCCCGACGAGCCGGAGGGCGACGGCGCCCCGCCCCGGCCGATCGCGAACGTGGAGGCCGTCGCCGCGCAGGTGCGCGCCGACCCGCTCTTCGCCGGCTCGCGGATCGGCGTGCTGCACGGCCGCCTTCCGTCCGATGAGAAGGACGAGGTCATGCGCGCGTTCGCGGCCGGCGACATCGACCTGCTGATCGCGACGACGGTCATCGAGGTCGGGGTCAACGTGCCGAACGCCTCGGCCATGGTCGTGATGGATGCGGACCGCTTCGGCGTCTCGCAGCTCCACCAGCTGCGCGGCCGGGTCGGCCGCGGCGACATCCCGGGCCTCTGCCTCCTGGTCACCTCGGCCGAGCAGGGGAGCCTGGCGCGCGAGCGGGTGGAGGCCGTCGCTGCGACGCTCGACGGCTTCGAGCTGGCCAACATCGATCTGGAGCTGCGCCGCGAGGGCGATGTGCTCGGCAGCCGTCAGTCGGGCGGGCGCTCGTCGCTCCGGCTGCTGCGGGTCGCGACGGACGGCGAGCTGATCTCGGAGGCGCGGGTCGCCGCGGAGGAAACGCTCGAGGCGGATCCGTCGCTCGCCGCGCATCCCGCTCTCGCCGCGGCGCTGGCCCGGCGGCTCGACGAGAGCGAGCGCGCGTTCCTCGGCAAAGCCTGAGTCGCGCGGACGAAACCCGTTGGTAACGGATTCACAACGAAATGCCGGGAACCGCGGGATAGTCTGGAGGTCTATGAACAGGATCGCCGTTGTCCCTGGATCGTTCGACCCGGTCACTCTCGGGCACCTCGATGTGATCGAGCGTGCAGCCGGTCTGTGGGACGAGGTCCACGTCGTGGTGGTCCACAATCCGGACAAGTCGGCGCTGCTGCCCATCGCGCAGCGCGTGGCCCTGCTGGAGCGGTCGATCGAGGATGCCGGCATCGTCGGCAACATCGTCATCGCCTCCTGGTCCATGGGGCTGCTCGTGGACTACTGCACCGATGTCGGCGCCCACGTGCTGGTGAAGGGCATCCGCTCGCAGGTGGATGTCGCCTACGAGACGCCGATGGCCATCGTGAACCGACACCTGGCCGACGTCGAGACCGTCTTCCTGCTGCCGAACCCGGCGAACGCTCACGTCTCCAGCTCGCTGGTGCGCCAGGTGTCCGCGCTCGGCGGCGACGTGAGCCCGTACGTGCCGCCGGCCGTGCACGAGTACCTCCAAGAGACCTAGCGGGGGAGTCATGAACAGTTACGCGACGCGCCAGCCCACCGAATCCTCCGTCGCGCCCGAGGAGGAGCCGGGGGATGCCACCCGCATGGACCTCGACGAGCTGAGGCGCGCCGCGGAGCAGATCACCGCCAATGTGGAGTCCGTCATCGACGGCAAGCACGAGGCCGTGCAGACCGCCCTGGTGGTGCTGCTCGCCGAGGGGCACCTGCTGATCGAGGACGTCCCCGGCGTCGGCAAGACCATGCTGGCGAAGTCGCTGGCGAAGTCGGTCGACTGCACGGTCAGCCGCATCCAGTTCACGCCGGACCTCCTGCCGAGCGACGTCACCGGCGTCTCCGTCTACAACCAGGCGGAGCGCCGGTTCGAGTTCAAGCCGGGCGCGATCTTCGCGAACATCGTCATCGGCGACGAGATCAACCGGGCGAGCCCGAAGACGCAGTCCGCGCTGCTGGAGTGCATGGAGGAGCGCCAGGTCACGGTCGACGGCTCGACCTACCCGCTCGCCGCCCCGTTCATCGTGGTCGCCACGCAGAACCCGGTCGAGATGGAGGGCACGTACGCGCTGCCGGAGGCGCAGCGCGACCGTTTCATGGCCCGGATCGCCATGGGGTACCCGGACGAGGGCTCGGAGCTCGCCATGTTGACGACGCGCGACACGTCGAGTCCGTTGTCGCGCATCCGCCCGGTGGTCACCTCCGACGAGCTGCGCGCCATGATGGTGACGGCCCGTGCGGTGTTCGCCTCGACACCGGTCAAACAGTACGCGGTCGACCTGGTGCGGGCCACGCGCGAGGACCGCGACCTGCGGCTCGGTGCGAGCCCGCGTGCCACGCTCCAGCTGATCCGCGCGGCGAAGGCGATGGCGGCTCTCGCCGGCCGCGACTTCGTCCTCCCCGACGATGTGGATGCACTGGCTGTGCCGGTGCTCGGCCACCGGCTCCTGCCGACCAGCCGGGCGCTCGGACACCACCATGAGAGCGCGCCGGTGATCGCTGACATCGTCCGGCGGATCGTCGCGTCGACGCCGGTGCCGGTCGGTTCCGGTTCTTCGGTCGGCCCCGGCGCTTCCGTCCGCCCCAACTCTTCCGTCGGCTCAGGCGCACCGGGCGCCACGGGACGCTGACATGCCCCCGGGCGGCCGTTCCTCCTCGCCGCTGAAGCGGCCGCGCCCGACCGCCCGCGGCTGGACGCTCGGGGCCGTGGGTGTGGTGGCGCTCGTCGCGTCCGCTGTCTTCGGGCGCACGGACGTGCTGTTCGTCGGCGTGTTCCTCACCGTGCTGCCCCTGGCCGCGATGATCTCGGTGACCGTGGACCGTCCGCGCCTGACCGTCACCCGCAGCTTCCACCCCGACGTCGTCGCGGCGGGGGAGAAGGCCACGATCGTCACGACCGCGCGCAATCAGGCGCCGCGTCCGAGCCCGGCCGCGCGCTGGCGCGAGTCGGCTCCTGCGACGGTCGGCGTGCAGGATTCCGCGCCGTTCCCGCGGCTCGGCGCGCACCAGGCCAATGGCATGCTCGGCCGCGACACGGTCGTGCTCCGACAGGATGTCGTGCCGCAGCGGCGGGGCGCGCATCCCATCGGCCCGCTGGTGGTGAGCCGCACGGACCCGTTCGGGATCGCATACGCCGAGTACGCGATCGGGCAGCCACGCCAGCTGCTGGTCACGCCCCGCGTCGTCCCGCTGTCGCGCGGCGAGCTGGATGTCGCCCACAGCGAGGGCACGGAGCACGAGCTGCTGCGCCACAGCATCCCGAGCGCCGATGAACTGATCGCCCGGGAGTACCGGCCGGGCGATCCTCTGCGGCGCGTGCACTGGCGGGCCACGGCCCGGCATGACCAGCTGATGGTGCGGCAGGAGGAGCAGCGCAGCAACCCCGAGGCGTGGATGCTGATGGACACGCGTCCGCTGCCCGCCCACGCCGAGGCGGCGGCCGACGAGTTCGAGACGCTGGTGGACCTGGTCGCATCCATCGGTGTGCACCTGCTGGACGAGGGATTCGCGGTGAGCGTCGTCGAGACGGGCGACCGCCAGCTGTCGGGGCGGAGCGGTGCCGGACGCACGGGGACGATGGGGGCGACGACGGCGACCTACGACGTCGGGAGCGCCGACCGCATGCTGCTGGCCGACCTGGCGGCGGTCGAGACCAGCGTCACGGCCAGGGACGACGCCGTCGCCGAGCTCGGTGCGGGTCTGCGGAGGGCAGGGCGCCCGGTCCCGGTGTTCGCCGTGCTGGCCGGCTCGCCGCCCGCGGAGCTCGGCGCTCTCGCCGCACTCCGGTCGATGGGCGACCCCGCCGTCGCCTTCGTCGGCGCCTCCCTGCCGGCCGAGACGGCTGAGGTGCTCGCCGACGCCGGATGGCTCTGCGTGACTTTCGCCGCGGGAGACGACCCCGCGGAATGCTGGCAGCGCGCCCTGCGGAGACAGCGGGCGGGGGTGGTGGCGCGTGGCGACTGAGTCCGTCGCGTTCCCCGTCGCTCGCGTCGGCGTGCGGCGCCGGGTCGGCTATTGGCGCATCACCGGCGCTCTCGTGCTGCAGGTGGTGGCGCTGAGCTACGCGCTCTCCGGGCTCATCCAGGGCATCGGCTGGTGGTTCGCGCTCGTGGCGACCGCCTCGCTGTTGCTCGTCACCGGGGCGGGGCTGCGCAGCCTCGGCGTCCCGAAGGGCGTCGTGCCCGTGCTGCTGCTGGTGGAGTCCGCGGCGATCATGACGGCGGCGTTCGGCCGAGGCTCGGGTCTGCTCGGCGTCATCCCCACGCCGACGACCGTGACGAACTGGCTGCAGTACCTCCAGCAGGCGATGCTCTCCATCTATCAGCAGGGCACTCCGGCGGAGGCGCTCCCCGAGTTCCTGTTCCTCGTCGTCGGCGGCGGATGTCTGCTCGCGCTCATCCTCGACACGTTCGCGGTGGCCATCCGGACGCCGGCCTTCACCGCCGTGGGCATCGCCGCGGTGCTCGTCGTGCCGGGCGCGCTGCTCGGCGACGGGCTCGACCCTCTTGCCCTCGCCGCGTCGGCGGCGGCGTACCTGTGGCTGCTGCGCTGCGACGTGCGCAGCAGACGCCCGGGCACACCGCGACCGGGAGCCGCGCTGTCCGTCGGCGCCTCGGCCGTGACCATCGCGGTCGTGCTCGCCGGGACGGCGCCGGGCTTCGACCAGGGCGGTGCCACCTCCTTCACCGCCGGGGGCATCTCCATCGGCGGCACGGTCACGCCGCTCGTCGACCTCGGCAAGGACCTCCGCCGCCCCGCCGCGGTGCGTGCCCTCACCTATACGACGACGGCGGCGAACGGGCAGTACCTCAAGCTGGCCTCTCTCGACCAGTTCACCGGATCCGTGTGGAAGCACCGGGAGCGCGACACCAACCGGCTGAGCGACGGCGCCAAGATCGGACCGGTCGCCGGACTCTCGGACACCGTCAAGACGACGAAGATCACGACCACGGTCGCGATCGACAACATGACGAGCCGCTGGCTGCCGACGCCAGCACCCGTCCAGTCGGTGAAGGGGTTGAACGGGACCTGGTCGTGGGACCCGGACGACCTCACGATCGGCGGCATCAACTCGACGACGCAGGGGCAGAAGTACACCGCGACCAGCCTCCTGCTGCAGCCGACAGCCGACCAGCTCAAGGCGGCGGGCGGGTTCGTGCCGGTGGAGGTGCAGCGCGACCTCTTCCTGCCGCCCAACCTGCCGTCGATCATCGAGGACTCCGCGCTCACCGCGACGAAGGATGCGATCACCGAATACGACAAGGCCGTCGCGCTGCAGGACTACTTCCGCGACAACAGCTTCGTGTACTCCACCCAGACCCCGCTGAAGCAGGGATACGACGGCGACGGCGCTCGGGTGATCGCGAAGTTCCTCGAGACCAAGAGCGGGTACTGCGTGCACTTCGCCTCGGCGATGGCGCTGATGGCCCGCACCCTGGGCATCCCGTCGCGCGTCGCGGAGGGCTACCTTCCCGGCGCGACCAGCGGAGGGACGGCCACCAACCCGGGCGAGTACACGGTGACGAGCGACGACCTGCACGCCTGGCCCGAGCTGTACTTCGCCGGCGTGGGCTGGGTGCCGTTCGAGCCGACGGTCGGCCGAGGGACGGTCCCGGACTACACCCGGCCGCAGACCGACCCCGCCGCGGCGCCCCCGAGTTCGGCCGCCACCTCCAGTTCCGCACCGCGGGCGCTCGTGCCGACCGACCCCGCCAACCCGGCCGGATCGGCCACCTTCACCCCGACCTCGGGAGCCCAGCCGCTCGCGACCGGGATCGGCGTCGCCCTCCTCGTCGTCGGCGTCTTGCTCATCCCCGCGGTCTGGCGCAGGATGCGACGGCGCAGACGGCTGCGCGAGCTCAGCGACGAGTGGGGCGGAGCCTCCCTCGTCTGGGACGAGTTGCGCGACACCGTGCGCGATCTCGGCTGGACGGCGCCGCCGACGGAGACCCCGCGCGTTTTCGCCGGCCGGGTCGCCGCGGCGGTGGCCGGAACGCCGGCGGAGGATGCGGTCCTCCGGCTGCTCGGCGAGCTCGAACGCGACGCATACGGACCGCCGAGCCGGCGGTGGGCGGGCGGCCTCTCCGACGACCTCGAGTCGGTGCTCTCCGCGCTGGAGGCCCAGGCCGGGCCGGTGCTGCGGACGAAGGCACTGCTCATTCCTGTGTCCTTGCTGCCAGCGGGCTGGCCTTCCGCCGTCCGTCCCCGTGGAGCGGCGTAAAATAGTCGCTCGTGACCCACAAGAACTCGCCGTACACCGTCAATGTGTACGACCTCATCCGCCGCCCAGGCACGATGCGCGAACAGCGCATCACCATCCCTGTGGCGGAGAAACTCGGCGAGGGCCTGATCAGCGTCCCAGAGGGCGGGACCATCGATCTCGACCTCCGGCTGGAGTCGATGCACGAGGGGATTCTCGCGACGGGCGACGCCCAGACGACGGCCATCGGCGTGTGCGGCCGGTGCCTGATCGACATCGAGCAGCCTGTCCAAGTCGATTTCCAAGAACTTTTCGCGTATTCTTCTGACGAAGCTTTCGATCATGAGGTTCACGACGACCACGTGGATCTTGAACCTCTGATCAGGGATGCGGTAGTGCTGGCACTGCCGTTCCAGCCGGTGTGCCGGCCGGACTGCCCGGGTCTCGACCCCGAGACCGGGGAGAGGCTGGCGGATGTACCGGACCGCGAGCCGTCGCAGATCATCGATCCGCGCTGGTCTGCGCTTGCGGCCTTCCAGGCTTCCGACACCGATGAACCCCGACCGAACACAGAGAAGAGATAGTCATGGCCGTCCCGAAGCGGAAGCAGTCGCGCGCCAACACCCACGCCCGTCGTTCGCAGTGGAAGGCTGAGGTCCCCACGCTCGTCAAGACGATCGAGAACGGCAAGGTCACCTACAGCCTCCCGCACCGCGCGAAGGTCGTCGAGGACTCTGCGGGCACCGCCCTCTTCCTCGAGTACAAGGGCCGCAAGGTCGCCGACGTCTGATCGTCGCTGACGATCGGTGAACGCTGTGGTCGGAGAGAATACTGACCGCACCGCACTTCTGGAGAAGCTCGGGGTCGACATCGACCCCGAGCTTCTCGAGCTTGCGCTGACCCATCGCTCGTACGCGTACGAGCACGGCGGCATCCCCAACAACGAGCGCCTCGAGTTCCTCGGCGACTCGATCCTGGGGCAGGCCGTGACGGTGAAGCTGTTCCGCGAGAATCCTCACCTCGATGAAGGCGAGCTCGCCAAGCGGCGTGCCAGCCTGGTGAGCTCTGTCGCGCTGGCCGAGGTCGCGCGCGGCATCGGGCTGGGGGAGTACCTCCGACTCGGACGCGGCGAGAACCAGAGCGGCGGCCGCGAGAAGGCGTCCATCCTCGCCGACACGGTCGAGGCCCTGATCGGCGCCACCTACCTGGATGCCGGGGGCGATGCCGCAACGGCGCTCGTCCTTCGGCTGATCGAGCCGCTGCTCGACGACCCGGACCGCTTCGGCGCCGCCATGGACCCGAAGACCAGCCTGCAGGAGGTCGCCGCACACCGCGGCGCCGGACTGCCGGTCTACACGGTGACGAACTCCGGCCCCGATCACTCCAAGACGTTCCACGCCACCGTCGAGGTGGGCGGCCTCGTCACGGCCACCGGCGAGGGGACGAGCAAGAAGCAGGCCGAGATGGCCGCTGCGCTGAGCGCCTGGACGGAACTGACGAGACGACGTGCCCGAGCTTCCCGAGGTTGAGGTCGTCCGCGCGGGTCTCGCACCCGCGGTCACCGGCGCGACCATCCTCGGCGTGGAGGTGTTCGAGCCGCGGTCGCTGAAGCGCCACGATCCCGTTGCCGGCGCCTTCGAGACGCTGCTCACCGGACGGGTGATGGAGCAGCCGGTCCGGCGCGGCAAGTTCCTCTGGATCCCGCTCGCGGGCGTCCCGCGACGCGCCATCGTGGCCCACCTCGGGATGAGCGGCCAGATCCTTCTGCGCGAGCCCGGGACCGACGAGGCCGGGCTGCTCCGCATCCGGCTGCACATCGAGCATCCGCTGCACGGCGAGCTGTGGGTGCATTTCGTCGACCAGCGGATCTTCGGGTCGATGGCGGTCGACTCCCTCGTGCCCACGGCGGACGGCGCGCCGGGCGGCCTGGGAACCGAGGAGCCGCTCGTGCCGACGCAGGTGACTCACATCGCCCGCGACCCGCTCGATCCCGCCTTCGACGACGCCGGCTTCGCCGCCGCGCTCGCCCGCAAGAACACGGGCATCAAACGCGCACTGCTCGATCAGACCCTGGTCAGCGGCATCGGCAACATCTACGCCGATGAGGCGCTGTGGGCCGCCCGCATCCACTACGCCCAGCCGGCGAACTCGCTCAGCCGCGCGAAGGTGCGGACACTGCTCACGGAGGTGCGCCACGTGCTCGAGAAGGCCCTCGCCGAGGGCGGCACCAGCTTCGACGCGCAGTACGTCAACGTGAACGGCGCCTCCGGCTACTTCTCGCACAGCCTCAACGCCTACGGTCGTCAGGGTCAGCCGTGCCCGCGCTGCGGCACGCTGATCGTGCGCGAGCAGTTCATGAACCGCGGCTCCCACTTCTGCCCGCACTGCCAGCGGCTGCGGCGGGTGCCGCCTGCGCCGGCCGCGAGCTGACCGCCGCGGCCCGCGCTCCGATCCTTCGTCGTCGCAGGAACGGAGGACATCGTCCCCCGTTCCGCCGTGAACGCCTCCGTTAACCGTCGACACGCCGCTGCGCGACCCGGAACACCTCCGTTTCCGCCCTCGCGGCAAACGGAGGCATTCCAGGGCGACACGCCGAGGCCGCACGGAGAACGGAGGCGGCGCGGTGCCCGTACGTCCACGAACTCCTCCGTTCGTGTGGGCTAGCGATCAGCCGAGGGTCTTCTGCCAGTGGCCGGTGAGGGCGTGGGGCCGGAAGCCGAAAGCGCGGTTGATGGCCAGCATCGGGTCGTTCTCGTCGGCGTTCCAGGTAAGGATGCGGCGGATGTGCGGAGCGCGCCGGCCGAGCTCCTGGATGTTCCGCAGCTTCACCGCGGTGCCGAGCCGGTGACCGCGGTGCGCGCGTGCCACGAGCGTGTCGTACTGCTCGGCCTTCGTGCCGTCGGCGGGGACCGCGAGCTCGGTGTACGCCGCGATCTCGCCGGTCGCCTCGTGGACCGCCGCGGTCACGAGCAGCGGTTCACCGCGGGCGACGAGCGTGCGCTCCTGCGACCGCACCCGCTCGCCGTCCCAGTCCTCCGGGTCGACGGCGATGCCGCTCTGCGGGATGTCGGTCGACATCCGGGCCTTCATCGCCGCGAACCGCTCCAGCAGGTCGTCCGGGGCGGCGCCCCACCACGACACGAGGCGGAAGCCGTTCAGCGTCATGGTCAGTCCGGCCTCGCGCTCCGGCGGGAGCGGCAGGTGCAGCTCGCTCGACCGCTCGATCTGACCCAGCTGGAACCCGTGGCGCAGGGCGAAGCGCACATCCCGTGACGTCGCGGGCAGCCCGGCCGTGCCCGCGGGCGCGCGCACGAAACGGTCGGCTCCCTCCAGCGTGCGGACGGGGTGCTCCGTGTACGTCGAGACGATCCGGCGGCCGCCGTCCGCGGCGAGCTCCTCGCCCTTCTCGAGCAGCGCGGAGCCGATTCCGCGGCCGCGGAGCGCAGGGACGACATCGACCAGCAGCGACACCGTCTCCGAGTCCTCATCCAGCGGGAAGATCGCCTCGACCCGGCCGACGATCGCGCCCTCCTCGATCGCCACGAAGACGATCCGCTCGACGTAGTCCTGCTCCCGGTACGCAGCCAGTGCCTGCTCGGCTGTCTCGACGAAGTCGTCGTCGCCCCACAGATCGACGACGATGCCGTTGAGGATGCCCACCAGCTCCTCGAACGCGGCCGAAGCGGGGGTGCCGAGCTCGTCGGGGATCTCCAGCCGGGTCACACGCATCCGATCGGACACCTCCTCGAGCCGTTCAACGCCGAAGGATCAGCCTACCCAGGCCCGCGGCGCGGTGTGAAGGATCCCGCACGGTTTGGTTTCGATCGTGTAAATCTGCGTTCCGATCGTGGTTGCAAAACGTTGCGAGCCCTGTATTCTCAGCACACATATTCGTGGCACGAACCGGCGAAAACGGCGAGTTCGTGACGGATTAACGTCGAGAGGCAGAAGATGCTACGGAAGAAAGTCACCATCGGTGCGGCTGTTGCAGCGTCAGTCGCACTGTTCCTCGCGGGATGTGCGAACCAGCCGTCCACGGGAGGATCCACCAACGGCAACTCGTCGAAGGTCGACATCCCGGCGATCACGTCGGTCGATGTCCCCAAGGACGCAGTGCTCCCCGCGGGCGACGGAAAGGCCACCTGTCCTGCTGGCCTGACCATCGGCTACGTGGGTGCGGAGACGGGCCCGAACGCCCAGCTCGGTATCAACATCTACAACGGCATCCAGCTGGCCATCGACCAGCACAACGAGGCCAACAAGGGATGCCAGGTCGGCTTCAAGAAGTTCGACACCGAGGGCGACCCGAACAAGGCCACCGGCCCGGTCACCCAGGCCGTGAACGAGTCGGACATCGTCGGCGTCGTCGGCCTCCCGTTCTCGGGTGAGTCGAAGGCCACCGGCAACATCTTCGAGCAGCAGGGCCTCGTCCACATCACGCCGTCGGCCACCAACCCGGGCCTGACGCAGAACGGGTGGAAGACCTTCTTCCGCGGCCTCGGCAACGACGCCGTGCAGGGTCCCGCCGCCGCCAAGTTCCTCACGGACAAGCTGGAGGCCAAGAAGGTCTACCTGGTCCAGGACGACTCCGACTACGGCATCGGCCTCGGCACCCAGACCTCGAAGGCGCTGGGCGACGCGCTCGTCGGCACCGACAAGGTGACCACGGGCCAGAAGGACTTCTCCGCGGTGATCTCCAAGATCATCAACGCGAAGCCCGACGCGGTCTACTACGCCGGCTACTACGCCGAGGGTGCTCCGTTCGACCAGCAGCTGGTCAACAAGGGCTACAAGGGCACGTTCGTGGCCCCGGACGGCGTGAAGGACGACCAGTTCATCAAGCTGGCCGGTGACGCCTCCGGCAACGCGTACTTCACCTGCCCCTGCATCCCGGGCGAGCTGATCCCCGACTTCGAGTCCGCCTACAAGAAGCTCGCGAGCGCCGAGCCGGGCACCTACTCGATCGAGGGCTACGACGCGGCCACCGTCCTCCTCGCCGGCATCGACAAGGGCAAGACGACCCGCGCCGACCTGCTGTCGTGGGTCAAGGACTACGACGCCGACGGCCTGAGCAAGCACTACAAGTGGGACTCCACCGGTGAGCTCCAGGCGCCGGCCGTCTACGGCTACAAGGTCGAGAACGGCAAGATCGTGCCGATCGGCACCATCGGCTGAGGCGACACCTGAAGGGTGCCGCGGGACACGACGGCCCGCGGCACCCTCGTTTTTCGACTACGCTCGCTTTGCTCGCCGGATCGACGGAGATCCGGCACTGAACCCTGGATGCTCGAATGCTCGAAACCCTCCTCCTTCATCCCGCCCTCGACAGCTCCTGGATCAATTTCGACGTCAACGCACTGGTCCAGAACTTCTGGAGCGCAACGTTCGACGGGCTCACCTTCGGCGCGGTCTACGGCCTCATCGCCGTCGGCTACACGCTGGTCTACGGTGTGCTGAACCTGATCAACTTCGCCCACTCCGAGGTCTTCATCGTCGGCGCCTATGGCGTCGTCGTGACCCTCACGACGCTCGGTTTCGGTCCGAGCGCGCCGAATCTGAGCGCCGGCGCCATCATCGGGGACCTCATCCTGGCGCTCATCGTCGGTGTGCTGGCCTCGGCCGTCACGGCATGGCTCCTGGAACGCGTCGCCTACCGGCCGCTGCGAAAACGCAACGCCCCGCGCCTGGTGTTCCTCATCACGGCCATCGGCGCCTCGTTCGCGATCCAGTACGGGATCTTCCTGATCCGTGGCGCGAACGCCGAGCCTTCGGTGACCATGTTCATCCCGCAGCCCATCTTCGATGTGTTCGGGACGATCGTGAACAGCCAGCAACTGATCATCGTCATCGCGTCTGTGATCCTCATGATCGCGACCGACTGGTTCATCCGGCGCACCCGCACCGGCCGCGGCATCCGCGCCGTCGCGCAGGACCCGGACACCGCGACCCTGATGGGCGTGAACAAGGAGCGGATCATCCAGATCACCTTCATCACCGGCGGTATCCTCGCCGGCGCTGCGGCGCTGTTCTACGTGATGCTGGTCCCCTCCGGCGTGATCTACAACGGCGGCTTCATCCTCGGCGTCAAGGCGTTCGCGGCGGCCGTCCTCGGCGGCATCGGCAATGTCCGCGGTGCTCTGCTCGGCGGTCTGCTGCTGGGCGTCATCGGCAACTACGGGCAGATCCTGCTCGGTGACTCGCAGTGGACGGACGTCGTGGCCTTCGTGGTCCTCGTCCTGGTGCTGCTCATCAAGCCGAGCGGCATTCTCGGCACCTCGCTCGGAAGGAGCCGCGCATGAGCATGTCAGAAGGCCCCAGGGTCCTGCCCGATGCTCGCGAAGAGCAGGCCGTCGACGCCCTCGAAGCGTCCCGCGGCAAGCGCAGCACCGGCCCGTTCGCCAACCTCCGCGACCGCTGGAACAACCTCCCGCGTGCCGTGCAGTGGGCATGGCTGCTCATCGTGGTCGCGCTCGCCTACGCCCTGCCGTACCTGAACTTCTTCCCGCTCTCGACGGCCCCCGGCAACGACTGGGCGCTGGCCTGCTTCTCGATGGCGGTCTACGCGCTCATCGCGATCGGCCTGAACGTCGTGGTCGGTTATGCCGGCCTGCTCGACCTCGGCTACGTCGCGTTCTTCGCGGTCGGGTCGTACACGGCCGCAATGCTGACCAGCCCCGACTCGCCGTTCGTGAAGATCCCGTACCTGTGGACGATCCCGGTCGCCATCGCGGTGACGATGACGTTCGGCATCATCCTCGGCGTCCCGACGCTCCGCCTGCGCGGCGACTACCTGGCGATCGTGACGCTCGGCTTCGGTGAGATCGTCCGCATCCTCGCCACGATCATCCCGGCGATGAAGGGTCAGGTCGGCTTCCAGAACGTCGGCCACCCGCCGGGGGAGAACGCCGACGGCATCCCGATCTTCTCCAACTCCAACGGCGTGCCGTGGTACTGGCTGACGATCACCGTCATCATCGTGATCCTGCTGCTGGTCGGCAACCTGGAGCGCAGCCGCGTCGGCCGCGCCTGGGTCGCGATCCGCGAGGATGAGGACGCCGCGGAGATCATGGGCGTCCCGACCTTCAAGTACAAGGTGTGGGCGTTCGCGATCGGCGCCGGCGTCGGCGGTCTGTCCGGTGCGCTGTTCGCCGGTCAGGTCGGCTTCGTGAACAACCAGAAGTTCGACGTGCAGACGTCGATCCTGTTCCTCGCGGCCGTCGTCCTCGGCGGTGCGGGCAACAAGGTCGGCGCCATGCTCGGTGGCGCGATCGTGGCGTACATCCCGCTGCGGTTCACCGTCATCGCCGACTACAAGTACCTGATCTTCGGCATCGCCCTCGTGCTCATCATGATCTTCCGTTCGCAGGGACTGTTCCCGGCGCGGCAGAAGCTGCTGGCCTACGGCAGGCACGCCTACCGCCGGGTGGCGGACGCGGCGAAGGGACGTCCGGGCCCGCGGACCGGGGCCACTCCGGTCGTCGACAGCGGGGCACTGGATGCCGATGGCAGCGCGAAGGGAGGCGCACGATGACGGACGCACGGAACACGGTTCCGGAGGAGGAGCCGGCCCTCGGCGTGAACGAGGACGAGCTGGAGGCTGCGGGTATCGACCTGGAGGTCGCCGAGGCCGCAGCACCGGACCGCGAAATCGCGGTCGAGGTGGGCGAGAACATCGTAGAGGTGCGCAACCTGACGGTGAAGTTCGGCGGCCTCACCGCTCTCGACGATGTCACCTTCGACATCCGGCGTGGCGAGATCCTCGGGCTGATCGGCCCGAACGGTGCAGGTAAGACGACGTGCTTCAACGCCATGACGGGCGTCTACAAGCCGACCAGCGGCGACGTGCTGCTGGAGGGCCAGACGATCAAGGGCCGCAAGCAGCACCAGATCACCCGGCTCGGTCTCTCGCGGACGTTCCAGAACATCCGGCTGTTCGGTGAGATGACGGCGCTCGAGAACGTCGTGGTCGGACTGGATGCACGGCACCGCACGTCGGTCCCCGGCGCGCTGCTCCGCCTCCCGCGGCACACGCGCGAGGAGAAGTCGTCGATCGAGCGCGGAATGGCCCTGCTCGAGTTCGTCGGCATCGCCGACCAGGCAGGTTCGCTGTCGCGGTCGCTCCCGTACGGCTACCAGCGCCGTCTGGAGATCGCCCGCGCGCTCGCGACCGACCCGAAGGTGCTGTGCCTCGACGAGCCGGCCGCCGGCTTCAACCCGGCGGAGAAGGAGGAGCTCATGGAGCTCATCCGCACCATCCGGGCCGACGGGTACACCGTTCTGCTGATCGAACACGACATGAAGCTGGTCATGGGAGTGACCGACCGGATCGTCGTGCTGGAATTCGGACGCAAGATCGCCGACGACACTCCGGAGGCCATCCGGAACGACCCTCGCGTGATCGCCGCCTACCTCGGGGAGCCCGAAGATGACGTTGCTTGAGCTGAAGAACATCAGCGTTTCGTACGGCCGGATCGAGGCCATCCACGACATGTCCTTCTCGGTTGATGAGGGCGAGATCGTCAGCCTGATCGGTGCGAACGGCGCCGGCAAGTCGACGACCATGAAGACGATCTCGGGCATCCTGAACCCGTCGAAGGGGTCCATCCTCTTCGACGGCGAGGACATCACCAAGATGAAGGCGCACATCCGCGTCGTCCGGGGCATCTCGCAGGCGCCGGAGGGCCGGGGCATCTTCCCGGGCATGACGGTCATGGAGAACCTCGACATGGGCGCGTTCGGCCGCAAGGACCGCTCCAAGATGGGCGAGGACTTCGACCGGGTGTTCGCGCTGTTCCCGCGACTCGCCGAGCGGAAGACGCAGGTCGGCGGCACGATGTCGGGCGGCGAGCAGCAGATGCTCGCCATCGGACGCGCGCTGATGTCGAACCCGCGGCTCCTGCTGCTGGACGAGCCGTCGATGGGTCTGGCGCCGCAGTTCATCCGTCAGATCTTCTCGATAGTGACGGAGATCAACAAGCAGGGCACGACGGTCCTGCTGGTGGAGCAGAACGCCAACCAGGCGCTGGCCCGCGCGAATCGCGGCTTCGTGCTGGAGACCGGCGTGATCACCCGCGCGGGCACCGGCAAGGAGCTCCTCGCCGACCCCGCCATCAAGGAGGCCTACCTGGGCGTCGCCTGACCCCGCCTCCCACCCACCGTCGAGTACGCGAAAACTGCACGCCGTCCACCCGGACGACGTGCAGTTTTCGCGTACTCGGCGGTGGAGTCGTGCGGCGCTCCGGCGCGGCGGCGGCGTGAACGTCCGGTAAATTCGCCTGCGTGTACTTGAAGAGTCTGACGCTCAAGGGCTTCAAGTCGTTCGCGCAGCCGACGACGTTCGCCTTCGAGCCGGGCGTCACCTGCGTCGTCGGCCCCAACGGGTCCGGCAAGTCGAACGTGGTGGACGCGCTCGCCTGGGTGATGGGCGAGCAGGGCGCCAAGACGCTTCGCGGCGGCAAGATGGAGGACGTCATCTTCGCCGGAACGGCGACGCGCGGTCCGCTCGGCCGCGCCGAGGTGCAGCTCACCATCGACAACGCCGACGGCGCGCTGCCGATCGAGTACTCCGAGGTGACCATTTCCCGCACGCTGTTCCGCAACGGCGGCAGCGAGTACGCGATCAACGGGCAGTCCTGCCGGCTGCTGGATGTGCAGGAGCTGCTGAGCGACTCCGGTCTCGGCCGCGAGATGCACGTGATCGTCGGTCAGGGTCAGCTCGACGCCGTGCTGCACGCCAGCCCCGAGGACCGCCGGGGCTTCATCGAGGAGGCGGCCGGCATCCTGAAGCACCGTCGCCGCAAGGAGAAGACCCTCCGCAAGCTGGAGGCCATGCAGACCAACCTGACCCGCCTGAGCGACCTGGCCGGCGAGGTGCGCCGACAGCTGAAGCCGCTCGGGCACCAGGCGGAGATCGCGCGCGAGGCGCAGTCCATCGCCGCCATCGTGCGGGATGCGCGAGCGCGGCTGCTCGCCGACGAGGTCGTCACGTTGCGCCGCACCCTCGACGACCACGGCCGCACCGAGTCGGAGCGCCACAGCGAGCAGATCGTGCTGCAGGAGCAGCTCGAGCAGAAGCAGCTGCGCCGCACGCGCCTGGAGCAGGCCCTGGTGGGGGATGCCGTGGATGCGGCCCGCAGCACCGCCTTCGCCCTGGAGTCGGTGCAGGAGCGCCTGCGCGGGCTGTTCACCCTCGCCAACCAGCGGGTCGCGCTGCTCGGCAGCCAGGGCGACGCGCCGGACGCGAACCCGAGCGTGACCCCGCAGAACGTGCAGGACGCTCGCGACGAGGTCGAGCGCTTGCGCGGCGTGGTCGTCGACGCCGAGGCCGCCTGGACGGCGGCGCAGGCGGCGACGCGCAGCGCCCGGTCGCGCCTGGACGCGGTGGACGAGGAGATCGCTGCGCAGAGCGCCCTGGTGTCGCGCCACGACCTGGAGATCTCGAAGCTCAACGGCCAGGCCGATGCCGCCGCACAGCGTCTCGCCGCGGTGCGCGGCGAGGTGCTGCGTCAGCAGAACGCGCTGGACGCCGCGACCGAGCGCCGCGAGCGCGCCCGCGCCGAGTTCGCGGCCCGAGAGGCCGAAGCCGCCACCGCGGACGTCGGAGAGGGTGACCTCGACGAGGCGTACGAGCTGGCGCAGGCGACGGTGTTCGAGGCGGAGGGCGAGATCGAGCGGCTGCGCGAGGAGCTGCACACCCTGGAGCGCGAGCGGGACGCCCTCGCCGCCCGGGTCAGCGCCCTCTCGCTCGCGCTGGACCAGAAGGACGGATCGTCGGCTCTCGTCGCCGCGCGCCTGGCCGGCGTGCGCGGGCTGGTGGCCGAGCACATCCGCGTCCATCCCGGCTACGAGGCCGCGATCGCCGCGGCTCTCGGCACCCTCGCCGACGCCGTGCTCGCGGACGACCGGGATGCTGCCGTCGCCGCGGTGACGCACGCGGCGGCCGACGACCTCGGCCGAGTGGAGGTCGTCATCGCCGACGCGCCCGCAGCCGACGTCGACCTCAGCGGCGTCGCCGGCGTCGTCCCGGCCACCAAAGTGGTGGATGCCCCCAACGGCGTCCGAGGCATCCTCGCCTTCACGGCGATCGCCGACGACCTGGACTCCGCCCGACGCGCATTCGAGGCGTTCGGCGCCCGCGGGAGCGGCGGCCCGATCACGATCATCACCACGACCGGCGACGTCCTCACCGAGCACGTGCTGCGCGGCGGCTCGGGCGCGAAGCAGAGCCGCATCGAGCTCATCGCCGACCGCGACGCCGCCCAGGAGCGGCTCACCGAGGTCACCTCGCTGATCGACCGGGCGAAGTTCGCCCTCGCCGAGCAGCGCGGCGTGCTGCAGGTCGCCAAAGAGCAGTCGCAGGCCGCGCTCGCGACCCTGCGGGAGTTCGACGCGAAGCTCGCGGCGCAGACGGAGCAGGTCAACCGGCTCAAGGTCCAGCTGGAGGCCTCCCAGGCCGAGTTCGACCGCCTCAGCCGGGCGCTCGAGCAGGCGGGCGAGCGGGTCGCCGAGGCCGAGCAGGCAGCGGAGAAGGCGAGGGCGGAGCTGGAGGCCGCGCGGTCGCGTCCGCGCCCTATCCTCGATGTCAGCGCCCGCGACGCCCTCTCGACCGAGTTGGATGCGGCCCGCGAAGCCGAGGTCGAGGCGCGCCTCGCGGTCGAGACCGCCAAGGAGCGCGTCCGCGCCGAGCAGGCCCGCGGGGAAGCGCTCGTCCGGCGGATGGAGGCCGAGCGCGCCGCCGCCGAGGAGGCCGCCCGGCGCGCGGTCATCCGCCGTCGCCAGCTGGATGCGGCCCAGAGCGTCATCGGCGCCCTCCCAGCCGTCCTGGCCTCCGTCGACCGGTCCGTCGCCCAGGCGCGGTTGGAGCTCGCCACCGCGGAGGCCGAGCGCGCGAGCCGCAACGAGGAGCTCGCGACCCTGCGTCGCGACGAGAACGCGGTGCGGGAGCGCCTGCAGGCCATCACGGAGTCGGTGCACGGCCTGGAACTCCAGATCTACGAGAAGAAGCTGCACCTGTCGAGCCTGCTGGAGCGGGCGGGCAGCGAGCTGGGCCTTGTCGAGGATGTGCTGGTCGCCGAGTACGGGCCGGAGGTGCCGGTGCCGGTCGACCGTGCGCGCGACGAGGAACGCGAGCCCGACGCCGAGGTCGAGACCGTCCCGTTCTCGCGCGAGCAGCAGCAGAAGCGGCTGGCCGCGGCGGAGCGCAAGCTGTCGCAGCTGGGTCGCGTCAACCCGCTCGCGCTGGAGGAGTTCGCCGCGCTCGAGCAGCGCCACAAGTTCCTCACCGAGCAGCTGACCGACCTCACGAACACCCGCAAGGACCTGCTGACGATCATCGAGGACATCGACGAGCGGATGCAGACCATCTTCGAGTCCGCGTTCGCCGACACCGAGGAGGCCTTCAAACGGGTCTTCCCCATCCTCTTCCCGGGCGGCCAGGGCAGCATCAGCCTGACGAATCCGGACGATCTGCTGACGACCGGCATCGAGGTCTCGGTGAAGCCCGCAGGCAAGAAGATCGAGCGGCTCTCGCTGCTCTCCGGCGGCGAGCGGTCGCTGGCGGCGGTCGCTCTGCTGATCGCGATCTTCAAGGCGCGGCCGAGCCCGTTCTACATCATGGACGAGGTGGAGGCGGCGCTCGACGACGCCAACCTGGGCCGCCTGCTCACGATCTTCGAGGACCTCCGCGAGAGCAGCCAACTGATCGTCATCACGCACCAGAAGCGCACCATGGAGATCGCAGACGCCCTGTACGGCGTCTCGATGCGCCAGGACGGCGTCTCCGCGGTCGTGGGGCAGCGCGTGGCGCAGGAGAAGGCGAGCTAGCTGTAGGGCCTAGGCGCAGTGTCTGACTCAGATGCTGCGATATGAGAAGAGCCTCCAGGCGGGGTGGGCGTTGAAAGACGCTCACTCGAGGACCTGGAGGTTCTCGCGTCTCACGACACGGTGGCAGGCAGCCGCTCGATCGAACCCATCGACTGTCTGCGCCATCCCCACGTCCGCACCGTGGGTGGGGTGGGTCGGACCGTCATGGCTGTCGTCACCAAACGTCCGGAATGTTTGTTGTAGACTCCTGTTCTTATGGCAGAGATCGAGATCAGACCCGAAGACGCGACGGCCGCCGCGGGTCGGGTGGCCGCGGCCGCCGAAGGCATTCAGAGTGAGGGGTCGGTCTTTCAATCGGCTGCGGAGAGCGTGGCGTCATCGATGCGGTTCGCGTCCTTGCATAACGCGTTGTCGGAGTTGATGGAGGACCTCGTGAGTGTGCCTTCGGCGGTGAGCACGAACCTGAAGAAGGTGGCGCAGGCCGGCACAGCAGCGGTGGATGGCATGGTCGCGGTGGATCGTGATGGTGCGCTGACCTTCCGTGCGGCTGATTCGAATGTGGTGATGTTTTGATTCGCGAGGACGATCTGCGAGACCTGGAGGAGTTGAATCCGGCGGCGGTGTTGGATGCTGCGGTGGCGTCGCGGGATGTCGCTTCTCGGATGCTGACTCATGCGCAGGAGGCGGAGTCGGCGCAGGCGGTGTTCGTGGAGAGTTTCCGGTCGCGGAACATGCCGGACACCGTGACGAAGTATTTGAAGCCGGGCCGGGTGTCGCTTGAACGTGTCCATTCGACGGTGGAGGCGTTGTGCCAGGTGGTGGGTGGCGCGTTCCACGAGCATGGCGCTCTCGGGCGCCGGCGGCAGGAGTTGCTGGAGTCGATCCAGACGATGTACTCCCGTGATATCCCTCCGCTGTTGGAGAAGTGGGCGGCGGTTCACGGCGGGATCGGTTATCCGGAAGTCTCTGATGTGCCGGAAGCGGCGACGTTAGAGCGGAACGCGCGGGGCCAGGTCACCGCGTTCAACAAGGCTGTCGAAGCGTTCGCTGTGGAGTTCGAGCGGTCTGTGAGGGCGTTGCGGGTCGAGCCGGGGAATCCGGCGGCGGGACCGTCCCCGGTGTCGGCGTATGACCCTGACGCGAAAGCCAAGGAGCGCGCTCAGAAGATGGCGGACTGGCTCGAGTCGAAGCTCGGCACCGATTTCGATAACACCACGAGGCTGAGCGAAGAGGATGTCGCCAAGCTCACCAAGTTCCTGCAGGAGTGCGGTGGCGACCAGAAGGCGATGGAGGAGTTCTTCGGGAAGATCCCGCCGGGCGCCCTGACGAACCTGCTCTCCGGGATCGGCTGGGGAATGGCGCCGAGTTCGCCGACCAAGTCGGAGTCCGAGCAGCTCCTTCGACTCCTGCAGGGTGGCTTCGCGCTCGGCACCGCGTCGTGGAGCAAGGAGAAGGCCAAGAAGTTCGCGAAGACGTTCGCCTCCGCGAAGTCGTCCGAGGTGGCGGCGCTGGGGCAGCTGTTCAACGGGCCGCCCTTCCCAGGCCCGGAGGTGTCGCTTGCAGCAGCGCGTGCACTGCAGGAGCGGGAGAAGAAGGAGGGCGCCGATATGGTGTTCTCGTTCCCGCCGGGCTCGGGAACCCCGTTCGATGCCACCGGGGCCGTGTTCGAATCGCTGGGGCAGTATCCCGATCAGGCGTACACATTTATAGACACGCTCTCGTATGACGATTTCAATCGGTTGTATCGGGATCGCGACTGGCGGGACGACGGGTTCGCCGGAGTCAACGCGCTTCTGTTCGGCGCAAATCAGGCCACCGGCGGTGTGTTCTCTCACCCAACGGACCTGACGATTCAGAAGCGGATTGCGGAGCTGACGAGTCAGGGCTTTGACGGGCTGGTCAAGAACAAGGCGTTTGATGCGTCGAACGTCTCAGCGGATGGAAGCCGTTACCTGGCGGGAACCATCGGACTCAACCTGCCCGCCTTGACCGAGCGCCCTATCGGTGCCGACCCGGAAAACCGCGCCCCCGACTCCGAGAAGCTGACAGTGGCCGGCCTGGGCAAGCTCTTCGGTTCCTCGATCAGTGTGGACGCCCTGATCGAGCTGCTGGGGATCGCGTCCTCGCAGCCGGTCGGCGCCCATGTCCTGGGCGACGCCATCTCCCAGTACGAGCAGGCGCTGCTTGGACTGGCGAACTCCACTTCAGACCCCAATGTGGTCAGGGACGCGTTGACCCTCTATGGCCGCCTCGACGGCTTCACTCACGGGGCGATCGACGCCGGCACGTTGAGCCGCGCGACGGAGCTGGACGAGGAGAATGCCCGGGCGGCGGATACGATCGCTGCGCTTCTGGGCCTCATGCCGTTCCCAGCGGCGTCGGACGCGCTCAAGCTCGGCGGTGTTTTCGGGGAGGGCCTCAATCTGGGTCAGGATGTGGCGATGTCAAACCTCACCGACGCCGGGGCAGACGTGTTCCGAACCGACCACGCGGCAGAGACTTTGACGCAGTCGCGGTCGGATCGAGACTCCCGCGCGAAGCTCTCCGATTACACCGTCTATGGCACGATCGCGGAAACGATGCATATTCCCGGCGTCACAGGGCAAGCGCCCCTGAGTACGGACCCGGGCACAGCGCTGTCACAGGTGCAGGCGTGGCTGGATGCGAACCGGTCAGTCGTCAATCAGTGGGTACAGGAGCACACCGAGGTGCGTGCGGACATGATCGCACGAGACTGGTCCGACGCCTACGGGAACGCCCACGACAGGGGGCGGCCTTGATAATCGCGCGCAGGATAAATGTTGTGGTTCTCGCGGCGGCGGCGGGTGCGGTGCTGGCTGGGTGTGTGCCGGGGCCGACGGTGATGAAGACGCCGACGATCGTCTGGCAAGACGGGAAGCGTCCCTCCTCAGAGTTGGAGAACCATCCCGCGATCAAGACACTGCGAGCGGCGACGATCGGGGATGCGATGGCGTGGAACTCGGGCGACTTCACCATCAAGCAGCTGACGGACACCTATCGGTACGGAGGATCGATCGTTGACCGGTACGAGAATCAAAGGGACCATCCGTGGGTGTATCGAGGTCCACTGCCATTCGAGCCGGTGAAGGTGGACCGGCTGGCCAACGGTGATTATGACGTGACGGTGTGTGCGTTGCCGTTGAAGGACTGGACGATCACCACACCCGGACATGACTGGTCCGCGAACGAGAACCCATCAGAGCCGCACCTGGAGACCTGGTCAGTAGGGAGGTTCGAGAAGCTAGGTCTGCGGATAATCGGCGGTGGCGGCTCGTTGGACGAGTCGTGTGACCGGTCGACGATCCCGGTGGGGTTCTTCGACCCCCAACCGGTCCTTCCGAAAGGTCCGATCACCAAGCCCAAACGCGAGCCCTTCCCGGACTTCCGTTGATGGCGTCGACGTTGCGTCCGCGACACTACGCGAAGACGGTGCGGCCGTGATGATCGTGCGCAGTATAGGAGTTGTGGTTTTCGCGGCAGTGATGTGTGTGGTGCTGGGCGGGTGTGTGCCGGGGCCGACGGTGATGAAGACGCCGCGGATCGTGTGGCAGGACGGAAAGCGTCCGTCGTCGGAGTTGGAAAAGCACCCCGCGGTGAAGCTGCTGCGGGCGGCGATGATCGGGGATGCGATGGCCTGGAATTCGGGGGATTTCACGATCAAGCAGCTGACGGAAACGTATGAGGACGGTCATTCCATCGTTCAGGAGTATGAGGATCAGGGGGATGATCCGTGGGTGTATCGGGGCCCCCTGCCATTCGAGCCGGTAGAGGTGGAGGAGATCAATGGCATCGACTATGACGTGACCGTGTGTGCGTTGCCGTTGAAGGACTGGACGATCACTACGCCGGGTCATGACTGGGCTGCGAACCAAAATCCCTCGAAGCCGCACTTGGAGACGTGGCACATCGCAAAGTGCGAGAAGCTCGGGTTGCGGGTCATCGGCGGTGGCGGGGGGACGGACGAGGACTCGTGTGATGGGTCGACGATTCCGGTGGGGTTCTTCGATCCGCAACCGGTGGTGCCGAAGGGGCCGATCACCAAGCCCCAACGCGACCCTTTCCCGGATTTCCGTTGGTCGTGTCGTCACTGCCGGTTCATCGACCGTCTGCCTCACGCGACGTGACCAATCAGTGGGTCAGAACAGCCACGAGTTCCTGCTGATCCGATCGCGACGGCTCACGGCTCGATCGCGGCGAGCTTGTCGTCGAGCCCCGCCAGGAGCTCCTCCGCCCGCAGATCACATTCGGCGGCGAGCAGGGCGATTCCGGTCGCGGCCGATGCGCTCAACTGCCGCTCGTCGGCCTTCTCGCGGAGGTGGCGCGCCAGCAGGACCAGGTCGCGGTGGTCGCCGAGCGCATCCTGCACAGCCTCCGCCGCCGCGGCGATCCGCACCGCCTCCCGGCCGAGGTCGTCGACGACGGCCTCGGCGGCGTACCGCAGGCGCCGCGCCGCTTTCCGGGTCTCGTGCCGCTGCTCCAGCGTCCGGCCGGAGCGCTTCCTCACGCGTCGCGCGGCCTTTCCGAGCCCCTTCCTGACCACCCGCCGCGGGTGCTTCCGTCCCGGCTTCGCCAGCGGGGGATCGGCGGCGAAGGTCTGCAGATCGGCGAGGAGGGTCCGGTGGGCCCGGCCGTGCAGGTGCCGGAGCAGCCCTCCCAGCGCCCGTCCGTGCTCGGCGCGGGCCTCCGCGGCGAGCCCCTCCACCGCATCCACCAGCTCGGGCGCAGACTCGGCACCGAGCAGACCCTCCAGGTCGCGCGCCCGCACCTCGGCGTCGCGCACCCGCCCCAGCCGCTCGCCGAGTCGCTTCAGCCGGGCGCGCATGGCCCGCTGCTCTTCGCGGTCGAAGGCCGACCGGTACACGCTCAGGATGCTGCGCAAGCGCCGCACCCGCGTCCGCGCCTGGTGCACCGCATCCTCTCCGCCGGTCTCGATCGCCACCAGCTGCTCGGCCAACTCCGCCGAGACCCCCACGAGCGCGTACATGAGCACACCGTACAACCGCGGCTAGTCTGAGTGTCATGGCTGACCGCACCCCCTGGTCTCTGTCGGGCGCCCTCCGCGGGCTGTTCGCCAAGAAGACCATCGACGACGACACCTGGGACGACCTCGAGACGGCGCTCATCACGGCCGACTTCGGTCCGGACGTGACCGAGGCGGTCATCGACGACCTGCGCGCGAAGGTGGAGCGATATCACACGACCGATCCGGCCGACCTGCAGCGCATGCTGCGCGAGACGATGGAGGAGCGGCTGTCGAAGCTCGACACCACTCTGAAGCTGAGCGACCGCCCGGCGATCGTGCTGGTCGTCGGCGTCAACGGCGTCGGCAAGACGACCACCATCGGCAAGTTCGCGAAGTTCCTCCGCACGTACGACCGCTCGGTGGTCGTCGGCGCGGCCGACACGTTCCGAGCCGCCGCGGTCGAGCAGCTGGCGACCTGGGCCGAGCGCGCGGGTGCCGAGATCGTCCGCCCGCAGCAGCAGGGGCAGGACCCGGCCTCCGTCGCCTTCCAGACCGTCGAGAAGGCCAAGCGCGACGGTACCGAGATCGTCATCATCGACACCGCCGGGCGCCTGCAGACCAAGGGCGGCCTCATGGACGAGCTCTCCAAGATCAAGCGCGTCGTCGAGAAGCAGGCGCCGATCGCCGAGGTGCTGCTCGTGCTCGACGCGACGACCGGGCAGAACGGGCTAGCGCAGGCCGAAGCCTTCCTGGAGCACGCCGGTGTCACCGGGCTGGTGCTCACGAAGCTCGACGGCTCCGCGAAGGGCGGGTTCGTGCTCGCCGTGCAGGAGCGCACCGGCATCCCGATCAAGCTCGTGGGGCAGGGCGAGGGGATCAACGACCTGACCGGCTTCACGCCGCACGTCTTCGCACAGCAGCTGGTCGGATAGGGGAGCGTCATGGCGATCGAGCATGATTTCTTCGGCCTCATCGACGAGACGGCCAGCGGTGGACTCGCCTGGGACGACACCGTCGAGCTGGGCGACCAGACCGTCGACGTCGAGCTCCTGGCCGACGACGAGAGCGGCGTCCCCGAGTTCGCGCTCGACTCTGCTGCTGCGCTCATTCAGGCGCTGGAGGGCTTCGATGCGCGGGCCCGGGATGCGCTGGTCGCCGAGCTGAGCTCGCGGCAGTCCGCGACCTCCAGCTACATCGACGAGCACGTCGACAAGCTGGGGGACAGCCTGGTCGATCTGCTGGTCTACAACTCGGGCGACATCGCCATCGACGTGCTGCGTTCCCTGCAGCTGATGAGCGTCGTCATCCAGGCGGACCACTCGGATGAGGACGAGGTGTTCGCGACGTTCGACTACTCCATCGCCCCGGACGAGTCGGATGCGCTGCTCACCGTCGCCTTCGACGTGCGGGGCGACGTGGTCTCGGTGGAGACGTCGGGCGACTGACCGACGCTCACGGCGCGTAGCCAACGTGGCCCGATAAGATATACGGATCATGGCTACTTTCGGGACGCTGTCCGACCGTCTTGCGGACACCTTCAAGAACCTTCGCACCAAAGGCAAGCTGTCGCCGGCGGATGTCGACGGCACCGTGCGCGAGATCCGTCGCGCACTGCTCGACGCCGACGTGGCGCTCCCGGTGGTCAAGGACTTCACCGCGAAGGTGCGCGAGCGCGCGCTGAGCGACGAGGTCAACAAGGCTCTCAACCCGGCCCAGCAGGTCGTGCAGATCGTCAACGAGGAGCTCGTCGCCATCCTGGGCGGCCAGCAGCGCCGGCTGCAGTTCGCCAAGCGGCCTCCGACGGTCATCATGCTCGCCGGCCTCCAGGGTGCCGGAAAGACGACGCTCGCGGGCAAGCTCGGCAAGTGGCTGGTGAAGGACGGGCACACCCCGCTCCTGGTCGCCGCCGACCTCCAGCGCCCGAACGCCGTGACCCAGCTCCAGATCGTCGGCGAGCAGGCCGGCGTCCCGGTGTTCGCGCCGGAGCCCGGCAACGGCGTCGGCAACCCGGTGAAGGTCGCCAAGGACGCCTTGAAGTTCGCGGAGACCAAGCAGTACGACACGGTCGTCATCGACACCGCCGGCCGTCTCGGCGTCGACGCCGAGCTGATGAAGCAGGCGGCCGACATCCGCAAGGCGACCGACCCCGACGAGGTGCTGTTCGTCATCGACGCCATGATCGGTCAGGATGCCGTCGCGACCGCGAAGGCGTTCCAGGACGGCGTCGACTTCACCGGCGTCGTGCTCTCCAAGCTCGACGGTGACGCCCGAGGCGGTGCCGCCCTCTCGGTCGCGTCGGTCACCGGCCGTCCGATCATCTTCGCCTCGACCGGTGAGAACCTCGACGACTTCGAGCCGTTCCACCCGGACCGCATGGCGTCGCGCATTCTCGACCTCGGCGACATCCTCACCCTCATCGAGCAGGCCCAGCAGGCCTTCGACGAGGAGGAGGCGCGCAAGGTCGCTGAGAAGTTCGCGACCGACAGCTTCACCCTCGACGACTTCCTCAAGCAGATGCAGCAGCTGCGCAACATGGGGTCGATCAAGAAGATGATGGGGATGCTGCCCGGTGCCGGCCAGATGAAGCAGCAGCTCGACCAGTTCGACGAGCGCGAGATCGTGCGGACGGAGGCCATCATCCAGTCGATGACGAAGGCCGAGCGCACCAACCCGAAGCTGCTCAACGGCTCGCGTCGCCTGCGCATCGCGAAGGGCTCCGGCACGACCGTCACCGAGGTCAATCAGCTGGTCAGCCGGTTCGAGCAGGCCGCCAAGATGATGAAGACCGTCGCCAAGGGCGGCGTGCCGAACGTCCCCGGCATGGGCCCCATCCCCGGTGCCTCGTACGCCGGGCGCAAGCAGCAGAAGAACAAGAAGAAGGGTTCCCGTTCGGGCAACCCGGCCAAGCGCGCGGCGGAGAACGCCGCGCTGGCCTCCGGCGTCAAGGCGGCCGGTACGCCGAGCGGCAGCGGGTTCGGGCTGGGCGGTGGCGCCGCGGCGCCGCAGGCAACACCGGCCGGCGGTCCGTCCGAGGAGGAGTTGGCCGCTCTGCAGAAGTTCCTGGGTCGCTGACCCGGGGCTCGCTGCGCGCTACAGCGCCAGGTTGAGCGGCTGGAGCTTCGACTCGATGGTCTGCGCCACGACCTTCTGACCGGCCGCATTCGGGTGGATGCCGTCCGCCTGGAGCAGCTCCGGGTGCCCGACGAGCGGGAAGCCGATGTCGAGCCAGGTGCCGTCGACGCCGCGCACCGCGTCCCCGACGATGTCGTCGACGCGGGTCATGGTCGCGGGCGGCTGGTCGGAGCCCCAGATGCCGGTGATGCCGACGATCGTCGCGTCAGGGAAGCGCTCACGCAGCTCCCGCAGCATCCGGTCGGCGTTCGCGGTGACAGCGGCCGGGTCCTGTTCGCGGTCGTTGCGGGTGGCGGCGAGGAGGATCACCTGCGGGTGGAGGCGGAGCGCCGCATCCACCTGCTGACGGTAGGTCGTGCCGTTCCAGCCCGGCTTGACGAACCCGGAGCCGGAAACGGCGAGGTCGGTCAGCTGCCAGCCGTGCGCCTCGGAGACGAGCGCGGGCCAGGCCTGATCGGCCGTCACGCCCTTGCCGAAGGCGATCGAATCGCCGATCGCGACGGCGTCGACGATGCCCGACGCATCCCGTCCGACGCTGCCGGCGTCCGGCGCGGCGACGGCGGTCGCCTGCGCCGCGACGGGGTGGGCGGTCGGGGCGGACGCGCAACCGGCGAGAGCGAGCAGTGCCACCGTCAGGGCCGCGGGCGCGAGCAGGGGGAGCCGGGTGCTGAGCGGGCGCGGGCGGCGTCGGGTGAGGGTGCGCACGGGTGCGAGGCTAGACGGTCCAAGCTGCGAGAACGCTGTGTCTCACTTCTCGGCGTGTCGGCCCGGTGGTAGCGGTCGCCGTCAGCGGTCCACGAGCTGCGAGCCGATGCCACGAACGACCGCGTTAGCGATGAGCTGCTGACCCTCGACGGTGGGATGCACCTGGTCGCTGATCAGCAGCTCGGGATGCCCGGCGAACGGCTGGCCCAGCTCCACCCAGGAGCCGCCCACATCGAGGACGGCCGCCTGCACGGTCCGCGAGATGACCGGGACTTGCGCGGGGGTGGGATCGGAGCCCCAGAGGGCGCTGACGCCGACGATTCGCGCCTCGGGGAGCGCCTCACGCAACCGGTGCAGCGCTGCAGTGGCCGCTCGCTGCAGGTCGGGCGTCGATGCGAAGACGTCGTTGCGCGTCGCTCCGACGATCACGACATCCGGATGGAGGCGGATCACCGCGCTGACCTGATCGTCGAACGTGTGCGTGTTGAGGCCCTTCACGGTGAACCCTGCCGCACTCTCCGCGAAGTCGCTCAGCGTCCAGTCGAGCCGATCCGCGACGAGCAGGGGCCACGCGTCTTCGGCGGGCACACCGTAACCGATGGCGATCGAGTCACCGATCGCTGCGGCGGTCACCCCACGGGAGGAGGACGCGGGGGAGGGCGAGGGCACCGACGCCGAATGCGTCGGCGACCCGCTCGGCGACGCGGGCGCGGCGGACGGCGCGCATGCACTGAGAGCGCTGCCGACGACGACGGCGAGGAGGATGGCCAGCAGGGCAGGGCGGGGACGTCGGAACCTCACCCGATCCACCCTAAGCGTCCCGTCCGAGCCGCTCTCACAGGCTCAGCTTCGCGGCGACGACCGCCGCGATCGCCTGCTGGCCGGGGAGGGTGGGATGCTCGTCGTCGTCCTGCACGAGCCCGGCTTTGCCGCGATAGGGCTGCCCGAGGTCGAGCCACGCGCCGCCGGCGTCGAGGACCGCCTGTCGCAGCGCCGTGTCGCCCGCGGCGAGCTCCTCGTCGCTCGCCTGACCGCTGAGCGCGTTGAATCCCGCGATCCGGGCGTCCGGAAGGGCTGCGGCGAGACGGTCGACCGTCGAGCGCATGGCCGTGCTCAGCCGGTCGGGGTCGGTGCCGAGGTCGTTGTCGGACGCGCCGATGAGGACGAGATCCGGCTGGGCGGCGATCGCCGCATCCACCTGGCCGGAGAAGTCATGCCCGTCGGATCCCTCGGCGACGAAGCCGGCGCCGGGCACGCTGAGGTTGTCCAGCCGCCAGCCGTGGTCCGAGGCGAGGAGGGCCGGCCAGGCCTCGGAGGGGTCGAGCCCGAGACCCGACTCGATCGAGTCACCGATCACAGCGACGTGCTCCGGCGTCGCGGTGGAGGACGATGTCGCCGGCTGCGTGGCCAGAGCGGCGTTGGAGGCCGCTTTCGCCGAGGCGCATCCCGAGAGGGCGGTCAGCGCCAGGAGGGCGGCCGTCATCGCGGTGGCCGCTGCCGCGAGGGGGCGTCGGGCGAGCATGACCACACCGTACGCCCGGAGGCTATGGGTGGGCTTTGCCGGATCCGTGGATCGGCTCGGGGTCTCTTCGCTGAACGATCAGCGGGCGAGGCCGTTGCGCAGCTCGTGCGTCAGCGAGCTGACCACGGCCTGCAGGCTCCCGCCGTTCTGCTCCGCGACGGCGAGCTGCCGTTGGTAGCTGGCGCCGGTGTCCAGGATGGTGAGGACCGTCGCCAGCTCGTCGACGCATCCCAGCCGCTCGGCTTCCGGTTGCAGGTCGTCCACCAGTTCGCGCAGGGAGTCCGAGACGAGCCGCTCGCTGCCGTCCGGCGCCTGGATGATCTCGGCGTCGAGGCCGTAGCGGGCGGCACGCCACTTGTTCTCGCGGACGAACCAGGGCTGCAGCGTGACCGGCTCGACGCCCGCGTCGAGCTGTCCCGACATCCGATCCGTCAGGCAGTGGATCAGCGCGGAGACCGCGCCGACCTCGTCGGGCGTCGACAGCCCGTCGCAGGCGCGCATCTCGACCGTTCCCCACTTCGGCGACGGGCGGATGTCCCAGCGCACCTCGGAGTGATCCTCCACGACGCCCGTCGTGACCAGGTCCTCGACATAGGCCTCGTAGTTGGCCCAGGTGCCGAACTGCCAGGGCAGGCCGGCGGTGGGCAGCTGCTGGAACATGAGCGCGCGGTTCGAGGCGTACCCCGTGCGAGCGCCCGCCCAGAACGGGCTGGACGCGCTGAGCGCCTGCAGGTGCGGGTAGTACGTGAGCAGACCGTTGACGATCGGCAGGGCCTTGTCGACCGAGTCGATGCCGACGTGCACGTGCACGCCCCAGATCATCATCTGCCGCCCCCACCACTGGGTGCGGTCGAGCAGCCGGTCGTACCGCTCGTTCGGCGTCACCTTCTGGTCGAACCACTGGGCGAAGGGATGCGTCCCCGCGCACATCAACTCGACGCCGAGCGGGTCGGTGACACCCCGGACCAAGCCGATGAGCTCCTGCAGGTCGGTGATCGCCGCGGGCACCGTGCGGTGCACCCGGCTGACCAGCTCCACCGTGTTCATCAGCAGCTCATGGGTGATCTGGGGATGCTCCCGGCCGTCGGGCGTGCCCAGCTCGCGCAGCACGTCGTCGGCGATCTGGACCAGGTCGCCCGTCGAGCCGTCGACGAGGGCGATCTCCCACTCGATGCCGACAGTGGAGCGCTCGGACTCCGAGAAATCGATCTGCATGCGGTCGTTCCATCCGTCCGATTGTTCAAAGCAGCGCAGTATCTGACAGAATAGCTAGTTGAGTTCGACGTACCCGACCCTCTATCCGGTGCGGCGGACGAACATAGACCTCCTGCCGCGTGTGCCCCCACGCCCACGGCAGTCAGTTCGATACAACTCATCCACTCACACAGGAGAATCGTGGCTGTCAAAATCCGTCTGAAGCGCCTGGGCAAGATCCGCGCTCCGTAC
Source organism: Leifsonia sp. 1010 (assembly GCF_031455295.1). Classification (NCBI taxonomy): domain Bacteria; kingdom Bacillati; phylum Actinomycetota; class Actinomycetes; order Micrococcales; family Microbacteriaceae; genus Leifsonia; species Leifsonia sp. 1010. The sequence continues at coordinate 274,870 of NZ_JAVDSL010000002.1, forward strand.
TACCGCATCGTCGTCGCCGACTCGCGCACCAAGCGCGATGGTCGCGTGATCGAGGAGATCGGTCTGTACCACCCGACCGAGGAGCCCTCGCGCATCGAGGTCGACTCCGAGCGTGCGCAGTACTGGCTCGGCGTCGGCGCCCAGCCGACCGAGCAGGTCACCGCGCTGCTCAAGCTCACCGGCGACTGGGGTCGCTTCAAGGGCGACAAGAACGCCGTGAGCACCGTCAAGGTCGCCGAGGGCAAGGCCGAGTTCGTCGCCGACGAGAAGAAGAAGCCGGTCCTCAAGCCCAAGGCCGAGAAGCCCGCCGAGGTCGCCGCCGAGGCGGAGGCCGTCGTCGAGGCCGAGGTCGAGCGCGAGGAGGCCGCCGAGGCCAACGTCGTCGCCGAGGCCGAAGCCATCGCCGACGACGCGTCCGACGAGAAGGCCTGACGTCTTGCTCGCACCCGCGCTCACGCACCTGGTCAAGGGGATCGTCGATCACCCTGACGACGTCCACGTCGTGGCCAAGAGCTCTCCGCGTGGCGAGGTCCTCGAGGTTCGTGTGAACCCCGAGGACCTCGGCCGGGTGATCGGCCGCTCCGGCCGCACGGCGAAGGCTCTCCGTACGCTCGTTGCCGCGCTGGCCGATGGCCGGCGCGTCCGTGTCGACGTCGTCGACGACTGAGGTGGCGGACCACAAACTGCCTCGCAAGGAGGTCGCCCCCCGGCCCGGTCAGACCGAGCTGCGTGTCGGGCGCCTCACGAAGGCGCACGGCCTCAAGGGCGCCATCAAGCTGGAGCTCTACACGGACGAACCGGAGAAGCGGTTCGTCCCGGGTGCGGTGTTCACCCTGCAGGTGCCCACCGCATCCAAGTGGCACGGCAAGACGCTCGAACTCCGCGAGCTCCGCTGGTACAACGGCCACCCGGTCGGGTTCTTCGCCGGCGTCGACGACCGTACGGAGGCCGAGACGCTCATCAAGGCGATCCTCTGGGTCAGCCAGGACGCCACGCAGCTCCCGGACGAGGAAGACGCCTGGTACGACCACCAGCTGGTCGGGCTCGACGCGGTGCGCGACGGCGTGACGGTCGGACGCGTGGCTCGTGTCGACCACCTGCCCGCACAGGACCTGCTGGCCATCGCGACGGGCGACGGTGAGGTGCTCGTGCCGTTCGTGAAGGCGATCGTCCCGGAGGTCGACATCGCCGCCGGAACCGTCACGCTGACTCCGCCCGCGGGGCTCTTCGAGGAGCTGCCGGACGACGAGCCGGAGACGGAGCCTGTGGGCGACGCCGAGCCGGAGGCCGATTCCGAAGGCGAAGCCGCCGGGCCTACGTCCGACGACTGATCCACGACGCGAAGAGGGCGACCCGAACGGGTCGCCCTCTTCCCTTTCCCGCCGGCTCGTGGACAGAATGCGGCATGACCGCGTACGTGATCGACGCTCCCGCAGCCGTCCGGCTGGCCGAGTCCGGGTGGAGCGGACCGGAGGCGCTGCTGGCGCCGACGCTCCTCCGGTCGCAGACCTTGTCACTTCTGCACGCGGACGCGCGCTCAGGACGGCGTGAACCGGCGGACGCCCGGACACTGCTCGCGGCCGTCGACCGGCTTCCCGTGCGGTTGCTCGGCGACCGTGTGCTGCGGCGTAACGCCTGGCTGGTGGCGGACGAACTGGGCTGGGCGCAGACCGAGGCCGCGGAGTACGTCGCGCTGACCCGGCTCCACGGCGACGCGCTGGTGAGCGGCGAACCGCAGATCTATGCGGGCGCTGGGGCGCTCGTCCGGATCGTGCCGGTCACCGATGTGATCGGCTGAGCGTCAGGAGACGATAGCGAGACCGCGCCCGCGCAGCGAGCGGGCGTCGGCACCTAAAGCGCCCACCAGGCGGTCATGGGTGCCGACGACGTGCTCGTGGATGCGAGCGGCGGCCTCGTCCGCCTGCCGCGCGGCGACCAGGGCGAGGATCTCCCGGTGCTCGCTCGTGGCGCCCTCGTCGCGGGCGACAAGCCACCGCGCGCGGGCGAGGCGGGTCATGGCGTCCGCGACCGCGTCCGCGAAGAACGCATTGCCGGAGAGAGCGGCGAGCCGGACGTGGAACTCGGTCCCGGTCCGCACGGCGCCGTCGGGGGAATGGTCCTCCGCCCACCCGTCCAGGTGCTCGTGCAGAGTGGCGATCGCGCCGTCCGAGGCGCGAGCGCAGCTGAGCCGCACGGCGGCCGTCTCGACCGCATCCCGGAACTCGCTCAGGCGCGCGATCTCGCCGAGGTCGATCGGCGAGACCTGCCAGCCACGCCCATCGCGGCCGACGAGTCCATCCGACTCCAACCGCATGAGCGCCGACCGCAGGGGAGTTCGGGATGCGCCGAGTTCCCCCTCGAGACCGCGCTCGGTGAGACGCGAGCCTGGGATGCGGTCGAGGTCGAGGATCTCGGCGCGGAGGCGGTCGTAGACGCGGGAAGCCTCGGCGGCGGGCAGTGGCTCGGACATCGGGACTCCTTTGGTATACCGGCATGGTATACCGCTAGGGTATACCCATGTTCGCCCGAACCGTGCGTCGTCCCCGCCCGTGGCTCATGCTGGCCTTCGGCGTCCTCGCCCAGGCGAGCTCGACCGTCTTCGTGTCGACCCCGGCGTTCCTGATCCCGCTGCTGCACACCGAGCGCGGGCTGAGCCTGGCGCAGGCGGGGCTGCTCGCGTCCGCTCCCACTCTGGGCCTCGTGCTCACGTTGATCGCCTGGGGGGCGCTGAGCGACCGGATCGGGGAGCGCTGGGTGATCGCGTCGGGACTCGCCCTCACCGCACTGGCGGCCGTCGCCGCCATGTTCGTCGACTCGTACGTCGCGCTCGGCGCCCTGTTCCTGGTCGGAGGGATGGCGTCCGCCAGCCCCAACGCGGCGAGCGGGCGCGTAGTCATCGGCTGGTTCCCGAAAGAGCGGCGGGGGCTGGCGATGGGCATCCGCCAGATGTGCCAGCCGCTCGGCGTGGCGATCGCCGCGGTCAGCGTGCCGCTGCTCGCGGCGTCCGGGGGCATCGCCGCAGCGCTGATCGTGCCCGCCGTCCTCTGCGGTGTGTCCGCGGTGCTCTGCGCGATCGGCATCGTCGATCCGCCACGGCCGCCGCGGAAGGCCGCCGCGGGAGAGGATGCGCATCCCCAGGCCGTGTGGCGGCCGTACCGGGAGACGTCGCTGCTGTGGCGCATCCACGCGGTCTCCATGCTGCTCGTCGTTCCGCAGTTCACGGTCTCCACCTTCGGGCTCGTGTGGCTCGTGTCGCAGCTGCACTTCTCGCCGCTCGCCGCGGGCATCGTGATCGGTGTCAGTCAGTTCGCCGGTGCGATCGGGCGGATCGGCGTCGGGGTGCTCAGCGACCGGGTGGGCAGCCACCTGCGACCGCTGCGCTGGGTCAGCGTCTGCGCCGTCGCGGTCATGCTGCTGATGGCGGCGGCGTCCGCCCTCGGGTCCGTCGCGGCTGCCGTCATCCTCATCGTCGCGGCGATCGTCACCGTCGCCGACAACGGCCTGGCCTACACGTCGGTCGCCGAGATCGCGGGACCCTTCTGGTCGGGCCGTGCGCTGGGGGCGCAGAACACCGGTCAGTTCCTCGCCGCATCGGTTGTCGGACCGGCCGTCGGCGCCCTGATCGGCTGGGTGGGGTATCCCGTCGCCTTCGCGGTTGTCGCGCTGTGTCCCGCGGTGGCGACCCCGCTCGTCCCGCGTGATCGCGAGCTGGCGGTCGTCCCGGCCTAGCGCCGGCGCCCTTCTAGACTTTCCCCATGCGCATCGACATCGTCACGATCTTCCCGACCTTCTTCGATGTGCTCGACATCTCCCTGCTCGGCAAGGCCCGGCAGTCCGGCCTCATCGAGCTCGGCGTCCACGACCTGCGCGACCACACGCACGACCGGCACCGGACGGTCGACGACACCCCGTACGGCGGGGGAGCCGGCATGGTCATGAAGCCGGAGCCGTGGGGCGAGGCGCTCGACGGCATCCTGAACGGCGCGTCCGACCCCGTCGTGATCTTCCCGTCGCCGGCCGGGGAGGTCTTCACCCAGTCGATCGCGCGCGAGCTGGCGCAGGAGCAGCACCTGGTGTTCGGCTGCGGGCGCTACGAGGGGATCGATCAGCGCGTCTTCGACGACACCGCGGCTCGCGCGCGGGTGCGGCTCATGAGCATCGGGGACTACGTGCTCAACGGCGGGGAGGTCGCGACGATGGCGATGATCGAGGCGGTCGGCCGGCTCATCCCGGGCGTCGTCGGCAACCCCGAGAGCCTCGTCGAGGAGTCGCACGAGGACGGGCTGCTCGAGTACCCCAGCTACACGAAGCCGGCCGTCTGGCGCGGCCGGGAGGTTCCTCCCGTGCTGCTCTCCGGCAACCACGGGGCCGTCGACGCGTGGCGTCGCGAGCAGCAGCTCGAGCGCACGCGCGCCGTCCGCCCCGACCTCCTCCCGTGAGCGTCCTGCCGCGCCTCCCAGCCAACAGCTCCTGAGTTTTTCGGCTCCCATCCGCGTTTCGGAGCGAAAAACTCAGGAGCTGTTCGCTGGGGTCAGGGGGCGGTGAGGACGAGGGGGCCGTCGTCGGTGATGGCGACGGTGTGCTCGGAGTGCGCGCCGCGGGAGCCGTCGGCGCTGCGGAGAGTCCAGCCGTCTCGGTCGGTGTAGATCTCGTCCGTCGTCTCCAGGAACCACGGCTCGATCGCGACGACGAGTCCCGGGCGCAGGGGATAGCCGCGCCCGGCGCGTCCGTCGTTCGAGATGTGCGGGTCGCCGTGCATCGTCCGGCCGACGCCGTGGCCGCCGAACTGCGTGTTGATCGAGTAGCCCTCCGCGTGTGCGACGGCGGCGATGGCCGCGGAGATGTCTCCGATCCGTCCGCCCGGCTGCGCCGCCTCGATGCCCGCCGTCAGCGCGCGACGGGTCGTGTCGATGAGGCGGAGGTCCTCGTCGCGCGGAGTGCCCACGACCAGGCTGACGGCCGAGTCGGCGACCCAGCCGTCGACGCTCGCCGCGAAGTCGAGGGTCAGGAGGTCGCCGTCCTGCAGGCGGTAGTCGTGCGGGAGGCCGTGCAGCACGGCATCGTTGACGGAGGTGCAGATCACCTTCCCGAACGGGCTGGCACCGAACGACGGGTGGTAGTCGATGTAGCAGGACTCGGCGCCGCGGCGACGGATGAGGTCGTGCGCGAGCGCGTCCAGCTCCAGCAGGTTCACGCCGACGTGGGCCGCCGCGGCCGTCTGCGCGAGCACATCGGCGACGAAGCGGCCGGCCGGTCGCATCTGCTCGATCTCGGCGGGCGTCCTCAGCTCGATCACGGTGGCTCCTCTCGGTTTCCTGCCCACCAGTCTCGCAGGTCGGCATCCGGCAAACGCGCAGCCGCAGCACAGCCGGCCGCGGCTACGCTGGGCGCGTGATCATCCGCAAGGCGTTCTACTGGTGGCTCTTCCCGTCCGCCGTGGTGCTCCCCGCATGGCTGCTGGTCGGCTGGGCCGCCTTCAGCCAGGGGAGCGGCTGGTCGTTCCTCGGCCTCCTGCTGCTCTGTCCCATCCTTTTCGTCGCCATGCTCGTCGTCGGCGGGATCGTGATGGCTCGCCGCAGCGTCCGCGACAGCCACGCGGTCTCCTGGTACGACGTCGGCCTGTTCGGTGCCTGGCACCTGGCGATCATCGGGTTCGGCTTCTTCCCGGCCGGAGTGACGGGCTGGCTCGCCGTGCTCGGCATCCTGCTGTTCGTGGCGATCTTCTGGGTCGTGCTGTGGGAGCTCCTCAGGGAGACACGAGCGCGTGTCGCCATGACCTTCGAGGCGTACCAGCGTGCCGCGCAGCCCCGCGAGGTGCCGCCTCCGCCCGGCGAGTCGGTCGACGGCGGCGAGTACATCGTCATCGAGGAGCGGCGCGAGCGCGACTGACGGCTTGCGCGAGGAGTGTCGTCTCGGCATCCGATTCGACGCGCTTTGGCAAACGGGTGTCCCGCGTGGCAGAATTGACACTTGTGCCGCGGCCAGGCTCTGCCACGGGGGAGCCAGCACTTCTCGCGGACACCCACTTACCGAACCCAGACGGCCGACACTCCTGATCGGAGCCGGCCCCGAGTCCGTTCCCGACCTGTGGCGGGTACAGAGAGCGAACACCCATGCACATCCTCGACCAGCTCGACGCCGCGTCCCTCAAGCAGGACATCCCCGACTTCCGCGCCGGCGACACCGTCAAGGTGCACGTGAACATCATCGAGGGCAACCGCTCTCGCGTCCAGGTCTTCCAGGGCGTCGTCATCGGCCGCTCCGGCGAGGGCGTCCGCGAGACCTTCACGGTCCGCAAGATCAGCTTCCAGGTGGGTGTCGAGCGCACCTTCCCGGTCCACTCCCCGGTCATCGACAAGATCGAGGTCGTCACCCGCGGTGACGTCCGTCGCGCGAAGCTCTACTACCTGCGCGAGCTCCGCGGCAAGAAGGCGAAGATCAAGGAGAAGCGCGAGAACTGATCTCCGCGCCTCAACGCGTCCAGAACCCCCGATCCTCTGCGGATCGGGGGTTCTGTCGTTGGGAGCCGACCGGCCGCGTCGTGCACAGACGGCTCTCGACGATGAGTGACAATGGATGCGAGGCTTCCCGCAGATCGAGAGGGCGGAGGACGAGGAACGCATGATGACCCCGGTGTCGCCGTCCCTGCGGTTCGAGAAGGCCCTCTATCGGGAGGGCGTGACCTCCATCGTCGCCGTCGACGAGGTCGGCCGCGGAGCGCTCGCCGGCCCTGTCGCGGTCGGGATGGTCGTCATCGATACGGCGGTGAAGCGCATCCCGCCGGGACTGCGGGACTCCAAGCTCCTGCCGGAACCCGTGCGGGAATCGCTCGAGCCGCTGTGCCGCAAGTGGGCCATGCATCACGCGGTCGGTCTGGCGACAGCCGAAGAGGTCGATTCGCTCGGGATCATGCGCTGCCTGGGACTCGCGGGAGCTCGAGCCCTCGTGCAACTGGAGGAACAGGGCGCCGGCGTGCATGACAGCACCCTCATCCTCGACGGCAACTACGACTACCTGAACCCCGCGCTCATGCGGCCCGCGAAGGTGGTCACCCGCATCAAGGCCGACCGGGACTGCGCGTCCGTCGCCGCGGCATCCGTCATCGCCAAGGTGCATCGTGACCGGATGATGATCGCGCACGACTCGGAGTATCCGGGCTACGGCTGGGCGAGCAACAAGGGGTACTCGACACCGGAGCACTTCGCCGCGATCGCAGAGTTGGGCCCGAGTGCCCTGCACCGGATGACGTGGCTGAAGCAGCCCGCGCTGATCGACATCCCGGAGTGATCGGGGTCGTTCGTTCCGTCGGTTCGTCCACAGCGTGACCGCCACCGACGCGCGAGTCGGCCGAGCGGCATAGACTTGACGGACGATGGATGAAGACGAGTTCGACGACTACGACCGCGAGGTCGAGTTGGCTTTGTATCGCGAGTACCGGGACGTCGTCTCGCAGTTCAAGTATGTGATCGAGACGGAACGCCGTTTCTATCTGGCGAACGAGGTGGAGTTCGTGCGCCGCGATACGGAGCACGACTTCTACTTCGAGCTCACGATGAACGACGTCTGGGTGTGGGATGTGTACCGGGCCGACCGCTTCGTCAAGTCGGTGCGCGTTCTGACCTTCAAGGACGTCAACATCGAGGAGCTCTCCTCCAAGGAGTTCGAGCTGCCCAAGGAGCTCGCGCTCGACGAGTGAACGTCGTGCTTTCGTGAGCGACTGAGCGTTCACGCTCCACCTGTTCACAGGCTCCGTTCCTCGCGGTCTTTCCACAGATCCGTCCTCTCCGCTCCGCCGATCGGCCCACCAGCCGAGGCTGGATGCGGAGGTTGACATGGCTGAGAAAGACGAATTGGGCCGCCGCGGCGAGCAGGTCGCTGCTGAGTGGCTGCAGGAGAACGGGTACACCCTCATCGACCGCAACTGGCGGTGCCCGTCGGGGGAGCTCGACCTGGTCCTGCGGCGCGGCACAACGATGGTGTTCGCGGAGGTGAAGACGCGGTCGTCGCTGACGTTCGGGCACCCGTTCGAAGCGATCACATCGCGGAAAGCGGCTCGCTTGCGGCGTCTCGCCGCGGCGTGGTGCCGTGAGCGGGAGCCAGGGGCCGTCGCGGTGCGTATCGACGCGGTCGCCGTCACCGACGCGTGGAGCGATCGACCGGTCGTCGAGCACCTGACCGGGATCGCCTGATGGCGCTGGCACGCACGTTCGCCATCGCCCTCGACGGTTTGCGCGGCCACGTCGTCGAGGTGGAGGCGGATATCTCGGCCGGTCTCCCGGCTTTCGTCCTCATCGGGCTGCCCGACACGGCGCTGGGGGAGTCGCGCAAGCGGGTCGGGGCCGCCGCCGTCAACGCGGGCTGCTCCCTGTCGCAGAAGAAGCTCACGGTCAACCTGTCGCCGGCCGCGCTGCCGAAGCAGGGGTCCGGTTTCGATCTGGCTATCGCGATCGCGGCGCTGTCGGCGGCGGGGGTCGTACCCCCGGCCTCCGCGGCGCGTGCCGTCCATCTGGGTGAGCTCGGGCTGGACGGGCGGCTGCGTCCGGTGGCGGGTGTGCTGCCCGCGGTCCTGGCGGCTCGCGAAGCCGGGTTCGATCGGGTGCTCGTGCCCGCAGGCAACCTCGACGAGGCGTGCCTGGTCGAGGGCATCGAGGTGACAGGAGTGACGGGTCTACGTGCCGCGGCGATCGTACACGGCGCCGAGCTCGACCCGGCGGACGAGGAGCCGGTCCTTCCAGCAGTGTCCGAGCACCGTGCAGCACCGGAGCCGGACATGTCGGAGGTCTCGGGCAACGGCGAAGCGGTCGAGGCTCTGGTCGCCGCTGCAGCGGGCGGCCATCATCTGGCCATGGTCGGGCCGCCGGGTGCGGGCAAGACCATGCTCGCCCGGCGCCTGCCGTCGTTGCTGCCCGACCTCGATGGTGCCGAGGCGTTGGAGGCCACGTGCATCCGTTCTCTCACAGGTCTGGGCGTCGGAGCCGAGCTGGTGCGGAGGCCTCCGTTCGAAGCGCCGCACCATACGGCATCGGCCGTCTCACTCGTCGGCGGCGGCAGCGGACGCATCAACCCCGGCGCGATCGTCCGGGCCACTCACGGTGTGCTGTTCCTGGACGAGGCGGCGGAGTTTCCGCCGTCCGTGCTCGACGCGCTCCGGCAGCCGCTCGAGAACGGGAGCATCACCATCCATCGCGCGAGCGGTGCGGCGTCGTTTCCGGCGCGGTTCCAGCTCGTGCTCGCCTCGAACCCCTGTCCGTGCGGGCACTACGGTTCGGCGGATGCGGAGTGCACGTGCTCGCCGATGGCGCGCAGACGCTACCTCGCTCGCATGTCCGGGCCGCTGATGGATCGTGTGGACATCCGTCTCACCGTGCGGCGATTGGGGCTGGCGGCCCTCCATGCGGCGTCCGACGTCCATGCGCCCGGCTGGACCAGCAGCGAGCTCCGAGCGCGCGTCGAGGCGGCTCGGGCCAGTGCGGTCGAGCGACTGCGCGGAACAGGCTGGGTGCGCAACGCCGACGTGGCCGGCAGCTGGCTGCGATCGGGCGAGCGCCGACTCGGTGCATCGGCGATCGCGCCACTGGACCGGGCGTTGGAGCGCGGCGGCATCACGATGCGCGGCTACGACCGAACACTGCGCCTCGCTTGGACCCTCGCGGACCTCGACGGCGCTGGATCGCCGGACGTCGACCATGTCGGGCGTGCGCTGTTTCTCCGGCGCGGGATCAGCTCATGAGCGCCCAGTGCGACGGGTGCGCGGTGGCGCAGCATGCCGTGGGTGACGGAAAGGACGAGGGCGTTGTCGGTGAACCGCTGACCGGCGCGGCACGCACCGATGTGCCGTCGATGCCTGAGACCGGACGCCGTTCCGCATCGGTCATCTCGGGTCTGTCCGATGGCGACGTGGGGCGCCTGGTGGCAGGGGTCTCCAGCGGTCCGCTGGATCGCGGAGCAGGGACGTCCCAGCTGAACGCCGAACGGTTCGCGCGAGCCGCATTGACGACGGCGATCGAACCCGGAGACCTGGAGGCCGGGCGCCTGGTGGGTGCGCTGGGCGCGGTCGGACTGCTCCGAGCCATCGTGGAAGGCCACGAAGCGGAGCAGGTGCTGCGCCTCGCGCGCCACACGGACGCCCTCACGCGGCCTCCCGGGGAGGAGTCGATGCTGTCGGCGGGACGAATGGGCGAGCAGTTCGGGCACCGGTTCGAGACAGACGAGGGTCGGGCTGCCGCAGGCACCTCTGCCTTGACGCTCGAGAGCTTCCCGCCGGAGCGCCCACCCGTCGACGCACGGGCGGTCCGGCGGGTCGCCGAGTGCCTCGGACGTTGGAGGTCGCGGCTCTCCGTGGAGGAGTCCTGCCGTGCCCTCGAGCGGGCGGCACGACTCGGCGCGGTCCTGGTGACACCCGACACGGAATGTTGGCCGGAGGGCTTCGCGTCGCTCGAGGACGGAGAGCCGCTCGCGCTGTGGATCCGTGGCGATCCTCAGCGACTGGCGCTGCTAGCTCGTTCGGTCGCTCTCGTGGGCGCCCGGGCCTCGACCGACTACGGGGAACACGTGGCGATGGAAGCCGCCGCCGGACTGGCCCGACGCGGCTTCGCCGTCGTGTCCGGGGGTGCGTACGGAATCGATGCGGCGGCCCACCGAGCGGCGCTGGCGAGCGGCGGGCTGACCGTCGCCTTCCTCGCCGGAGGGGTCGACCGTCTCTACCCGGCAGGGAACAACGAACTGCTGCGTCGCGTCGCCCGGGAGGGTGTGCTCGCCGCCGAACTCCCTCCGGGCAACGCGCCGACCCGGTGGCGGTTCCTGATGCGCAATCGCCTGATCGCCGCTGCGGCGAGCGCGACGGTCGTGGTCGAGGCGGGGCGACGGTCCGGTTCCCTCAACACCGCAGGCCACGCTGCCCAGCTCGGGCGACCGCTCGGGGCGGTTCCGGGCAGCATCCTCTCGCCGGCGTCGGCAGGGTGTCACCGTCTCATCAGGGAGTATGCGGCCATCTGCGTCACGTCGGCCGAAGAGATGGCCGAGCTGGCAGACCCGCTGGGAACCGGCCCGACAGACGAACCAGGGTCGGCGGCGGCCGACACCGTGATGGTGCCGTCTGACGGCGGAGATGCGGAGGGGGCGGTCCTGTCCGCACTGTCATCGGCGCGCGGTGCCAGCGCGGACGAGATCGCGGCGCGGTCGGCTCTGCCGTTCACGACGGTCGCCGCGATCCTCGGCCGGCTCGATCTCGCGGGACGCGCCAGGGAGAGCGGTGAAGGCTGGACGCTCAGCGAACGGAGGCACGCGTGAAGCGCCCCGGTGGTCGCCGTGGTAGCGGGGCTTCGGCGGACGCCGTCTCGCAGAGGGCGCGTCGCTGCCGTCGGCGGAGAGGGTCCGGCGTCAAGCTGAGGAGGTGATTCTGGATGCGGCCATCGAGCAGTACGAGCGGCACCTGCGGGTGGAGCGCGGGTACTCGCCGCAGACGATCCGCGCCTACCGGTCGGACCTGGGGGCGCTCGCCGCCTTCGCGGCGGAGCGGGGCGTCTCGTCCCCGGAGGGCTTGACGCTCGACCTCTACCGCGACTGGCTCTGGGAGGGCTCCAAGCGGGGTCTCGCGAAGTCAACGCTCGCGAGGCGGGCGGCGTCGGTCCGCGGCTTCAGTGCCTGGGTGACCCGACAAGCCGAGGGGACTCGGAGTGCCGGCGCGGCCTCGGAGGCGCAGGGCGGACGTCGTGGCGCTCACGGCTCGGAGGGGGCGGTCCGTGGGGTCGAGTATTCGTCCGCGTCAGGCGGAGGGTCTGCGGCAGGGACCGGGCCGGATCATGCGGTCGTAGACCCGGCCGTGGCTGACGCGGGGCCGGGTCATGCGGTCGTAGACCCGACCGTGGCGGAGACGGGGCCGAACCATGCGGTTGCGGACCCGGCCGCGGGGGAGGCGGCTGCGGATCGTGCCGTTGCGGACCCCGCCGCGCGGCTGCGGTCGCCGAAGGCGGACAAGACGCTTCCGAGAGTGATCACGCGGGAGCAGATGGACGAGATCCTCGAGGGGCTCGCCGCGCGGGCGGCGGACGGCGACCCCGGGTCGCTCCGCGATGTGGCGGTGATCGAGCTGCTGTACGCGGCCGGCATCCGAGTCTCGGAGCTCACGGGGCTCGACGTCGACGATGTCGACCTCGACCGCCTGACTGTCCGTGTGGTCGGTAAGGGGTCCAAGGAACGGGTCGTGCCGTTCGGGGTGCCGGCGCTGCGCGCCATCCGTGCCTGGCTGTCGGGCGGGCGTCCGCGGCTGGCAGGTGCCGGGTCGGGGCCGGCGCTGTTCCTCGGTGCGCGGGGCGCGCGTCTGGGCAGCCGTGCCGTCTACGAGCTGGTCGCCGGGTTGCTCGCCGATGTGCCAGGGCGAGGGCCTTCCGGGCCCCACGCTCTCCGTCACACGGCCGCGACGCACCTGCTCGACGGCGGGGCGGACCTCCGGGCCGTGCAGGAACTGCTCGGCCACGCCAGCCTCGGGACCACCCAGATCTACACCCACGTCTCGACCGAACGGCTGAAAGAGGCCTACCGCATCGCCCACCCGCGCGCGTGAGCCACGCTGCCTGAGCCACCGGGTCTGAGCCACCGGTTTTGAGCCACCGGTTTTGAGCCACCGGGTCTAAGCCATCGCGCGTGGACCATCGCGCCTGAGCCAACGTGACCGAGGCACCGGGTCTGAGCCACCGGGTCTCAGCCAACCGGTCCGAGCCACCGGGTCTCAGCCACCGGGTCTGAGCCGCCGGGTCTGAGCCGCCGGGTCTGAGCCGCCGGGTCTGAGCCTTCGCGCCCGAGCCAAAGTGCCCGTGCCATCGCGCCCGAGCCATCGGGCCTAGACCACCGCGCTTGAGCGCGGCCGGGCGCACCCGCTCGACCAGCGGTCGCTCAACCGCGGCCGAGCGGCAGAAGGATCGCGGGCGGCACCCGTCCGAAGAACAGCATGGGCGACACGTACTCTCCGTCCACGCGGACACCCACGTGGATGCACGCCGTGCCGCAATGCCCGCCCGACGCCACGACCCCGATGACCGCACCACGGGCGACGGCCGAGCCCACCGGAAGGTCCGACGACACCGGTTCGACGCTCGACAGCACTCCACCGCCGTGGTCGAGCGTCACCACCGGGCGGTCCACGACCACTCCCGCGAAGCGCACTGTCGCGGTCTCCGGTGCGACGACCGGCGTCCCCGACACCGCCGTCACGTCGATGCCGCGATGCCCCGCGGCGTAGCGCGTCGGAGGTGCCGCATAGGGCGCGCTGATGGCAGGGGCGGCGACCGGCCACATCCAGCGCGCACCCTGATCTGCGGCCGCTGGCCGGTCACGCCCGGTCTCCTCGACGTCGACGGCCTGCGGGCGCGATGCGGGCGAGGGTGCGACTACGGCAGCGGCGGGCCCCGCAGCAGCCGAACCGACGGGTAAGGCGGTCACCAGCAGCCCCAACCCGGCCAGGGCACGCCACACCGCTCGCCAGCGCCCGAGTCCCAGCCGCAGCCGTGCCCAGGCACCGCCCACCCGCTCACGCAACCGCATCCGTTCCGCCTTTCTTCGCATCCACCCACACCACCCTGCGCTTCGTCGTCACCGGGCGCCCACGCGCGCTCCGAAGCGGTGGACAACTCGGCACGGAAGCCGTCTGTGGACACGCCCGTGGCCGACGGTTCTCCCCGGCGCATTCGCGGCGTACCGTGAGATTCGCCCTCGCCGCCCCCCGACCGGGAGCCGCGAACAGTGGGCGACACAACCGAAAAAGGGATGACATGACTGAAGAGAGCAGGAACGCAGCCGCCACGAGCGACGAGAACGCACCACGGCCCACGGCGGCGATGCGGAGGAAAGTCACCGGACTGGCGATCGCAGCGGCGGTCGGCGGGTTCCTGTTCGGTTTCGACTCGTCGGTCATCAACGGCGCCGTCGACTCCATCCAGAAGAGCTTCGCACTCAACGCCTTCGTCACCGGGTTCATCGTCGCCATCGCTCTGCTCGGCTGCGCGGTCGGCGCCTTCATCGCCGGTCGCCTCGCCGACCGCTGGGGGCGCCTCAAGGTGATGCTCCTCGGCGCCGTCCTGTTCCTCGCCAGCTCCATCGGTGCCGGCCTCGCGTTCTCCGCCTGGGACCTCGGGTTCTGGCGCGTCATCGGCGGTCTCGGCATCGGTATCGCGTCCGTCGTCGCCCCGGCCTACATCGCCGAGATCTCGCCGCGGCAGTCCCGTGGACGCCTCGCCTCTCTGCAGCAGCTGGCCATCACCATCGGTATCTTCGTGGCGCTGCTCTCGGACGCCCTCCTCGCCGGCGTGGCCGGTTCCGCGTCCCAGCAGCTCTGGTTCGGTCTCGAGGCATGGCGCTGGATGTTCCTGGTCGGCGTGATCCCGTCCGTCGTCTACGGCATCCTCGCCCTGACGCTGCCCGAGTCGCCCCGCTTCCTGCTCGCCAACGGGCGCCATGACGAGGCACGGGAGATCTTCACCACGCTCGTACCCGAAGAGGACATCGACCGTCAGATCGGCGACATCGAGCGCGCGATCCAAGAGGACAAGGAGGGTGCGAAAGCCACCCTCGCCGGCAACCGGCTGGGCCTCAAGCCGATCGTCTGGATCGGCATCATCCTCTCCGTCTTCCAGCAGTTCGTCGGCATCAACGTGATCTTCTACTACTCGACGACACTGTGGAAGGCGGTCGGCTTCACCGAGAGCAACTCGCTGCTCATCACCGTCATCACGTCGGTCACGAATGTGGTCGTGACGATCATCGCCATCGTGCTCGTCGACCGCGTCGGCCGCCGCCCCATCCTGCTGACCGGCTCGGTCGGTATGGCCCTGTCCCTGGGTGTCATGGCGCTCTCCTTCGCCTTCGCGGTCAAGGTCGACGGCGCCGTCTCGCTGCCGAATCCGTGGGGCCCGATCGCGCTGATCGCCGCGAACATCTTCGTCATCTGCTTCGGTGCGTCGTGGGGACCGCTGGTGTGGGTGCTGCTCGGCGAGATCTTCCCGACCAAGATCCGCGGGAAGGCGCTCGGCGTCGCGGCGGCCGCGCAGTGGATCGCCAACTTCCTGGTGACGGTCTCGTTCCCGCCCATGGCCGACTTCTCGCTGCCCTTCACGTACGGCATGTACGCGATCTTCGCGGCCCTGTCGTTCTTCTTCGTCTTCTTCAAGATCCCCGAGACGAACGGGATGGCACTGGAGCACGCCGAGACCCTCTTCCGCGAAGCCGGGGGCAAGCGCCGGGGCGTCCAGGTGCGCTCCAGCGGAGACTCCGCCTGACCCCCGCTTCCTGCTAGGATGTCTGAAGCACTCCGCTCGTCGGAGTGACTACGCGTGCCCGTAGATCCTCGCGAGAGGCGCCTTTCACCGGGCGGGGCGCGCATCCACCGGTCTCCCACTCCACTCGACGGCCTCGCCGTGCGGGCGGTGGGATGCGGATGCGCGCGGGGCACCAGGAGTGGCGGCCGCCGGCCGTCGCAGACAACCGCAACCAAAGGAGAAACGGCAATGGCCGTCGTCACCATGCGCCAGCTGCTCGACAGCGGCGTCCACTTCGGACACCAGACCCGTCGCTGGAACCCGAAGATGAAGCGCTTCATCCTCACCGAGCGCTCGGGCAGCTACATCATCGACCTGCAGCAGTCTCTCGCGTACATCGACAAGACGTACGACTTCGTCCGCGAGACCGTCGCCCACGGCGGCACCATCCTCTTCGTCGGCACCAAGAAGCAGGCCCAGCAGGCGATCGCCGAGCAGGCGACCCGCGTGGGCCAGCCCTACGTGAACCAGCGCTGGCTGGGCGGTCTGCTGACCAACTTCTCGACCGTGTCCAAGCGCCTCGCCCGCATGAAGGAGCTCGAGGAGCTCGACTTCGAGGGCACCACCAGCGGCTTCACCAAGAAGGAGCTGCTGATCAAGAAGCGCGAGCTGGACAAGCTCCACAAGTCGCTGGGCGGCATCCGCAACCTCAGCAAGACGCCGAGCGCGCTCTGGGTGGTCGACACCAAGAAGGAGCACCTCGCGATCGACGAGGCCAAGAAGCTGGGCATCCCGGTCATCGGCATCCTCGACACGAACTGCGACCCGGACGAGGTCCAGTACCCGATCCCGGGCAACGACGACGCCATCCGCTCCGTCACCCTGCTGACCCGCATCGTCGCCGACGCCGCGGCCGAGGGCCTCATCCAGCGTCACCAGAAGCCCGAAGAGGGCGCCGAGCCGGCCGAGCCGCTCGCCGAGTGGGAGCAGGAGCTCCTGCAGCAGTCCTCCGAAGAGGTGCAGTCGAGCGCCGAGACCGCCAAGGCCGCTGACGCGGACCTGGCGGCCGCCAAGGCCGACTCCGCCGAGGTCATCGCCGAGGGCGAGGCGGACGCTGTCGAGGCTGACGCCGTCGTGGCCGCCGAGACCGACGCCGCCGAGGCCGAGTCGACCGTCGAGACCGACGCACCTGCGGACGCCGAGTCCAAGTAACCCGCGTCAACCAGAAGTCTTCGAGAAAAAGAAGGTTCCAGTCAGAACATGGCAAACATCAGCATCGCCGACATCAAGGCTCTCCGTGAGCAGCTCGGCACCGGCATGGTCGACACCAAGAAGGCCCTCGAGGAGGCCGGTGGCGACATCGAGAAGGCCACCGAGATCCTGCGCCTGAAGGGTGCGAAGGGCAACGCGAAGCGTGCCGACCGCTCCACCAGCGAGGGCCTCGTCGCCGCCAAGGAGAACGGCAACGGCACCGCCACCATGATCGAGCTCGCGTGCGAGACCGACTTCGTGGCGAAGGGCGACAAGTTCATCGCCCTGTCCGAGAAGGTTCTCGACGCGGCCGCGGCCGCCGGCGCCACCACCGTCGAGGAGGCCCTCGCGGCCCCCGCCGGCAGCCAGACCGTCGCCGAGCTCATCGGTGACGAGGCCGCCATCCTCGGCGAGAAGGTGGAGCTCCGCCGCATCGCCGTCGTGAACGGCGAGCACTTCGCGATCTACCTGCACAAGACCTCCAAGGACCTGCCGCCGCAGGTCGGTGTCGTCCTCGGTTACACCGGTGACGACGCGGAGACCGCCCGCAGCATCGCGCAGCACATCTCGTTCGCGAACCCGACCTACCTCAACCGCGAGGACGTCCCGGCCGAAGAGGTCGAGAACGAGCGTCGCATCGTCGAGGAGATCTCGCGCAACGAGGGCAAGCCGGAGGCCGCGCTCCCGAAGATCATCGAGGGTCGCCTCGGCGCCTACTTCAAGCAGGTCGCCCTGCTCGAGCAGGAGTACGCGCGCGACAACAAGCTGACCATCACCCAGGTGGTGAAGGATGCGGGCCTGACCATCACCGGTTTCGCCCGGTTCAAGGTCGGCGCGTAACAGGTCATGAAGGAGTCCGGATCGTGAACACGATCCGGACTCCTTTTCTGTGCGCGGGAGGATGTCCCTCTCCCGCGAGCACCCACTAGCTTTAACCAGAACCACGCACGGAAGGACGCTATTCACGCATGTCGGCAGCCACCCAGAGACATCCTTCACAGCGACGCAGGGTCCTTCTCAAACTCTCCGGCGAAGCGTTCGGCGGCGGACAGCTGGGCGTCAACCCGGACATCGTCAGCAGCATCGCGCGTGAGATCGCGCAGGCCGCACAGGACGTGGAGATCGCCATCGTCGTCGGCGGAGGCAACTTCTTCCGCGGAGCCGAGCTCTCGCAGCGCGGTATGGACCGCGGCCGTGCCGACTACATGGGCATGCTCGGGACGGTCATGAACTCGCTCGCACTCCAGGACTTCCTGGAGCAGGCCGGAGCGGAGACGCGCGTCCAGTCGGCGATCTCGATGACCCAGGTCGCCGAGCCGTACATCCCGCGCCGGGCGGAGCGGCACCTCGAGAAGGGTCGGGTCGTGATCTTCGGCGCGGGCGCCGGGCTCCCGTACTTCTCGACCGACACGGTCGCCGCGCAGCGCGCGCTCGAGATCAGCGCCGACGTCGTGCTCGTCGCCAAGAACGGCGTCGACGGCATGTACGACGACGACCCTCGCACGAACCCCGATGCGCGCAAGATCGACCAGATCAGCCACCAGGAGGCTCTGCAGCAGAACCTGAAGGCGGTCGACTCGACGGCGCTCAGCCTCTGCATGGACAACGGGATGCCGATGCGCATCTTCGGGATCGAGCCGGCCGGCAACGTCACGGCCGCACTTCTCGGTGCCGAGATCGGCACTCTCCTCGGCTGAACGCCGCGGGCGGGTCTTCGAGCGTCGCCGCCGGTCCGGCACCGGCGGCGACGTGACCGCGCAATAGACTAGACACCGACCCACCGATCTGAAGGAGAAACCGTGATCGCGGATGTGATTTCCGATGCCCGTCAGCGCATGAGCAAGACCGTGGACGCGGCGAGGGAGGACTTCGGCACCGTGAGCGCGGGCCGGGCCAACCCGGCACTGTTCCAGAAGGTGCTGGTCGACTACTACGGGTCGCCGACGCCGCTCGCGCAGCTGGCCGGTCTCCAGAACCCCGAGGCCCGCGTCCTGCTGGTCACGCCGTACGACAAGTCGGCGCTCAAGGACATCGAGAAGGCCATCGTCAACATGCCCAACCTCTCGGCCAACGTCGGCAACGACGGCGAGATCGTCCGGGTCACCCTGCCGGAGCTCACGGAGGACCGCCGCAAGGAGTTCGTCAAGATCGTTCGCGGCAAGGGCGAGGACGCCAAGGTCGCGCTGCGCAACATCCGCCGTCGGTCGAAGGACGACCTGGATGCGCTGAAGGGCGAGGTCGGCGACGACGAGCTGGCCCGCGCCGAGAAGGAGCTCGAGGCCATCACGCGCACCCACGTCGACGCGGTCGACGAGGCTCTGAAGCGCAAGGAAGCCGAACTCCTCGAGGTCTAGCCGATGACCGACGAGAGCCCCGGAGCGCCGACGCCGGGAGCGCCGACGCCGGGAGCGCCGACGCCGGCGAACCCGGTCCCGGCGACGCCGGCACCCGGCGGCCCGCCGTCCGCGGAGCCGCCCGCCGTGCTGCCCGTCGACACGGCGGATCTGCACGGTCGCCGGGGCAAGGCACGCTCGCGGGAGGAGTTCCGCGCCCAGGTGCAGGCCACCCGCGCCGACTTCGAGCGTCAGGTGCAGGCCCGCAAGGCGCAGCTCGACGCCACGAACGAACGGATCGCCGAGCGCACGGGCCGCAACCTGATCCTCGCGATCGTGATCGGCCTCGCCGTCGGCGCGCTCGTCCTGGTCAGCCTGATCTTCATCAAGGAGCTCTTCCTGGTGTTCGGGATGGCGATGGCCGGGTTCGCCAGCTTCGAGCTGGCGCAGGCGTTCCGCGGGGCCGGACGCCGCGTGCCGCGCATCCCGACCGTGATCGCCGCGGTTGGTATCGTCCCGGCGACGTTCTTCCTGCACGCGGGGGGCATGCTCGTCGCTCTCTCCGCCGGGATCGTGCTGGTCGTGGTCTGGCGGCTGGTGGAGGAGCTGGTCGTGCCCGCCTCCCGGCGCAGCGCAGGCGCACTCGGCCGCGACCTGCTGTGGGCGGTCTTCGCCCAGTTGTACGTGAGCCTGCTGGCCAGCTTCGTCATCCTGCTCCTGGCGGAGCCGGGCGGCGAGTGGTGGGTGCTCGCGTTCCTCATCCTCGTCGTCTCGGTCGACACCGGCGCCTACGTGAGCGGTCTGTCGTGGGGCAAGCACCCGATGGCGCCGACCATCAGCCCGAAGAAGACGTGGGAGGGCTTCGCCGGCGCTGCCGCCGCGGCCATCATCGCGGGCGTTCTGCTCTCGGTGTTCATGCTGGGCGAGGTCTGGTGGTTCGGCATCGTCTTCGGCGTCGTCCTGCTGCTGACCGCTACCGCCGGCGACCTCGCCGAGTCGCTCATCAAGCGCGATCTGGGCATCAAGGACATGAGCTCGTGGTTGCCCGGCCACGGCGGTTTCCTCGACCGGCTCGACTCGATCCTGCCGTCGGCGGCGGCCACCTACGTCCTGTTCCTCATCTTCCGATGACAGAATGGGGGAGTGAGCACCTTCCCCCGCAGCCCCAAGTCCAAGCCGGGCTATGACGTCGAACAGGTGGATGAGTTCCTCAAGCTGGCGCGCCGGGCGTACGACGCCGACGAGGATGCGCCCTCGCTGACGGCCGCCGACATCCGTCACGCGGCGTTCTCGATGGCCAAGGGCGGCTATTCGACCACGCACGTCGATGCGGCGCTGGAGCGCCTGGAGGACGCGTTCGCGGCCCGCGAGCGCGAGGCTGTCCGCAGCCGTCAGGGTGACGCCTCGTGGTTCGAGGAAGCGCGCACGACCGCCCAGGTCGTCCTGAACCGCCTCGACCGTCCGCTCGGGCACCGGTTCGACCGCGTCAGCTTCCTCACGCTCGGCTACAACCGCAACGACGTCGACCGGTTCGCGAACCGGCTGGTGCGGTATTTCCAGGACGGCCGTCCGATGAGCGTCGAGGAGGTCCGGACGGTCACGTTCCGCGAGCAGCGCGGCGGATACCGTGAGGTCCAGGTCGATCTCCTGCTCGACAGTGTCACCGACGTCATGCTGGCGGTTCGCTGAGTGCGGGCGTCGATTCTTGGATCTGAGCCCGATCTCCGTTATCGTTCTGTGATCGTGGGTAGACGAGCAGCAGCAGCAGAGATCGTGCCGCTGACTCCGGCCAACCCGGTCGGCGTCGCGTTCAAGCGATCCCGGCGACCGCACATCCGGTCGCGGGCGGCCCTTCTGGGGTTCGCATTCACCGCCGCCGTGGGTTTCGCGCTGGTGAACGTGGTCGATCCGTTCTCGGGCACGACCACTACGCCGGCCTACGCGGAATCGCTACAGGAGATCCCCACCACCCAGCGCTACGACGGCGCTCCCACGCAGAATCTGACGGCTCCGGATGCGGCGGGCCAGACCATCACGCGCGATGCGGTCACGGTCAAGGAGAAACCGAAGCCCACTCCGACGCCGACCCCGACGCCGACGCCGTCGGCCAAGAAGTCGTCCTCCAGCGGCGGGTCGGCCCCGACCGCGCCCATCCCGAGTGCCGGCACGGCCAAGGACATCGGCTACCAGATGATGCAGGCGCGCGGCTGGGGCGACGACCAGTGGGGCTGCCTCGACACCCTGTGGAGCCACGAGTCCGGCTGGCGCGTCAACGCGTCGAATCCGAGCGGCGCGTACGGCATCCCGCAGGCGCTGCCCGGCAGCAAGATGGGGCCGGGCTGGGAGACCGACGCGTCGGTGCAGATCAACTGGGGCCTCGGCTACATCGCCGGCCGCTACGGCACGCCGTGCGGCGCCTGGGGCGTGTGGCAGAGCCAGGGCTGGTACTGATCCCGGCTCACGCCGAGCACCCTGACCCGCGGTCCACCGTGACCAGCACCCACGAACTCCGCGCCTAAACTGGTCCCATGCCGCGTTCCAACCGTCCCCGAGGCCGTCAGGGCGGCCGGAAGGACGACGAGCCGGACGGCCTGGAGCGACTGCTCTCCGGATGGCGACGCACCGAGGTGCGCCGCGGCGTCGAGTGGAACGTCCAGCCCGTCTCTGCCGCGCAGGCGCAGAAGAGCTACCGGTGCCCGGGCTGTGGGCGCGACATCGCGCCGGGCGTCGCCCACTTGGTCGCGTGGCGCGCCGACGGTGTGCTGGGGGATGCGGCCGACCTGGCCGCACGACGGCACTGGCACGAGTCCTGCTGGAGGATCGCATGACGACCGAGAACGTGACCGCGCACAGCACGAGCGGCGAGCCCGTCGAGATCCGCGGCGGGGTCGAACTGCCCGCGCGTCGTGAGGACATCGAGCTGCATACGGCCGACGGCCTCACGCTGGTCGGCGAACTGGCGACCCCCGTCGACCGCGAGCCGGTGGCCACACTCGTGACGCTCCATCCGCTCCCGACGGCCGGCGGCTTCATGGACTCGCACATCCTCCGCAAGGCCGCCGCCCGGTTGCCCGCGCTGGCCGACGTCGCCGTGCTGCGGTTCAATACGCGCGGCACCTCCTCGCCGCGCGGTCGCAGCCAGGGCAGCTTCGAGCACGGTGTCGGCGAGCGATTCGACGTCGAGGCGGCGATGGCGTTCGTCGCCGAGGGCGGGCTCCCGCATCCCTGGCTCCTCGGCTGGTCGTTCGGCACGGAACTCGCCCTCATGTACGGGCGCGAGTTCCCCGTCGACGGGGTCATCCTGCTGTCTCCGCCGTTGCATCGGGCGAAGCCGGAGCATCTCGCTGCGTGGTCGGGGGACCATCGCCCGATCGTGGCGCTCATCCCGGAGCTCGACGACTTCCTGCGTCCGGCCGAGGCTGCCGAGCGGTTCCGTCCGCTGCCGCAGATCGAGCTGGTGGACGTCGAGGGCGGGAAGCACCTCTGGGTGGGGGAGAACCAGACCCGGCGCGTCCTCACCGAGATCGTGCAGCGCATCAACCCCGGTGCTCTGCCGCTGCCGACCGAATGGCCGCCGCCCGCTTCCTAGGCGGGCGTTGCGTCAGAGCTCGTTCTGACGCGGGATGACGACCTGCTTGACGATCAGCAGGATGGCCGCCGCGAACGGGATCGCGACGAGCGCTCCGAGGATGCCGAGCAGCGTGCCGCCGGCGAGGGCGGCGACGACGACGAGGGCGCCGGGAACGGAGACCGCGCGGTTCATGATGCGCGGGCTGAGCACGTACGCCTCCACCTGCATGTAGATCAGGTAGTAGATCGCCGCGGCGATTGCGGTCGGCGTTCCGGACAGGAAGCAGACCGCGACGATGATGACGGAACCGGTGATCGTTCCGACCAGCGGGATCAACGAGAAGAAGAACGCGATCGACGCGAGCAGGATGGGGAACTTCGCGCCGATCACCGTCAGGAAGATCGCGCTCAGGATGCCGTTGACGAGGGCCAGCAGGACCTGCCCCATGACGTACTTGCCGACGGAGTCGGTGATCTGGTCGCCCAGGTCGGCGAACCGGGCCCGGCGGGAGGCGGGCACGAGCTGGTATGCGGAGCGTTTGATCGCGGGCAGCGAAGCCGTGAAGTAGATGGTCAGGATGACGACGATGATGACGCCGAACACGCCCTGCACGATTCCGACACCGGTCTGCAGCACCTTCGACGTGATGTCCGGCAGGTTCTTCTGCAGCCACTCAGTGACGGCGTCGATGTTCTGCTGGTTGACGATCCCAGGGAATTGATGCTGGAGGCTGAGGAACCACTTCTCGGCGTCGCCGTTGTTCACCCAGGTGATGGTGTTCTGGACGAGCTGGGTGGCCTGGCTGATCGCGACCGGGACGATCGCCCAGATCAGGCCGATGAAGGCGCCGATGATGACCACGAGAGCGACGACCAGCGCCAGCCAGCGCGGGAACTTGCGGCGCTCGAGGAACGAGATCAGCGGCTCGATGCCGAGCGCCAGGAACAGCGCGGCACCGATGTACGTGATGATCGTCGCGAGGCTGGTGATCGCACTGAGGATGAGGATCCCGAGCCCGACTCCGAGGGCGCCGATGAGGCCGAGGCGGAACGGGTTCTGGATCTTCATGTGTCCCCCTGGGTCAGTCGCGGTCGGCAGTCACACTTTCGGCCTGCTGAAGGACGCCGCGCAGGTTCTCGAAGTACCCGGCCACAGCCTCGCGCTCAATCCTAATCTGGGCGAGGCGCTCTTCCGCGTCCGCCACGAGGCGTTGTGTGCGCTCCTCCGTCTCCTCGAGCAGAGCCGCGGCCCGCTCCTCGGCGTCGTGGATGACCTGCGTGGCGGTCTCTTCGGCCTTCTTCCTGGCCTCGGTGACCGTGCGACGGGCCTCCGCCTCGAACGCCTCGGCTTCGGAACGGGCCTGGGCGGTGCGCTTGACGGCGTCCGCAAGCTGCACGTTGGCCTCGTCGAGGTACTTCTGCGTCTGGGCGACGGCCTCCTGGTGCCGCGTGAGGTACTCCTTCTCGGCCTCGTCGCGGCGCGCCTTCAGCTCGACGTCCAGGTCGATGCGGGCCTGCGCGATCTCGCGCGTACGCGCATCCAGTTCCTCCAGGGTGGAGGTGCGCAGCTGCGTGAGCTCGTTGTCGAGTGCGGCGCGGGCGTTCGCCGCCTCCTGCTCGAACTCGGCCGTGCGCTGGGCGATCTCGGCCTCGAGCGCCGTGCGGGCCTCGGCGGTCTCACGGGCGACCTCGGCGCGGGCTTCCGCGGTCTCCTTCTCGAGGGCGACCCTCGTCTGCTGGGCCTCGTCGGCAAGGGCGACGCGGGTGCGCTCCGCGTCGCGCTCGAGCTCCAGCCGCTGCTGCTCGCGCTGGTCGGCGAGCTCGTTCGCGGTCGCCTCACGCTGGTCGGCGAGCTCCAGTGTCGTCCGGCGCACGTCCTCCGCGAGGCGGGTGCGTGTCTCCTCCGTCTCGGCCGCGAGCGCGGACTTCGTCCGCTCGGTCTCGGCGGCGAGGGCCTTCTTCGTCTGCTCGACCTCGGCGGCGAGTGCGGCCTTCGTGGTGGTGACCTCGGTCTCGAGGGCCGACTTCGTCTGCTCGACCTCGGCGGCGAGCGCCTTCGTGGTCTGGTCGACCTCGGCCGCGAGCTCGGTCCTGGTCCGCTCCACCTCGTCCGCCAGGGCGGCCTTCGTGGTGGTGACCTCGGTCTCGAGGGCCGACTTCGTCTGCTCGACCTCGGCGGCGAGTGCGGCCTTGGTCGTGGTGACCTCGGTCTCGAGGGCGGACTTCGTCTGCTCGACCTCAGCGGTGAGGGCGGAGGTGGTCGACTCGACCTCCGCGGCCAGGCGGGCGCGCTCGGCGGTGAGCTCGGCCTCGACGGAGCTGCGCTCGCGAGCGATCTCGTCGGTGAGCGAGGTGCGTGCGGCATCCACTTCGGAGGCGAGCTGCGCCCGCAGTTCGGCGGCCTCGGCCGCCAGCTCGCGGCGCTGACGGTCGGCCTCCGCGGCCAGGCGGGCGCGCGTGCTGTCGACCTCGGCGGCCAGTTCGCTGGCCGTCTGCTCGCGGTCGGCGGCCAGCTGGGCCGCGGTCGCGGCGCGGTCGGCTTCCAGCCGTGCCCGCGTCTCCGTCGTCTCCTTCTCCAGGGTGGTGCGGGTCTGGAGGGTGTCGTCGGCGAGCTGCTTGGTGGTCCGCTCGACCTCTTCTGCGAGGGTGGATCGGGTCGTGGTGACCTCGTTCTCGAGCGCGGCGCGCGTGGAGGTCACCTCGTTCTCGAGCGCCGATCGGGTGGTGGT